>VXPO01000179.1 GCA_009839505.1 Gammaproteobacteria bacterium
CAAACCGGCCACCCCGCCCGTGGACCGGCCTCCGCGGTGGGTGGGGGCCTTGGCATGCGGGGGGGGGAGGACCCGCACTACCTCCACGCGGCCGTCGAAGGCGCCCGGCGGGAAGCCGAGGCGGCCTTCGGAGACGACACCCTGTTCCTGGAACGTTGGCTGACGGCGACGCGTCATGTGGAGATCCAGATACTCGGCGACAACCACGGCAACCTGGTCCATCTCTTCGAACGGGAGTGTTCGATCCAGCGGCGCCACCAGAAGATCATCGAGGAAGCGCCATCGCCCGCGGTCGACGACGAGTTGCGCGCCGCCATGGGCGAAGCGGCGGTGTCGGCGGCGCGGCGAATCGGCTATTCGTCCGCCGGCACGGTGGAATTTCTCGTTGCCGAGCGGGAGTTCTTCTTCCTGGAGGTGAACACGCGACTGCAGGTCGAACATCCCGTCACCGAAGCGATCACGGGTCTCGACCTGGTGCGAGAGCAACTCAGGATCGCCGAAGGCGAACCGCTCGGCTACGACCAGGACGAACTGTCGATCAACGGCCACGCCATCGAGGCGCGCATCTACGCCGAGGATCCGAGCCGCGGCTTCCTGCCGTCGCCGGGCACGGTGGCGGTTTGGCGCCCCGACACCGACGGTCGGGCGCGTTTCGACTCGGGCGTCGAGTCGGGCACCGAGGTCAGTCCGGAGTTCGACCCGATGATCGCCAAGGTCATCGCTCACGCCCCGACCCGGCGGGAAGCTGCGGCACGTCTTGCCCGGGCTCTGGAGAGGACGTCGCTGCAGGGTCTGCGGCACAACCGCGACTTCCTGGTGGCGACGTTGCGCGAACCTGCGTTTCTCGCCGGGGACACCACCACGGACTTCATCGAACGCGTGCAGCCTGCGCGAACACGGGAGTTGTCGGCCGAGGATCTGGCCGACGCCGTCACCGCGGCGGTGATGTGTGGCCAGGCGATGCGGCGGGCGACGGCCAAAGTACTGCGCGGTTTTCAGAGCGGTTGGCGAAACTCGATGATGCCGCCGGAACGGACGACGTTCGCGCTCGGCGACGTCGAAGTCCCGGTGAGCTATCGGTCGCGCCGGGACGGCACCTTCCGGATCACCATTGCCGAACAGGAGAGAACGGTTGTCGCATACCGCGCCGACGCCACGGGTGCGGATCTCGAGATGGACGGCCGACGGATGCAGTTCGCGGTAACCGGCAGAGGCGAGGTGTGGTTCGTGCACGGTGCCGAATACGATGTGGAGCTCGTCGAGCGCTCACGTCTGCCATTGCCCGAGCAGTACGAGATCAAGGGCGGCTTGACCGCGCCGATGCCGGGCAACGTCCTCGCGACGCACATCGCCGAAGGGGACGCGGTTACCGAGGGACAACTCCTGCTCGTTCTGGAGGCGATGAAGATGCAGCACCGGATCACGGCGCCTTTCGACGGTTCCGTTAAGGAAGTGCATGTCGAGGAGGGGCAGCAGGTCGACAACGGCGCGTTGCTCGTGCTGCTCGAAGAAGCCGACGGCGCGGGCGAGGAATAGCAGAAGGGAAAAATCATGCCTGCGCGCCACTTTGTGGCGCGTTTGAGTTTGCTGCGCAAACTCAGCAAATGCCAACGATGTGGAGAACACAATGCCTGACCTAGAGGCTACGATTTATGAGGTGAGGAACGGTGCCGCGTGGATCACGCTGAACCGTCCGCAGAACCGCAATGCGCTGTCGGCGATCCTGGTCAGCGAGCTCTACGACCACCTGCTCGCTGCCAACGAGGATCCCGCCGCACGATCCATTGTCATCACCGGCACCGACCCGGCGTTCTGCGCGGGAGCCGATCTCAAGAGCCCGCCGGGTGCATCGGTGGAAGGTCGTCGTGCCGTGCCTTATCCGCAGGTCCTGACTACCATCCAGGACAGCCCGAAGCCGGTCATCGCCGCAGTCAACGGTGCCGCCTTCGCCGGTGGCCTCGGGCTCGTCGGTGCAGCGGACATCGTCATCACCGCCGAGGAGGTGCAGTTCAGCTTCAGCGAAGTGCGTATTGGCGTGATTCCCGCGGTGATCTCGGTGGTCTGCATTCCCAAGCTCGGGACCCACCACGCGATGCGCCTGTTTGTCACCGGCAAGCGCTTCACCGGTGCCGAGGCCGTGGAAATGGGCTTCGCACACCGGGCAGTCCCCAGGGCCGCTTTGGAGGCTGCGGTGGATGAGGAGATCGACATGATCAACCGCGGTGGCCCCAACGCCGTGGTCGAATGCAAAAAGCTCGTCCGACGTGTTCCCTTGCTCAATCGCGAGGACGGCTTCGCCGAGACCGCCGAGTGGAGCGGGCGGATGTTCCGCAGCGCGGAAGGTGCGGAGGGCATGGCGGCATTCCGGGAGAAGCGCGACGCGAGTTGGATTTCCGGTGCCTAGGGAAACCAAGGCTCGGTCACTATCCAGATCGCTCCCCAACCGGCTGGGGAGGCGCTGCCTGATCGGCGCCATGTCCGTATCACTGGCCTTGGCCGGGTCGGCTGGCGAAGATACCGAAACCTCGGCGGATTCGCCGGCAAAGGTCGTCCACTTCGAACGTTCGCAGAACCTCGCCGCTACGAACCCACTCGGCTGCGTCGACGCGAACACGGTCACGACCCAGAGCACGGCGGCGGACATCGCTTCCGGCGTCAAGGCATGCCTCGAGCAGGGCGACTACGAGCGCTTGGGCCCCTTGCTGATGGTGGCCAGTGCCTATGCGCGCTACGACACCCTGCGCGTCACCGACACAACCGCACACGCGGCATTGACCACGCTATTCGCCGACCGGTTCGCCGACGCATCCGAGACCCAGGTGCAACAGGTCTTGCAGGCTGTGGACGAATTCCAAAACGATCCCGACCGCCACCAAGAGGTGTGCAAGTTGCTGGGCTCGCTTGGCCCGCCCGAGTATCGACCGGACTACATGATCGCGCATGGCATCGAGGCGTTCCTCGAGGACTCCACGAAACGGCCGGTGCGGGAAATCGACAGCGATGCGGGTTGGCGAACTGCGCTGGAGTTCGTCAACTGCGAACACTAGCGCCGCCAAGATGCCTTGTGGGCTCGGCGTCCGGCCCCGGCCCCACCGACCTCTGATCAAGCCCGTCCATGGGTTTGATTGACCGGTATCTCGAGTCGTTGCACCAGCACGAGGTATGCCGCGGCCGACATCCCGGTGACGCCGAACAGCATGCACATCACCACGATCTGGTAGCGCACGGCGATAAGCGGCTCGACCCCGGCGAGGATCTGGCCGGTCATCATGCCCGGCAGGGCGACGAGACCGACGGCCAGCAGTGTGTTGACCTGGGGGATGAGCGCCGCGTTCAAGGCAGTAGGAAGGGCGTCGGCAGGCAAGACACCGCCGGACAACTCGGCGTCATACCGTTCGGCAGCCAGGCTCACGGCGTTCATGCCCGCAGAGAAGATCATGCCGCTCAAGGGAACGGCGTAGCGGGGGTCGTACCAGGGATCCAGTGACAGCACACCCTGCGTGACCAAGGCCAACGTCAGGAGACCGCTGGCGGAAACGGCGGCGAAGGCGATGGCGTAGCGGGATGGAGTCCTCGGTGCCAATGGGCGCAGGGCGATCCAGGACGCCACGGCCATCATCACGAGCAGCACGAGCAGCACGATGTACGGCTGGTCGGCCTCGAAGATGTAGGTGAGGACATAGCCGATGACGAGTAGCTGAATCAGCATCCGCGCCGTCGCGTAGAGCCCATGCCACGCACCGAGGGAAAAGCGGATGAGCAGGGCGATGGCCGCGACGACGGGAACGAACCCGACCAGCAACCTCACCAAGCCTATCTCGGGAATCGTGTCCATGGCGGTCTCCTTCAGGGAGGCTTTGGGGGGCTACGAGTCGAGCAGTTGCAAGGCGTTTCGGATCAGCCTCGGCAAGGCATCCGCGACGGTTTCCATACGGGGGTCGGCGGAATCGCCAACCTTCCAGCGGTGGTGCAGCTGCTGGACCACGGTGCCCGACTTCCAAAGCGCGAACGCTTCGTACCAGCCGATCGTCGAAAGGTCCAGACCGCTGCGGTCTGCGTAGCGCTCGCGGAGCGCTGCCCGGGAAGGCAGTCCCATGCGCTCCATACCGCTATGGCTGAAGCGGTTTTCCGCCTCGGTGTCACCGGGGTCCGGCCAATAGTTGAGTAGGGTTCCGACATCGATCAACGGATCGCCGAGGGTGGTCATGTCCCAGTCAAAGAAGGCGGTGACCCGGTCGGGGTCGTCCGGGTCGAATAGGCAGTTGTCGAGTTTCAGGTCGTTGTGCACCAGCGACACCCGCTGGGCTTCGGGGCGCGAGGACTCGAGACGGGCGTGGATTGCGGACATGTGGTGGTCGTAGCGTTCGTCGGCGACAAGGTCCCAGCGTTGTTTCCAGCCCGAGAGTTGACGGGCTACGAACCCTTCCGGACGTCCGAGTTCGCCGAGGTCGACCGCATCGGGGTCCAGGGTGTGAAACTCGGCAATCCGGTCCACCAGCGCCATGCCTATGCGGTGGCCGACGTCGCGATGGCGACGCATCGGGCCTGGAATGACGCCCCGGACGACCTCGCCTCGTCGCCGCTCCATGACGAAGAAGTCGGCCCCGCCTATGCCCGCATCGTCGCAGAAGAGATATGCGCGGGGGGCGGCGTCGAAGATCCGCCAAAGCCGGGACAACACCCGATACTCGCGCTTCATGTCGTGGGCGCCCGGCGCGAGGTCGCCGAACGGTGGTCTGCGCAGGACCAACTCGGACGGGCCGAAGCGGAGCAGGTACGTCAGGTTGGCGGAACCATTGGGAAACTGCAGGACTTCGAACTCACCGTCGGCCTCGTAAGTGTCGCCGGGAAGCCGATCGCGCAGGCTCTCGCGCAGGAAGGTGGCGATGCGCGGCCAGTCGAGATCTTCGCCGGGACGTACCGGAGCGAGTTCGGGTGGTGCCGGGTCCGCAAACGGATCGACATCGGTTCGTTGCGACACGGTGTTCCCTTCACTTGTTGGCGGCGAGCGAGAATGACGCACCGGACAGCCGTTGTCACCGGCTATTCCACGGCCGGGAAGTCGAAATGCCTGTTCAGAGGTTGTGGATTGGCTGTTGACGCTTTAGCATTACTGGATATAATCACAGTTATCTGAAAGAAATCTCCCCATACGGAGTTGGCCGCGAGGCCAGAGCCAGGAACCGATCCCATGGATACGAACGCGACTGCACCAAGCCCCATCGAATCTGTTGCCTGCGACCTCGTTGCGAGGTGCCGGGCCGTCTCGCGGCACGCCAGCCGCTTCCTGGTGGCGCTACGCGAATTCGACATGCGCCGGGGCTATCGCGAGGCGCCGGGCGTGGGCCCATCCGCTGGCGACACCGCCGAGTGGCTCGATGTGCGTTGCGGGATCGGGCAGGAGACGATCCGCGAAGAGCTGCGTGTTGCCTATGCGCTGCTCAACCTGCCCGAGACCGAAGCCGCCTTCGACGCCGGTGAACTGACGTTTGCCAAGGTGCGGGCGTTGATCCAGGTGGCGACACTGGCGAACGAGACCGCGCTGCTCGACTTCGCCCGTGCCATGACGGACGCGCAGGTCGTGGACTACTGTCAACGGCTGGCACGTGGTGGCTATACTCCTGACTGCCGTTGACTAGGGACGCAGCCGATGGCACGCGTTGTTCTCTACCACAATCCGGCGTGCAGCAAGTCGCGCGGGGCCAAGCAGATCCTCACGGAACGCGGTATCGACTTCGATACGGTCGAGTACTTGAAGACGCCTCTCGACGAAGCCGAGTTGCGCCGAATCCTCGAGACCATCGACGATCCGCCGGCGGAGCTTGTCCGCAAGGACGCGAACTTCCGCGAGCTCGGCTTGAGCGCCGCGAACTACGTGACCGCGGATGCCGTGGTGGCGCTGCTGCTCGAACATCCCAGGCTGATGCAGCGTCCCGTTGTCCTGCGGGGCGATCAGGGGGTCATCGGCCGACCGTCGGAGAAGGTCGAGGACCTCATCTGAACCGTTGACGGAGGACTGGGAACAAGCCGTAGGGGCGACCCTTGTGGCCCGTGCCAGTTGCCGCACGAGGTCGGTTCGGCCAAGCAGGGCGACCACAAGGGTCGCCCCTACGAGTTTGTTCACGTGGCTGTGGTCCCTGCTCTAACCGAACGGCGCTGGCTGCGCTTCGGGGCCTTCACGGCGTTCTACTTCGCCCAAGGGATTCCGATCGGGCTGCTCATGGTGGCCGTTCCCGGCTGGCTGGCGGAGCAAGTGTCCATGGCCGACCTGGCCGTGTTCACATCGGTGGTGTTTGCGCCCTGGGGGCTCAAGCTTGTGGCGGGTCCGTTCATGGACCGGTTCAAATTCCTGCCCATGGGTTTCCGGCGACCCTGGGTGATGGCAGCTCAGGTCTCGTTGATCGCGTCGCTGCTGGCGATGGCGACCTTGGGACCCTTGGATGTGCAGTCCTTGGGCCCGTTCATGGTGGCGGGATTCGTGGTCAACGCCTTCGCCGCGACCCAGGACGTTGCCGTGGACGGGATGGCCATCGACATCCTGCCGGAGGACGAGCGGGGCCGGGCGAACGCGTTCATGGCGTTCGGGCAGGTGGCGGGGTCGTCCACGTACGGCGCGTTGTGCGGCACGCTGCTGCCCTTGGTGGATCTGCCGGGGACGGCCCTGGTCTGCGCCGCTTCGGTGGCGGTGATCTTTGTAGTCGTTGCAGTCGTCCGAGAGCGTCCCGGCGAGCGGACCTTCCCGTGGACGACCGGCGAGCCTGCTCCTCGTGCGGAAGCAACCGGCGAGGGCATTCTCGACATCTTCCGCGACCTCGTCCGGGTGCTGATCTTGCCCATGAGCCTGGTTCTTGTCGCGGTGGAGTTTCTGAACAGGGTCCGTGACGGGATCGCCACCGCGGTGTTTCCGAAGTTCGCGGTAGACGTGGTGGGCCTGACGGGCGAGGACTACAGTCACTACGTTGGTGTACTGGCTATCGTCTCGGCCGTGGCCGGCGTGATCCTGGGCCCCCTGATCGACCGTTCCGGCGCCCGTCGTTTCCTGCTGATCGCCCTGGTTGCTGGCAGCTTGGTTCACGTCGGCGTAGGTCTGCTCTCCGGATTCTGGCAGGATCCCTGGTTCGTCGCGGCAGCCGCGCTACTCGTCTACATCGCCAGCCAGCTCATCTTCATCTCGATCATCGCGTTGTTCATGAACCTATGCTGGACGGCGGTGGCGGCCACCCAGTTCTCGGTCTACATGGCGCTCGCAAACGTCAGCCGTACCATCGGCGGTATGGCGTTCGCGACGGTGGCCAATCGACTGAGTTTTGGTCAGGACTTCCTGATCATGGGCGGATTGCTCATGGCGGCCGCCGTCCTGCTGCTGTTCTTCAACGAGCGTTCCCACGCCGAGCGACTCGACCGGCTCAAGACCGACCGCGAAACGGCCTCACTGCCCGCTACCTGAATTCCGGCATTACCTCCTCGGCGAACAGCTGTGCTGGTTCCTGGGTGTCCTTGCCGAAGAACTCGATCACGAACATCGTGCAGCCGAGTTCAATGTGCTTGTTGATCTGCTCGGCGCACCGTTGTGGTGTCCCGGTGATGGCCAAGGGTCCTTTTGGATCGCCCATGTGGCCGCCGAAGATGCGTTGGGCCTGGTCGGCCATGGGTTCGGCGCGTGCCGCATCGGGCGCGATCGTGACGAGGCACTGCTGGCTGGCGACGATCTCGTCCGCGTCGCGACCGACGGCATCGCAATGGCGGTGCAGCACGTCGATCTTGTGTTCCAGGGCCGCTTGGTGACCGGCGACGTTGTTCCAGATGTCGGCATGCCTGGCGGCGATCTTCAAGGTGACGCGCTCGCCGGCGCCGCCGATCAGGATGGGTATCGGGCGCGGCGGCTTCGGTTGGCAGACAACGCCGCTCGCCTTTACGTACTGACCGTCGTAGGTGACCTCCGCCTCGTCGCTCCACATGCGCTTGAAGAGATCGACGGTCTCTTCGAGTTGAATCAGCCGCGGTCCCGTGTCGAGAAACGGCATGCCGAAGTCGGTGAATTCCCGCGGCATCCAGCCACCGCCCAGGCCCGCGATTACGCGACCGCCGGCGATGTTGTCCACCGTGGCTATCACCTTGCCGAGGTGCGCCGGGTTGCGCATGCCGGCGGGCGTCACCAAGGTACCGAGTTCGACACGCTCGGTGATGGCCGCCGCGGCGGCGACCATGGACCAGGCCTCGAGGATGGGCAGCTGCGGCGACTGCGGACCGTAGAGGTGGTCGCACACCCACAGCGAGTCATAGCCCATGCTCTCGAAGGCACGGGCGGCCTCCGCCGCGGCTACCCAGGGGCGTTTGATCTGCGGCAGTGTCACGCCGAAGTGGACTCGCCCGTTTCCCGTCATGGTCGTCTCCGTCGATTTCGCTGCGTCCGAACGAGCGTATCATCAAGCGGGAGGCGGGAGGTTCGACATGGCGAGAATCGAGTTCGAGGTCATCGAGGGCTGGGAAAAGCTTCCGGAGGGCTGGAGCTTCGTCGAGGTGGCTGGCGTCGCCACCGACTCGAAGGACCGGGTCTACGCGTTCAACCGGGGCGAACACCCCATGATCGTCTTCGACGCCGAAGGGAACTTCCTCGACGCCTGGGGAGAGGGCGTTTTCGCCAACGCCCACGGCATCTACATCGGTCCGGACGACCGGATCTACGCAGCGGAAACGTCGACCACACGGTGCGCATCTTCAGCCCCGCCGGCGAACTCCTGCAGACGCTTGGCGAGAAGGACAAGCCAGCGGATACCGGCTTCGTGCCGGGCCGGTCGGGTGTTCAGTATGGGGGAGAACCGTTCAACCGCGTCACCAACGTGGCGCTGTCGACGACCGGCGAGATGTACGTCGCCGACGGCTATGGGAACGCCCGTGTGCACAAGTTTTCCGCCGACGGCGAGCACCAGTTCTCCTGGGGTGAACCGGGGCGGGGACCCGGGGAGTTTCGGTTGCCCCATGCCATCGCCGTGGACCGTGATGACACCGTCTACGTTGCCGACCGCGAGAACTCGCGCATCCAGGTATTCAAGGCCGACGGCGAATACGTCAAGGAGTGGACTCACATCGTCCGACCCGACGACCTCTACATCGACGATGACGACATCCTCTACGTCGCCGAGTTGGGCGAGATCGCCGGGCAACCTCCGGATCACGAGATCCTGCCCCACACGCCCCATGCGCGGGTGACGGTGATGGACCTCGACGGCGATGTCATCACGCAGTTCGGCGGTAGGGATGCGGTGCGTCCCGGCAGCTTCTTCGCCCCCCACGGCATCTGGTCGGACTCCAAGGGCGATCTGTACGTCTCGGAGGTGACCTACAGCGGCGGCGGCAACCGGGGGCTCGTACCGCTCGACTGCCACTCGCTGCAGAAGTTCGCGCGCATCCGCGCGGATTGACGCTACGCTAGCGAATCGGTGTTGTGCTGAGCCGGTTTGTCGCCCTTGCCTGCCTCGCAGCTTCGGCAGCGAGTGCCGCGGTCGAGACTCTTAGCGTGCGGGTTCACCGCGTCATTCCCCACGACCCGGATGCCTATACGCAGGGTCTCGCGTGGTGGCAGGGCAAGCTCTACGAGAGCACCGGTCGCAAGGGTCACTCGGAACTGCGCCGGATTGACCCGACCACCGGGGAGGTGGAACGGCGCGTCCCGATTTCGAAGCTGTTCTTCGGCGAGGGGCTCGCCCACGATGGCGAACGCCTGGTCATGTTGACCTGGCACGCGGAACAGGCCTTTGTGTTCGGCATCCGGGACTTGGACCGGCGCGGGACGTTCCGCTACCGGGGCGAAGGATGGGGATTGTGCCATCGTGGCGAGTCCTTCGTGATGAGCGACGGATCGGATCGACTCGTATTCCGCGACAACGACTCGTTCGCCGAGTTGGGCAGCGTTCGTGTGACCGGCGACGGCCAGCCCTTGCGCGGCCTCAACGAGCTCGAATGCGTCGGTGGCGGGGTCTACGCCAACGTCTACCGCCAGGAGGTGATCGTCCGCATCGACACCGCGAGCGGTCGGGTCACCGGTCGGATCGACGCATCGGGTCTGCTCGGCCCGGACGAGGCGGCCGCTGTGGATGTTCTCAATGGCATCGCCCATGTTCCCGAGACGGGACGCTTTTTTATCACCGGCAAACTCTGGCCCAAGATGTTTGAAGTGACCTTCTCCTCCGACGCCGAATAGCACCGGTGAATCAGTCCGGGGACATCGAGGAAGCACGTCTCGACCGGGCCCAGGCGTCGATGGCGCCGGTGGTCGAACGCTACGACGGCGCGCTTCATCGACCGTCCCCCGGCTTGGCGCTTTGGCGCACCGCTGTTGCCGATGTCCAAGCTGGCAATTCGGACGATCGTCCGCTCTATTGGGCCCGTCTAAAACTCCAGCGCATCCTCCGGGGTCGCGGCGAGTCCATGGCGCATGTCGAGCCGCAGTCTCGTGGCCTCGTCCGGGCGCCCGGGGACGAGGCGCCCGGCATCCTGCTGACGGGGTTCGACCCGTTTCGCCTGGATGCCGACATCGGCCAGAGCAACCCGTCGGGCCTCGCCGCGCTCATGCTGGACGGCACCTTGGTCGCGGGCTTGCGAGTGCGGAGCGCCATCCTGCCGGTGCGCTATGCCGATTTCGATGCGGGCATTGTCGAGAACACACTAGGAGAGCACTTCGCGGCGGGGCTTGATCTTGCGGTAACCGTGAGCATGGGGCGCGATGCCTTTGATCTCGAACGGTTTCCCGGTCGACGTCGGTCAACGACAGAGCCCGACAATCGCGGCGAATCCGGAGGTGGATCCACCACCGATCCGCTTCCGCCACCAGACCTCGAGGGTCCGGAATTCCTGGAGTTCTCTCTTCCGGCAGAGTCGATGATGCGAGTGGGGGGAGAGTGGGCCGTTCGCGACAACCGGGAGGTCCGGACGCTACGAGGGCCGCGCACCGTGAGGTCGCTGGCTGATCTTCGCGGGGAGGTCGCGGTGAGCGGATCGGGCGGCGGCTACCTGTCCAACGAGATCGCCTATCGAAGCCTGCTGCTGGGTAAACGCCTCGGCGTGGGTTTTCCCATCGGCCACATCCACACGCCTGTCGTGCGGGGCCACGAGGGGGCGATGGAAGATGCCATCATCGACCAGGTTCGCGGTCTGATCGAAGCGGCGCTTGCTTAGGCGAGCACCACGCCGCCATCGCCAACGAGCGGCGCTCGACCAATGATTGGGGACAAGCACCCTTGCTACGCTAGACTGCCAGTGCCCAGAGAAGAGTAGTTCAGATATGTCTGTTTCACTATATGAAGCCAGCGTCGGTCGTTTTCTGCAGACCCTCGGTGCGGTGTCAGGTTACCTCGACAAGGGTCGATCTCACTGTGAGGAAAACGGCGTCGACCTGAACGAGGTCGTCGAGACTCGTCTCTATCCGAACATGCTGCCGTTTCGCTTTCAGGTGATCCAGATTGCTAGCCACTCCTTGGGTGCGATCAACGGCGTGCAGGCAGGGGAGTATGCGCCGCCGCCAGCTCCGGAGGATCTCGACTACCAGGCACTGCAGGATCTTGTGGTCGAGGCGCAATCGGGTTTGCAGCAACTCACCGCCGAGGTGGTAGTCGGATTTGCCGGCAAGGAAGTACGCACACCGTGGTGGTCCTTTACCGCCGAAGGCTTTTTGTTGTCGTTCTCGCTACCGAGCTTCTATTTCCATGCCACCACGGCTTATGACATCTTGCGGACAAAAGGTGTGCCGGTTGGCAAGCTGGATTTCCTAGGACAGCTGAGCATCAGAACCTAGCAGCCTGTCGGACTTCGTCGCGCCAGCGGCCGGGTCCGACAAGGTGGTAGGTGAAGTATAAACAAAAACGAACCCCCCAGACCTATAGGAAAGGGGGGAT
>VXPO01000176.1 GCA_009839505.1 Gammaproteobacteria bacterium
ACTGCTGACTGGTGGGAACAGCCTACTCCGAATAACTGTACATGTAAACAGTATCTTCGAAAAAAGCCGCCTTTTCCGACGGGTTTGAAACGGGCGATGTTCGGCCGGGTTGTCCACGCTTTGTCCACGGGGCCGGTCCCCAAGCAAACGAGGCACGGTGGGCAAAGGGTGGGCAACCCGACACCCCCGCCGATTGAATCGGGCGATGTTCGGTGTGGTGGCCTTGGCCTCGTGGCCGCGGGCTGTCCGTCTGGGGTTGTCCACCCCTTCCCCACCGCGCCTCGGCTGATTCGGGGACCGGCGCCGTGGACAAGGCGTGGACAACCCCCTCGACCAACTCGCGGGGCATTGGGCAACCCGGTACTCCCCGGAGATTGAATAGGGCGATGTTCCATCGGGGGCGTGCGACGACATTCGAGACCGACAACTCCGTCCCGACCCGATTGCCAACGATCCGTCGATCGATGGCACACCGTTTGACGGGGTTGTCCACGCCAACGGCGGTGCGATGTAGCCGTCGGCTCTCGGGCGGGGGTGACGGGCCGCACCTAGCAAACCCACGCTGCCAGTATCGGCAATGCGAACAGTCAGTCGTCCGCGACCGGCTTCACGACGAAGAGGAGATCCCCCGCGTTGACCTGCTGGCCGCCGCTGACATTGATCCGGACGATCTGGAAGTCGCGGTCGGGCTCGTACAGGGGGGGCTGATCTGGAGGGTTGAAATCGCCGAGGTGCACCGGCGTGAAGATCTTGAAGGCCTCGAGCTGACAAAGCGTCTCGGTCGTTGAGATGCGATCGCCGACGCCAGCGTACGGCGGTTCGTTGGGCGACGGCGTCAGGTAGAGGATGCCGGTCGAAGGTGCCAGCACCTTCAACTCGTCGCTGTCTTCGATGGCAATGGACTCGCGCCCGATGGCGCCGTCGCCGCTGCCGGCGGCTTCGGAGATCTCGGCGATCAGGGCGTCGGCGTCGAGGCGGGTCAGGAACTCCGGCAGGTAGCCCGTGTCGTAGTCGCCCCGGACAAAGACCTCGTCGCGCAGGATGCGCTTGACCAAGGCGATGTTGGTGGCGATGCCGCGGATGCGCACGCCGTCCAGGTAGTCGGCCAAGCGTCGTGCCGTCGAGGCGCGATCGGGGCCGCGGGCGATGATCTGCGCGATCATGCTGTCGTAGTAGGGCGAGATGAACCGGCCCTCCCCCGCCATGGCAATGACGTCGATGTCTTCCTCGTCGGGCAGCACGCAGTCGGTGATCCGGCCGGGGCTCGGCTGGAAGACCAGTTCGCCCGTTGATGTCTCGACAACACGCTCCGCGTTGATGCGCACCTCGATGGCGTAGCCGCTGTCGCCGATCTCGAGGTCCGCAATGCTGTCGCCAGCGGCGATGCGCAACTGTTCGCCAACGATGTCCACGCCCGACACCCACTCGGTTACGGGATGCTCCACTTGAAGCCGCGTGTTCATCTCCATGAAGTAGACCTCGCCAGCGTCGAGGTCGTAGATGAACTCCACTGTGCCAGCACCCACGTAGCCCACGGCGTCCGCCAACGCCGCCGCGTGGTGCAGGACGGCCGTCTCCAGTTCCTCGGGGAGCACCGTCGAGCCGGACTCCTCGATGACCTTCTGCTTGTCCCGCTGGACGCTACAGTCCCTCAGGCCCAGGACCTTCGTGTTGCCTTGCGTGTCGCGAAGAATCTGTACCTCGATGTGACGCAGGGAGGTGACGTAGCGTTCGAGATAGACGTCGCCGTTGCCGAACGCGGCGCGGGCCTCCACCGAGACACGGTGGAAGGCCTCGTGGAAGTCGTCGGCGGCCTCCACCACTTGGATGCCCTTGCCACCACCACCGTGCACCGCCTTGATGAGCACCGGATAGCCGATCTCGGCCGCGATTTCGGCAGCCCGGTCGCCGTCGGTGAGGATGCCGTGGCTGCCGGGTACCACCGGCACGTCGTGCTCGATGGCCGTCGTGATGGCATTCGACTTGTTGCCCATGGTCTCCATGCTGGCGACCGGGGGTCCGACAAAGTTGATGCCGCGGGAACGAACAAGCTCCGCGAACTGCGAGTTCTCTGACAGGAACCCGATTCCCGGATGAAGCGAGTCCGCCTGTTCGTCTTCGGCAATGCGAACCACCGAACGGGCGTTAAGGTAGCTCTCGTCCGGCGTGTTGCCGCCGATGCAGACCACGGCGTCGTCCGAGCGGAGCATGTCCACCGGTACGGACTCCATGTCGGGATCCGACTGCACGAGCACGATGCGGATCCCATGCTTGTGCGCCACCCGGACGAGTTTGACCGCGGTGCAGCCCCGGGCATGGATCAGCATGGTGCGAATCGGACGATAGAGTGCTGCTTCGCGCACTCCTCGACGGGGCGTTACCGCAGGTCTTTCCTGGGTGAGGATGCCTGCCATGACCCGGTTGACCACGTCCTCGACGGTCTCCTGGGGTACCGGGATCTCGGGATCGATGGCGCGCAGTTCGTCGTCGAGATCGGGCAGGAACGGGTGCTTGACCAGGCCCTGCATCGACCCCGTAACGTTGAACAGGTAGTTCGAGATGTGCGAGTCCGAAGGCAGATAGCTCGGTACCACGATCTGGCCCGCGAACGGCATGCTGGCACCCGACAGGTAGTAGGTCTGCACCAGCGGATGGGTGACGAAGCTCGCTTGGGCACCGCCGGTGCAGTCCCCGAACCCGAACACGATCACCGGCAGACCGTAGTCGCGCACGAAACGCGTGATGCGGTCGTTGATGGCGGCCATGGAGAACAACGCGCCGGCGCCCTCCATGGTCTGCATGCCGCTCGACGAAATGAAGCACAGCACCGGCAGGTGCTGTTCGGCGCAGGTCACCAAGAGTTTGCAGAACTTCTCCGCACTGGCCATGTCGAAAGCGCCGGCCTTGAACTCCAGGTTGGAGATCACCGTGCCGACCTCGAGCCCGCCCTCGCCATTCTCGAACCGACCGATGCCGGTCACCACGCCGCACGGCGGCATGCCCTTCTGCAACGCTCCCTCGATGGACACCCGAAGGCCTGGGAAGCGATGCGGGTCGGAACTCATGAGGTCGCCGTTCAGTTCCTCGAACTCGCTGAAGAAGCGGTCTATAAACGATTGATAACCAGTCGCTTTCGTTCGTTTGTGACGCTGTAGGGTCTCGCGAATGAGGAGGTCGCGGTAGGCCTGCACCAGGCGGTTCCAAAAATCCTTGCGGCGACCGATGTTGCGCGGCGCGATGCGGCCGTCGTAGCGCCGGCCCTCCCACTCCGCCTGGAGATACGTGCCGAGGAGTCGCTCGAACAGGAAGGTGACGACGACGAAGAGCGTGTCCGAGACGTGGGAGAAGGCGCTCTTCTTCCATTCCTCCACGTCGCGGAAGAACCGGTTGGAGCGCGGCATCCCGGACGTGCGCGTGTACCAGTCGAAGAACTGCGTGCTGAACCGCTCGGCGTCCGCATCGACCCCAAGGTCCTTGGCCGCCTGGGCCAGCGCCGTGTCGATGAGCCGGCGTAGGGAAGCCCGGGACAGGGAGCGGCTCGACTCCGCCTCGCGCGCGATCAACTCGAGGTTGGCGATGATGTGGTCGTAGACCTGGTCGAACAGCAGGTAGTTCTCGCATTCCCGGGCGAAGTCCGTACGCAGTTCCTCCTGCAGCACCACGTCGACGACGGTCATGTCCGCAAGCGCAGTCTCGCCGGTGGCCGCATTCGCCCGTTCCACACCTACACTGAGTCGGTCGTCCAAGACGAGACGGTTGGCGACGATCACCGAAGACTGGCCGTTCACTGCTCGCCGGGCACCGGCTGACAACACGCTCTCGATGGCGAGGTCGGTAAGCGGACCCTCCGTGATCGCCATATTGAGCTCGGAGGCAAGCTGCTCCTTGAGGTACGCGTCCGACTTGTCGGCGATGTCCCCGAACAGCTTCATGCCCTCGTGAGTGAACCGCTGCCGCAGCACGGGCCCGAGCAGTCCATCACTGCGAATCGCCTCGATCAGGGCGCGCGGCTCGACCAGTTCGG
Organism: Gammaproteobacteria bacterium; assembly: GCA_009839505.1. GTDB lineage: Bacteria > Pseudomonadota > Gammaproteobacteria > Pseudomonadales > Azotimanducaceae > VXYL01. The sequence goes on from VXPO01000176.1 coordinate 4,025, forward strand.
ATACCCGGATCAGGTGTCGGGTCTCGGCCACGTTCTCGGCAAACGCCTTGAGTGCCCGGAAGTTGCCAGCCGCATCGCGTTTCCAGCGGTTGTAAAGGTACATCCCCACGGTGGAAATCAAAGTGGCGCGGGCGTCCTCGAAGTTCTTGCGCCGTTCGCCGAACAGGAACTGTGCGATCCGTCCGCGGGCGTCGTGGACGGTCGCCTTCTTCTCGACGTAGTTCTTCCACGCCCGCGACAACGCGTCGTCGTAGATAACCCGGTCGGGGTCCTGGAGCCAGCGCAGGAACGTCTCGCGCCGCTCGCGATCGGTGCGGACATCGAGTTCACCGGTGGGGAGCTCCTGCTCGGCCAAGCGCCCGTATGACTGGGTCGAGGTTGCCTTGATCCGCCTGCGCACACGCAGGTAGCGCAGGTAGCGGTAGCCGATGCCGAACACGTTGAGATATTCGGTCGGGTTCCTGGTCAGCTTCAGAGCTGCACTCGCCTGGAACTTGCGCAATCGTTCCGACGGATTGAGATAGCGTTGGATGCTGCGTCGATACTCGTCGAGCACGTAGGGATTGTCGCCAACGAACCGCTTGATGCCTTCCTCGACGTGATGGATTCCGGAGATGATCGCCAAGCGGAGGTTCTCCACATCCTCGCCGGGCACGAAGTCGATGATGGCGTCGATGTTTCCCTGGCGGCGCAACTCAAAGGGCGACAGGCCCACCTGCTTGGCGCACTGCTGCCAAGAGAGATTCAGACGGCGGGCGATGCTGGCGAGGCCTTTGGGCTGGATGGTGCTGAATACGCCGTCGCGCACGGACAGGATCAGGTTGCTGGCGGCCAGCGGAATGGCACCGCCGGAGTAGCCGAGGCCGTAGACGATCCCGAGGTTCGGCACGTCGGTGTTGGACATCTCGGCGATCAGGCGGGAGATGCTGTGCGACTGGTTGTTCTTGTTCGCGACCTCGTCCCCCGCCGCACCGGGGGTGTCCATCAGGCTGACGATTGGCAACGAACGGTTGGAGTAGCGGACGATGGACGCCGCTGCTTTCAGGTGGTGTTCCGGCATCCACTCGCCGCTGCGCACGGCGCGATTCTGGGCGATGAAGCCCACGCTCCGCGGCGTACCGTCGAAATCCATGGTCACCGTCGCGGAGTAGAACGGGCCATCCAACTCCTCGCGTTCAACGTCGCCGAGCCGGCGGATGACGTCTGGAGCGGATATGCGTTTCGGGTCCTCGGCGCCGGCAACCACCGCCTCGATGTAGGAGTCGATGTCGAGGTTGTCGAGGAGTTCGGCTTGGCGAACGATGGCCGCCTCGGAAAGCACGCCGCGCAACGGCGGGTCGAACTCCTGCTCGGTGTCGGGCAGGAGCGAAGAATCCTGGGCGAGGCTCTCGGCGATCAGGAACAGGTCGCCCAGCGCGTCTTTATCCATCACCCTCGGCCCATGGCGGCATTGACAGCATGCGGCATCCTTATCGCGATTGCCTGGATACTAGTAGCCGAACCACCAGTACGTCTTCGACTGCGTGCAGGCCGGACGATTCCACAACCCGGGCGGCAAGTCCAGCCTCGGCAGGGGCTCTCACGGCACCGAATCCAAACAGCCTGAGGGACAGAATTCCTTGACGATCCAGTGACCTGGACGGAATATAGCGGGTTGAATCTCGAAGCAAGCGAGTCCATGTCGGGCAAGGCCAAGCGACCGGCGGCCGCCGACCAGCCAGTGGAATCCGCTTCGACCGCTTGGCGCCGCCGTCTATCACTAGCCGCCGTGCTCCTGCCGGCCATGCTGGTTCTCGGCCGAGACGCCCCAGTTCCCCCAACCGTACTGCCTTCGGTCCCACCCGCCGATGTGCCCTTGGCGGCGACCACACCCCATGTCGCTCCGGTGCCCGCTTCTTCGGAGTCGGGCAGCACGGCAACCACCAGCATGCATCGGGTGCCCCTGTTCCCAGCGATGGCGGACGCCGCCCGTCAAGGCTTCGTGCGCGTCATCAACCACTCCTCTACGGACGGCGAAGTGACCATCACCCCCGTGGACGACGCAGGAGTGGAGGGGGAAAAACTGACGCTCTCGATCAGTGCCAACCAGACGCTGCATTTCAACTCCGACGACCTTGAAACCGCCAACAACGAAAAGCACTTGCGAGGATCGATTCAGACGCCAACGGCCGGCGACTGGCGTCTGGAACTCGTGAGCGAGCTCGACATCGAGGTGCTGTCCTACATCCGCACCAACGACGGCTTCCTGACGGCGATGCACGACGTCGCGCCCTCGCTCGGCGACCGCCACCGTATCGCCATCTTCAACCCGGGCAAGAACACAAACCAGGTGAGCTTGCTGCGCCTGATCAACCCGGGTGATGGGGCCGTGCAAGTGACGATCACGGGTATCGACGATGCCGGAACTTCACCGGGAAGCGACGTCATGGTCTCGGTGCCGGCCGGTGCTGCACGAACGCTGTCGGCCCAGGATCTGGAATCCGGTACCACCGAGTTCGACGCCCTGGGCGTCGGCAAGGGCAAGTGGCAGTTGATCATCAAGTCCGAACAACCGATCGTCGCGATGAGCCTGCTGAAGAGCCCCTCGGAACATCTCACCAACCTTTCCACGGCCCCCGTGCGCGGCTTTGGGGGACCCGTCGCCGAAGCCGACGAGCTGTTCGACACCCGGGTGTCGAACGCGGTGGTACAGTCCAAGTGCATCAACTGCCATGTCCAGGGGGGCCAGTCCGGCGATACGCGGCTGGTCTTCACGGGATCCTCTGACGCCCATCACGTCATGACGAACTTCGGGGTCTTCCAGGACTTCCTCGCCGAAGTCGCCGACGGTCGCAAGTTGATTTTGGACAAGATTCAGGGGATCAACCACACCGGCGGCGTTCAGGTGGGCGCCAACACGGCGGACTTCTCGACCATGGAGGAGTTCCTGGAGCTGCTCGACTTCGACCCGGCCGAGGTCGTCCACAACGTCCCCCTGATGCCGCCGGCCGACGATGCCGATGGGCGCCAGGGATTCGTACGGGTCATCAACCACGACGACGCGGCGGGCGAGGTCACCATCACCGCTCGCGACGACTCCCATGAGGACCACTCCATCACCCTATCCCTGGACGCTAACGAGACGGCGCACTTCAATTCCGACGACCTGGAGGACGGAAAGCCGGAGAAGGGGCTGTCGGAAGGCGTCGGCGACGGCGAAGGCGACTGGTACCTGCAGCTCACGAGCGACCTCGACATCGAGGTCCTGGCCTACATCCGCACCGAGGGCGGCTTCCTGACGGCCATGCACGACCTCGCCCCGTCGCTCGGCAACCGGCACCGTCTGGCGATCTTCAATCCCGGTAGGAACGCGCGCCAGGTCAGCCGGCTGCGGCTCGTGAACCCAGGCGATGAGGCCGCCACGGTGACCATCAGCGGCTTCGACGACAACGATGCATCACCCGGAGAAGACATCACGCTCTCGGTCCCCGCCGGCGCGGCACGAACGTTTTCCGCCCTGGATCTGGAGTCCGGAATAGGCGGCGAGAACGGCCTAGGCACAGGAACAGGCAAGTGGCAACTCTCGATCGAGGCCGACGTGCCGATCTGGGCGATGAGCCTGCTGGAGAGTCCCACCGGACATCTGACCAACCTGTCCACCACCGCCGGTCGAGGCGTCGAGAAGGGAAGGCACGAGCCGGCCGATGAGACCGCGGAAGACGTCTACGAAACGCTGGTTTCCGGCCCCATCGTGCAGTCGACCTGCATCAACTGCCATGTCGAGGGTGGCCAGTCGGGGCACACCCGTTTGGTCTTCGTCGACTCGACCGACCCCGATCACGTCGGCACCAATGTCGGGATGTTCCGCAACCTCGTCAACGAGGAGAGCGCGACCTACATCCTGAACAAGATCCAAGGTCTGGCCGGACACGGCGGCGGCGTACGGGTCAGCTCGCCGTCGACGGACTACGACAACATGGTCCGCTTCCTCGGACTGTTGCGCACAGACACGACGGAACCTACGGAACCGACTCCGATCAGCGACGACGTGGGCCATCCCACCTTCGCGAGCCCGCACTTCCGGCCCATCGCCGTCAACGGTTCGTACGTCTACGCCACAAACACGCCGGCGGACACCGTGGACATCATCGATGCGGCCCGCCGTTTGGTCATCGGACGGGTAGATGTCGGTGTCGATCCCGTCGGCCTCGGAGTTCGACCCGACGGCACGGAGTTGTGGGTCGCCAACCACATTTCGGACACGGTGAGCGTCATCGACACGGATCCGGCCAGTCCGACGTTCCACCAGGTCGTGGCGACGATACAGGATGTCGATCCGGACACGCTGTCGACCCGTTTCGACGAGCCCGTGGGCATCGCCTTCGCCAATGACGACAAGGCCTACGTGACGCTGTCCACGTCCAATCGCGTCGCCGTGATCGACGTCGCCACCCGGACGGTCACCGGGCACATCCCGATCAGGGCCCAGGATCCGAGAGCGCTGGCCGTCCGCGATGGACGGCTCTACGTCGCACCGTTCGAGTCCAATAACCAAAGCCAACTCTCGGGCTGCCTAGCGGAACGGATCGACGGCGACGAGTGCACCTTCGATGCCGTGCAGCACGTCTTCACCACCAACAACGTGCTGTCCGCCGGCTACGATGCCGACATCGTCAAGAATCCGCGCATTCCCGATCGCGACGTCTTCATCTTCGATACCGCGACGGACACCCCGCGTGGCATTGTCCACACCGCAGGTACGCTGCTCTACGGACTCGCCGTGGACAGCACCGGGACGGTGTTCGTCGCCCAAACGGATGCGCGCAACGACGCCAACGGCCGCGCGGGCACGCGCAAGCACGGGCTTGCCGAGATGGAAAACCGCGCCTTCCTGAATCAGATCACCCGGGTGGATTGCGCGCCGTCCTGTCAGCGGCCCGAGTTCCTCGATCTCGAACCCCAGCCGCCCGACGACCCGGCTCCCGGCATGGCGCTCGCCACCCCCTTCGGCATCGAGATCAGCGACGACGATGCCACCGTGGTGGTGACGGCCGCCGGGTCGGACAAGCTGTTCACCCTCGATGCCGACACCGGCGAAGTCCTTGGACGGGTCGCCGTCGACGAGGTACCGCGAGGCGTCGCCCTTGTGTCCGATGACTCGGGGGCACCCGCGGGTGCCTGGGTGTTGAACGCGGTGGCGAACACCATATCGGTCGTCGATCTCTCTGCCCTCGCCAACCCCACTCTGATCGACACGATCACCCTGGAGGATCCGACCCATCCCGACGTCAAGCGCGGGCGGATGGCGTTCAACGACGCCGACGCCTCCTCCACGGGCACGTTCTCGTGCGAGAGCTGCCACCCGGACAACCACACCGACCAGTTGATCTGGGTGCTGGAGACACCGATCTGCGACGTCGACGGCTGCACGCAGATTCCGCCTCGGTTGACGATGCCGGTACGCGGGCTTCGGGACACCCAGCCGTACCATTGGGACGGCATTCCCGGAGATCCCTACGGCGGCAACAACACTGCGTCCATCAACGCAGCGGTGGATCCGAACTGCGATATCGGGGACGAAGAGTCCTGCGCGCGATTCCTGGTGGACGGAAGCCTGGCAACCACCATGTGCGACCTCGACGACTGCCCCGTGAACGACGAAGGCAAGGAAGGGCTCCTAGACGCCGACGACCGCGACGCCCTCGCACGCTACATCCTAAGCGTTCCCTACCCGCCTGCCCAAACGCGGCCGTTCGACAACGAACTGACGCAGCGGGCACGGGACGGATTCTTTGAGTTCAGCTTCATCAACGACTCGGGCGAGACCACCGGCGCGCAAACCTGCGGCGACTGCCACAAGATGCCGTTCCTTGTCAGTTCGAACACCCCGGGAACCGGCATGGACGCGCCTACCTGGCGGGGAGCGTACGACCGTTTCATCATCACGCCCCAGGCGCGCACCAACGTCATCGACCTGATGCATCTGGTGAACATGGACGACACCTTCCCGGAGCGGAACATCTGGCTGCTAGGAGGCGCTTCTCCGGACATCTGGGAGATGGTGGTACAGGGAGGTACGGGATTCTCGGGTAGTTTCGCCCGCCAAACCACGCTGAACTCCGCCACCGCAGACCTGCCGATAACCGCACGCATTCTGGATGCCTTGGAGACCTCCGACAGCGAGGGCACGATCCTGCTACAGGCGGAGGGCGCCCGGGTTGACGGCAACCAAGGTACTCCGGTCGCGCTGGAGTTCGACGACGGGCTCTACCGTGAACGCCAGGGGACCGCGACCTATTCGCGCGCCGAGCTTGTCAACGCAGCATCCAACGGCGAACTCGTCCTGACCCTCACCGGCCGAACCGGTGTATACGTCGACGTCGACCATCCACAGCCCGCGCTCTGGCCGGTGGCGGCGATTCACTCCCAGACGCGCAACGTCGAGCTGGCCTCATTGAGCGACGAACTGACGCTTCGCATCAACGGCCGCCACGTCAGGGACGGCGCTTTCGCAACCATCGACGGCCGCCGGGTGGACGCCCGCATCCGCTGCGAGATCGGCACGCTACCCGACTGCGACGGCGAGGTCCTCATCGTCGAACTCACCTCAGCGCCCGACCCGGGCGGGCTGCACTTCCTGCAGATCCAGAATCCCAACGGGCTGGTCAGCAACGACATGATGATCTTCAACGAGCAGTCGCCGCTGGCGGCCCGGCCCGGCAACCTGATAACGAGCGGCGGCACGTTCACGCCCCAGCTCTTCTCGTCCCACCGCGAGCCAGCCGACAGCTTCAGGAAGCGGAACAACTGGAACACCGTGGAGTTCGACGGCGTCGTCGCCGACATCACCTGGCGCAATGAAGTGAACGTCGACATGATCCGGGCAGCCGACCGACCGTGGGAGTCCCAGATCAGCCACGCCGTCACGGTCATCGGCGGGCAGGAGTACACCCTTTGCTACGACGCCAAGACCCGAGGCGGCACCCGGCAGATGACCGCGTACACGGACACCAACATGGACCGCTGGCAGAACACCAGCGGCCAGCAGTTCCGGGTCGATCTCACGGCGCAATACCAGACGTTCAAACACACCTTCACCATCGCCGAGACCGACCTCCGGGGTCGGGTTGCCTTCGACTTCGCCCAGAGCCCCCTCGACGTACAAATGGACAACATAGGCCTTTACGAAGGGACCGAGTGCGGCCAACCTTAGTGCTGGCTGGCACGCCACAGTACCGTGAGATTTAGCGAGGCGAAATAGGGGGGGGGCGCCGGAGGCGGGGGCGCAGAGCGCACCGACGATTCGCCCCCGGCGCCCCCCCCAAGAGCCCCGGCACCGCGCCCCCCCC
>VXPO01000150.1 GCA_009839505.1 Gammaproteobacteria bacterium
GTTCCCACGAGTCCGGCGGAGAAGCTCGCCCACATCGACGACCTGCTCCATCACCACCTGCCGGACGACTCGGACGGCGGTGCCATCATCTACTGCTCGGCAAGGAGGCGGTGCGAGGAAGTGGCGGAATACCTCGCCGCCAAGAGCTGGTCGGCGTCGCATTTCCATGCCGGTCTACAACCGGAACGCAAGAAGCAGGTCCAGGACGACTTCATCGAGGGCCGGCTACGCGTCATCGTGGCGACCAATGCCTTCGGGATGGGTGTAGACAAGCCGGACGTGCGGCTCGTCGTGCACGCCGACATTCCGGGCTCGTTGGAGAACTACCTCCAAGAAGCGGGCCGCGCCGGTCGGGACGCCGAGGCGGCGAGTTGCGTGCTTCTCTACACGGCGGACGACGTGGAACGCCAGTTCGGGCTCGCCGCACGTTCGCGACTCACCCGGCCCGAGATCGACGGGATCTGCCGGGCGCTCCGGAACCTCAAGACGAAGAACGACCGCACCGGTCGCGACCGGAACAGTGAAGTGGTCGCCACACCGGGCGAGATCCTGCTCGAGGACGACGAGCACGCGTTCCGCAGGGACACCCACACCGACGACACCCGAATCAAGACCGCCATCGCGTGGCTCGAAGACGCAAGCCTGGTTCAGCGTGACGAGAACCGCGCCGAGGTATTCGCTTCCTCGCTCTTGGTCAGCACCCTTGACGAGGCTAAGGAACGCCTTGCCAAGATCGACGAGCACCGTCGTCGGCCGCTCGTTCGGATCGTCGGGAGACTGATCAATGCGCCCATCGACGAGGGCGTCTCCACCGACGAATTGATGTCCTTGTCCGGCTTAAGCCGCGATGGCGTCCGCAACGCGCTCCATGACCTTGAGCAACTCGGCATCGCCAACAACGACACGACGCTCACCGCCTACATCCACGAAGGCATCGAACGCTCGTCCCAGCGGCGCCTTGAGGACGCGGTCGGACTCGAACAAGCGCTCGTCGATCGCATGCGGGAGTTGGCGCCCGATCTCGACCCCCAGGCGAGGGCTTCGGTCCTGCATTTGCGACCGGTGACGCAGGCGCTAAAGGATGATGGCCACGAAGGGGCACTACCGCTCTTGGTGCTGCGTCTGCTGCGGAGCTTGAGCATGGACGGACGCGGCGAAGACGGCCCGGGCAGCATCGACCTGCGTCAACTGGACCGCGACCAGGTCAGCGTGAAACTCAATCGCGACTGGCCGGCACTGCAGGAAACGGCTAGTCGGCGCCGTTCGGCCGCACAGGTGCTCTTGCAGCATCTTCGGGAGCAGCTCAAAGGCGGCGCTCAGGGCGCGGACCTCCTAGTCGAGACCACCCTAGGCAAGCTTCTCAGGTCCATCGAATCGGACTTGGTGTTGAGGAGTCGAGTCCGCGACCCGCGCAAGCTCCTCGACCGAGCCTTGCTTTGGCTGCACGAACAGGAGGTCATTCGCCTCAACAAGGGCCTCGCGGTGTTCCGCCCCGCGATGACCATTCGCGTGGAGAAGACCCGGCGGCAATTCGGTCGCACGGACTTCGCCCCGCTGGAACTGCACTACCAGGAACAGGTGCTGCAGATCCACGTCATGGAGGAGTTCGTCAACCGCGGGCTCGACGCAATCGCCGCCGCCCTGCAGCTGGCGATGGACTACTTCGCGCTCGACCGGGACACGTTCCTGCGCCGCTGGCTGCCGGACCGCACGGACCTGGCGCGCCAGACCACGCCGGAATCCTGGCGGGCCATCGTCGAGAGCCTCAACAACCCCACGCAGCGGCGCATCGTCGCGGACGACCGCGAGCAGACCAACGTCCTGGTGCTGGCGGGCCCGGGTTCCGGCAAGACCCGCGTGTTGGTACACCGCATCGCCTACCTGCTGCGGGTGCGCCGGGAGGATCCCCGCAGCATCTTGGCCCTCGCCTACAACCGCCACGCGGCCGTCGAGATCCGCCGCCGCTTGGACGAACTCGTCGGTGCGGATTCCCGGGGCGTCACCGTCCTCACCTGCCACGGCATGGCGCTTCGCCTCACCGGCACGCATCTCGCCAACCGACCGGACCTCGCCGAGGACGACTTCGGCGAGCTCTTACGGGAGGCGACCGCCTTGTTGCATGGCGAGGGATTGCCGTCCGACGAGGCAGACGAGCAGCGCGAGCGACTGCTTGCGGGCTTCCGCTGGATTCTGGTCGATGAGTACCAGGACGTCGACGAGGACCAGTATCAGCTGATTTCCGCCCTAGCCGGACGGACGCTGACCAGCGGCGAGCGCAAGCTGACGCTGTTCGCCGTGGGCGACGACGACCAGAACATCTACGGCTACGCCGGGGCTTCGGTGAAATACCTCCGGCAATTCGAGGAAGACTACCAGGCCAAGACCGTCTACCTGACACAGAACTACCGCTCGACCGGGCACATCATCGACGCCGCCAACGCGTGGATCGCCCGGGCACGCGAGCGCATGAAGGCGGAGCATCCCATCGAGATCGACCGCTCGCGGTGCAGGAAGCCCAAGGGCGGCGACTGGGAGTCACGCGACGCGGTGGGCCGGGGCAGGGTGCAGGTCCTGCGCGTACGCGGCGACGATCGATCCCAGGCAGTTGCCGCCTTGGCCGAACTGCGCCGTTTGGCGGATCTGGCGCCCGATTGGGACTGGCGGACCTGCGCGGTGATCGCCCGCAACTGGCGTTATCTCGACCCGCTGCGCAGCCTATGCGAACGCGACGCTATCCCCGTGCAAGTGGCGCGCGAGGACACGTCGTTCTTCTGGCGCCTGCGCGAGGTCCGAAAGCTGCGCGACTGGCTCGGCACGCTCGCCAACGGATTGGTCACCGGAGACGCGCTCCGGACGTGGCTCGCCGAGCAGCCGAACGGCGACTGGTCGGACGTGCTGGCGGAGGCCCTCGACGACTACCTGCTGGAAACCGGCGGAGCGGAAACCTCGGTCCAGGCATTCACCGCTTGGCTCGCGGAGTGGGGCCGCGAACTGCGTCGACGTCAGTCCGGCCTTTTGCTCGTAACGGCGCATTCCGCCAAGGGACGAGAGTTCGACCACGTGGTCATTCTGGACGGCGGCTGGGGACTGAACGACCCCGGCTACAGGGTTCGGCGGTCGGACGAAGTCCTGCGGCTCTACTACGTTGCCATGACCCGCGCCCGTCAGACGTTGACGCTGTTGAGAATGTCGGCCGTGAATGAACTCGAGCTTCGCGACCAAACCGGGCCCGCGCAGCATCACGGCGGCGACTATTGGCCGCAGGAAATGCCGGCACTGGTCCACCGCGAACACGTCGTCCGCACCGAGCCGCCCCTCGAGTTGGCTATGCGCTACGAGCCGTTGGAACTCAAGGATGTCGACCTAGGCTTCGCAGGCGAGCGCGGGTCGAAGCACCCGGTACACAGGGCTATAAGGGCGTTGCGGACCGGCGACCCTCTTGAGGTTCGCGAGAACGGAGGTGCGTGGGTGCTTGCCGACGCCAACGGCACGGTCGTCGGACAGCTCGCACGTAGCTACCGCCCGCCGCCGGACCGGTGCGAGGCGCGTGTCCGCGCAATCGTCGGCTGGGACCGGCAGGACGGCACGCCGACCCAGCAGGAGCGGGCCTTGCGGGAGTCTTGGGAGGTCGTGGTGCCGGAGCTGATCTACGAGTCGCGAGGGAAAGAACCGTAGGGGACGGGACGTGTCCCGTCCCGGGCACCCGACGTGCGCACCGGCGCCGGCCGGGGACAAGCCCGCCGCTATGCTTGCTGGACCGGGCGCAGCTTCGGCCAGTCCCGCCAGATGTCCAGCATGGACTCGACCCGGTGATTCGCCAGGCCGCGTACGGATAATCGGAAGAAGCACATGTAGCGGATATCGCCGGACAGGTTCGGCGACACCGCGTGTGCCATCTGGTAGTGGGCCAGAACGATATCTCCTGCCCTGCCGGTGACCGGTACGGGCTTGGGTAGACGCAGGTCGAGCGGCATGATCCCGCCGCCGCGGTTTGCGTTGACGCCGTGATCGCGGAAGTAGCGCTCAAGTTGGCGGTGCGTTCCCGGCCAAGCCGTGAAATTTCCGCTGAAGGGCTTGGGGACGTCGCTTAGCATGATGCCGAGCAACAGCGTGAAGTTCCGCACCATGCCGTCGTCCGGCACGCCGTTTTCCCGCGTGTGGTAACCGTCGATATGTCCCCCGTCGAGCCGGCGCGACGTGCCTTCCGGGAGTGGGAAGCGCAGCGCGATCTGGCACGTTTGCGGGCGAATCACCCGACCGTCGCCGAGCAAGGCTCGCACATGCGACCACACCGCAGGCGTCGTCGCGAGGCGCACGAGGCGCGGATCGTCCCGGAGTTCGGGACAGAACGTCTGGTTGTTGAAGCGAGTCAGTTGGTCGGGGTCAATCCCGGTGCCGAGCGAGTTGTTGATGGCGCGCCTAGCCCGGGCCACCAGGCGCGACGGCACGACATCCGCAACGTGCAGAAAGCCGTCGCGGACGAAGTTCCTTTTCTGCTCCTCGGTCAATGGTGCCAACGCCACCTCCCAGTCCAATGCGACGACCTAACGCCGCCAAGACGCCTCGCGCGCTCGGCGTCCGGCCCCAGCCCCCACCTGCCTATCACCCTGTCCGACTTCGCCGCTGGCGCGCCGAAGTCCGACACAGGCTGCTAGCCTAGTTCCTGTCTGGGTTGCAGATTCGGGAGCGCGGAATTGCGCGATTTCGAAGCTTCTCATAGTGGACGATGGCGGTCAAAAAACGCGTTGCGGAAGCGAGCCGCGTGACGATCCGCGCCAGCGTTGCACGACCGGCAGCATTGCTCCACCATCGTGACAGCTGGACAACATCCCGAACCCGCGCCGACAGATCGCATCGGGGACGAGTTCAGGCTCATGTCTGTATGGGATTAGACTCAGCGTCAGGCCAAGATGACTATCTCCTACAACGGTATCCCGTTGGCTGGCGAGTGGCCGCCTAGTCACATCGACGTCGGCGACGAGCCGTTGCCGGTTCCCTACCTGTCGAGTCCGCCGGCGGTCGTTCCCGTGGATGTGGGCCGACAGCTATTCGTCGACGACTTCCTGATCGAGCGCACGACCCTGAAACGCGTCTACCATGCTGCCAAGGTTCATGAGGCTGCGCCGGTGCTGTCGCCGGAGACCGAGTTGGAACTGAACCGCGGCCAATGCCCCGTCGCGGCACCGTTCAACGACGGCGCCTGGTACGACCCGGCGGACGGCACCTTCAAGCTCTTCTACATGGCCGGTTGGTACGACGGCGCGGCAATGGCAACGAGCGACGACGGCATCAACTGGCGACGCCCGAAACTATCCGCCGTCCCGGGCACGAATGCCGTGATCCCCCGCCCGCCGGATCATCTTCGAGACGGCGCGATGGTCTGGCTGGACCACAACGCCGCACCGGAAGAACGCTTCAAGATGTTCGTCTATTGGCGCTGGATCGGGCGGCGCCAGGGCGGCAAGGTCTACACCTCGCCAGACGGTATTCGCTGGGCCGAACGCGGGATGGCCTCGCCCAGTGGCGACAACACGACGTTTTTCCACAACCCGTTTCGGCGCAAGTTCGTGTTCAGCATCCGCCAAAAGTGGCAACGGCGCGCCCGGTCGTACCACGAACACGATGACTTTCTGCAGGCGTCCCGCTGGCGCGATGACGACGCCGTTCGTTGGGCTCGCACCGACCGCCTCGACCGGCCGGACCCGCTTGTCGGCATTGCGCCGCAACTCTACGACCTCAATGCCGTGGCCTACGAGAGTCTCATGCTGGGTGCGTTCGCGATCTTCCACGGGCCCGAGAACGACCGCGCCGCGGAGTTGGGCCGCCCGAAAATCAACGACCTGCAACTGGCCTACAGCCGCGACGGGTTCCATTGGCACCGGCCCCACCGGGAAGCCTTTATCGGCGCTAGCCGCCGGTGGGGAAGCTGGAACTACGGCTATATCCACGCGGCGGGTGGTGTCTGCCTAGTGGTTGGCGACGAACTGTGGTTCTACCACGGCGCGTTTTCCGGTCAGGGCTCCATTTTCAAGCCCGGCGAGTTCGGGGACTACCCCCACGACAACGCCATGTACGCCGGCGGCCACACGGGTCTTGCGACGCTGCGCCGCGACGGTTTCGCGTCCATGGAAACGGACGGGGAGGGCGAACTGGTGACGCGCCCGCTGAAGTTCTCGGGCAAGTGTCTGTTCGTGAACCTCGACGCAGCGGGCGGCGAACTCCTGGTCGAGGTTGCCGATCGGCGGGGCATCGTTATCGAGCCGTTTTCGCTCGCCAATTGCCGACCGGTGCGTGCCGACAGCACGCGCGAACGCGTGGCGTGGAATGGCGGTGACTTGGCGGCGCTTGCCGGGCGTGAGGTCCGGTTTCGTTTCCGTTTGCGCCACGGCAAGTTGTACGCCTTCTGGGTGAGTCCGTCGGATCGAGGCGCTAGCCGGGGTTTCGTTGCCGCCGGCGGCCCGGGCTTTTCGGGCCCGGTTGACGAGTAATCATGCGACCCGTCGATGGCTCGGATGGGAACAAAGCCGTAGGGGCGACCCTTGTGGTCGCCCGTGTCGAACACTCGAGCGAGGTGCTCGATCAAGTACACTGACCCGAACGGCCAGTCGAACGCATCCTTAAACAGGCGATGGACGAACAGGACTCGGTCCCCACGGCACGAATGCGCTGGGCCCGGCTCGTGCTGGGTCGGGGCCATCCGATCATCATTATCGTCGTGCTGGCCGTGGTCGGCGGCGCCATCTGTTGGTTTTCGCTTCAAAAAATCTCCTTCCTCACGCAAACGCCCACCCGGTACGAAATGGAATTGGAGGTCGCCACCGAGGGATGCGATGACCGCAGATTGGCGATGCTCGGAGACATCGGCTCATTCGGTGCTTCGTTCTTCGAATTCAGGCTCTTGGACGACGACAACAGACCCATGTTCGTCGAAGGGTGCCGGGTGCGATGGATTCTTCTGCGAAGCAATCTAGAGCTGCAGCCGGCGCGCTTTTGGGACGGCTCGTTGACGCTTGTCGGCGTAACGGGTATGGACCCGGATATCTATATGGAGCAAGCCAACGGGGAGGCGGAGCCTGGTCCGCCCCTTGATGGGCGGGAAACTTTCCGAGCATCGATTGTCGGCAGCGAGCTCAGTGTACGCAGCGGACCCGACTCGACTGAGTCCGGGCCTTCGTTTTCGATGGGTGCCGACGAGGACATTCGGCGCCGGGATGCCGGACAGCCGCATATCCGCTATGAAGTCGCGTTCCATGAGAAGTGGCAGCCGATCTTCCTCACTTGGAGCTTCGAGATCCCCGAAAACGTAAGGACGTATTTCAGTCTTTTGGGCTATCAGCGTCATCCTCGATTGCCTGTGGCCCAAGATGGCCCGGCCGACGGCGGCGGGCCTGCGACTACATACCATGACCTCGACATGTCGGTGGCCTTCAGGACGGACGAGGTGTTGCTCGTTCGGGGTCTGATGTCGGACTCGGGCGACGCCGTGAGCGTTGACGGCTATCTCCGGTTCGGCCTCGAGAATAGCGATGCGGAGAGTGAGCGGGAGAGCGGCAACGTCCGGTTTTCCGCAATCCTCGGCATCGGCATCGCGCTGATCGTCGAGGCCTTCGTGATACTTCTTGCGCTCGGTGTACGCGCCCTGGCGGCGAGGCTGGGTGTTGGCGGAAGGACCGTGGCGGAATGATCTGACGCCGCCAAGTTCCCACGGCGTCGGCCGGACTCCGGGTGCGCGGGAATCCGGCGAAACGTCGTCTGACTTGAGGCTGCGGCCCGTGGATGTCGTAGGGAACATCGCGGGATCCGCACATGGGCCCGTCCCCTACGGTCCGTGCTCAGAAAGGATCTTTCCTCTCGATCTTGTAGACGTAGGCCAAGTCGCAGGGCTTGTCCTTCGGTCTTTGGATTTCGAGTCCGTTTTCGCCGAGGCTCCAGGTTAGTTGCTCACCGGAGCCCAACATGGTGACGGACTGGATCTCACCTGCGTTCAATCGCCGTAGCGATTTGATGGTGGAGGTGGGCTCCGGCCAACCTAGACAAGTGGCGTAGATGCAGTTGTCCGTGCAGGTGAAGCGGTAGTCCTCCGCCGTGTATTCCACCTCGTGGCGTTCGCTGAACATGCCGCTCTCGGTCATTTCCGTTGGCCCCTCGCCGAATGCCACCCACGGCGTGGTGCCATAGATCGCCTCGCCGTTGACCTTCAGCCAGTCCCCCATGGCGATGAGTCTCTCCTTGGCTTCGTCCGGAATGCTGCCGTCCGCCTTCGGCCCGACATTGAGGAGTAGGTAGCCGTTCTTGCTGACGTTGTCGACGAGGTTGTGCACCAGCGCGCTCGCGTTCTTGAAGCCCGCATCGGACACGAAGGACCAGGCGCCCTGATCGTCGATCGACGTGTCCGTGATCCAGTCGTAGTAGGTCAGGCGGTCCATGCGTCCGAGTTCATAGTCGACCAGGGCGGCGCCGGGGACGAGGTCGTGGGTCTTGTAGGTGACGGCGAGTTCCGTGCCCCACTCCTGCTCCTTGTTGTAGTAGTCGGCCAGCATCTTCTTCTTGTAGTCCTCCTGGACGAAATTCAGGCCGAAGTCGAACCACATCAGGTCGGGCCGGTAGCTCTCGACGACCTCGTCGATCTTGGCGCGCCAGAAGTCGTGGAACTCGCGACCCGGGCGGTCCTGTAGCAGCCATTCGCTTCGTCGGTCGTCCGCGCCGCCGGCCAATCCGTCGAGGTTGTGCATGGGCCCGTAGAGTCCGGCGAATTCGGGATTGGAGACGTCGCAATCATTGCGCCAGTGGGGAAAGAACCACCACTGCTCGAAGTGGTGGAAGGCGGTCATGAAACGCATGCCCTGACCCCGGATCGCCTTCTCCAGTTCACCGACCACGTCCCGTTTCGGGCCCATTTGCGCCGCGTTCCATTCATTGACCCGACTGTCCCAGAGCGAGAACCCGTCATGGTGTTCAGCGACCGGTCCCGCGAATTTCGCCCCGGCCGATTTGAACAGCTCCGCCCACTCTTCGGCATCGAACTTCTCCGCGGTGAACTGCGGAATGAAGTCCTTGTAGCCAAACGCCGAGGCGGGCCCGAAAGTCCTTTCGTGATGATCGTGCTGCGAGTTGCCGGGCCGGTACATGTTGTGCGGATACCAGGTTCCGTTGGGTCCGCACGCGGGGACGCTATAGATGCCCCAATGGGTATAGATCCCGAATTTCGATTCGCTGAGCCACTGCGGCGTTCTGTGGCTCTTGAGCGATTGCCAGGTGGGTTCGTATTGCTTGTCCATGGGGTTCCCTCGATGCAATGCAGGCTATGTCAGTACGTCGACGACCTTGGTGTAGATGGTGTAGCCCGCAAACGCGATGTACATGGCTGAGGCGAGCACCATGAACACGATGTTGATCCATCCGGGCCGCGCGGACTTCGGCAGCTTGGTGAGGTTCATGTAGAGGATCATCGGCACGTAGACGGCCATCACGAATCCACTGATGAGCGCAGCGATGAACAGGAAGTCGAGTCCGGCGATATCGTAACGGCCGAAGAACCAGACGCTGAACACGCCGATCACCATGGTCGTGCCAACGAGAACCAGGTACCACTGTTCGAGCTTCAGCCACCGTCCGAACTTGAAGTTCGTGTGCAGAAGGTCGGCAAAGATGCGGCTGCCGCCATCGACGCCGCCTAGCTGGGTGCTGAACAGGGCCGCCATGCCGACCACGAGAAACAGGTACCGGCCGAAGGTTCCCATGCTCTGTTCGAGAATGGACGCGAGATCCCACACCAGGCTCGCGCGGTCGGGTACGAGGCCGATGGGATGCAGGACGGCGAGGGCGCCGAAGATGAACAGGAACATGGTGAAGCTGCCGAGCAGCCAGAAGAACAGCGTCTGGTCGAGCACCACGTAGCGGAACCAGTCCTTGAAGCGGCGCCGGTTCTCGGGCGTTTCGGCGTAGACGTAGCCAGTGTCCAACTCCTTGATCTCGTGCTTGTGCGCGGGACTCATCAGCGACGGCATGAGCGCGCCCATGCCGATGTTCTTCTCGCGAAGGTAGTACGCGTAGTAGAGGTTCCCGAGCCCGCCGGCACCGGCAAAGACGACGGCGCCGAAGAAGCGGTTGAAGGTCAATTGGTCGCGCACCGACCCGTCGTCGGCCAGGACGTTCACGGGGAAGTCCGGGAAGCTGAAGAAGCTCACGAGTCCGTTCCACATCTCCAGGAATATCTCGACCGACCCGATCTCCCATACGACGTATATGAGGCCGACGACGATGACGAGGATCAGACCCATGATGCAGCGTTCCACCGCCGTGTAGATCACCTTGGGGCCGAACAGGATTGCGGCGACCAAGGCAAAGACGATGGCGGTCCATAGCCACGGCGGACTGTCGTGCCCCGGTCCGAAGATGAGGTCGCGCAGTGCGATGCCGGTCTCGCGCGCCCACCCGGGCAGGAACTTGCCCACGACGATCACGAATACGAACGCGTACACGGTGAGCTTGACGACCCGGGCCATGCCGGTGAACGGACTCTCGCCGGTGACGATCGACCAGCGGCCGATCTCGATGTTGACCCATAGCTGAAGGAAGATGCCGATCGCGGCGGCCCAGAGCAGTTGCGCGCCGACCACCGACGTGATCCACGGCCACATGATCAGTTCGCCGGAACCGATGGCGAGACCCGCGATCACGACGCCGGGCCCGATCATCTTGAGCATCGGCTTGTCGCGGTCGGGCAGGTCCGCTTCCTTTAGCGGCTGGATCGGGATCAGCATGGGTCCGCCTTGTTGCCATTTGGCGAACGGTTAAGCCTAACAGCCTGTCGGACTTCGGTGCGTCCGGCGAAGTCCGACAGGGTGACAGGTCGGTGGGGGTTGGGGCCGGACGCCGAGCCCGCGAGGCGTCTTGGCGGCGCTAACAGCCTGTCGGACTTCGGTGCGTCCGGCGAAGTCCGACAGGGTGATAGGTCGGTGGGGTTGGGGCCGGACGCCGAGCCCGCGAGGCGTCTTGGCGGCGCTAGCAGCCTGTCGGCGCTTCGTCGGTAGCTCGCGCAACGGGCTTGGGGGCGCGCCTCTTCGCCCGGCCAACATCATAGAATAGTGCGAGAGAAGCCTCTCTTAGACGCACATGACCTTGAAAATCACGATCGTCGGTGCTGGCAGCATCGGTTTCACCCGTCGCCTCGTAAGGGACATCCTCAGCGTGCCGGAATTCGCCGACACCCGGTTCGCCTTTCAGGACATCAGCGAGCGCAATCTCGACATGGTGACCAGTCTTTGCCGACGGGAGA
>VXPO01000048.1 GCA_009839505.1 Gammaproteobacteria bacterium
GTCTTGGCACCCCGACGCCGTGCGGTTGGTCGGCACGGGCGACCACAAGGGTCGCCCCTACGGGGACATCCGCGCTTTCCAGATTGCGTTCAGCGTATCGACAGCATCCTTGCGGTAGCCCGTGCCGACGCGGATCTCGTCGCCGAGTTCCAAATGCCGGTCGCTTGCGGGTTCGAATGCCGGCCATTCCGGCAGACCCTCGGCGTTGGGATCGCCGGTCTTTGCGAACTGTACCCAGTACCGTGTCATGGCTTCCGACAGGATGACATCCTCGGGCTTCGCATCCTCTCCCGGATTTCCCAGCGCATAGCCGATCTCCATGCCGTGGAAAGCGCCGAGCATCGGCATGTCCGGCGAGCGGCGGCTGAAGTGGTAGTGCCACGCCTTCGACGGGACCTTCGCCATCCCGGTGAGAAGGTTGCGCGTCCCCTGGGCGAACCACGCGTCGGTGATGAGCTGGTTCTTGGCGGCGATCAGGGAGGAGGCGTCGGTGACAGGGTAGAGTTCGAGAACGGCATCGGCATGCTCGCCAAAGTCCTCCTTGATCCAAGTTTGGAACGCCTCGGGCGTGTTGTACGGCATCGCTCCGAGAAAGATCGTGCCTTCGTCGGTGTTGGTCCCGGCGATCACGGGAACGTCCAACTGCTCCCCGCGGCCGAACACATCGTTGGCATGTCGCGGCATGAAGGTGCCGTCGATGGTCACGCCGACCGAGTAGCCGGACTCTTGGGCCGCGAGTAGGTCCGACGCGGCAATGGCCCGCAGGGCGGCGACGTCCTCGACCTTGCCGAAGTTCGCCTGGACCCATTGCGCGCCCTGGTTGGTGGCGCTTGGTACCGTCGACGCTTCGTGGAGTCTTGCGTAGTTGGTGGCGGTGACCCACGGGCTCTGAGCGATCGCTCGGTGGAAAAGTCCCTTGGTGAGTGGGGACGCCAACAGCGCGTGGACGCTGGTGCCACCCGCGGACTCGCCGAAGATCGTGACGTTGCCGGGGTCGCCGCCGAAGGCCGCGATGTTCCGCTGCACCCACTTCAAGGCCGCGATTTGATCGAGGATGCCGTAATTGCCGGACGTTCCCGTCTCGCCATTCAGGAGCGGATGGGCGAGGAAGCCTAGCGCCCCGAGGCGGTAGTTGATGGATACGAAGACGACACCCTGGTTCGCGAGATGGGTGCCGTCGTAGCCGCGCTGATGTCCCCATCCCAAGGTCAGACCGCCGCCGTGGATCCAGACCATAACCGGTAGCCCGTCGCCTGCGGCGGCCCTCGTCCAGACGTTCAGGTAGAGGCAGTCCTCGGTGAGCTCGGGCAGATCCTCACCCATCATCTGCGCCAGCCCCCCGCCCTGGTGGCAGGCACCACTGAATGTCGTTGCACCGCGCACCCCTTCCCACGGCGCGACGGGAGCGGGTGGCCGCCACCGCGCTTCGCCGACGGGCGGTGCCGCGTAGGGAATGCCGCGGAAGACCCGCAGGGCGGTATCGGCCGCAGTCTCTCCTTCCACGAGTCCGGAATCCAGGCGCACCGGCTCCGCCAGCGGATTCGAGGCGCAGAAGAGCAGGGTGCCGAGCAGGGCTGCGTGGTACAGGTGTTTCATGGATTGTCCTTGTGTCCTTTGTGGTCTTGCCGTGGTTCTGCCAGAGATTTCGCGTGGCGAAACCTCGGCAATGCCACGAAGTGGTCGCGTCGCTAGCGAGCGGTGTAGCCGCCGTCCACGGGCAGCACCACGCCGTTGACGAAGCTCGCCTCGTCGCTGGCGAGGAACGCCACTGCGGCGGCCACCTCCTCCGCCGTGCCCAGACGACCGACGGGGTGCAGGGACTCGAGGTAGCGCTTGGCGATCTCGTTGTCCCTCAACCCGGCCGTCATGGCTGTTTCGATGTAACCGGGGGCCACCGCGTTGACCCGCACGTTGCGGTGGCCGTAGGCGATGGCGTATTGGCGGGTGAGGCCGACAACGCCGTGCTTGGCGGCCACGTAGGCGCCCACACCCGGGTTGCGCGGCGTGGCGTCCTCGGGTGTCGGTGGCCCGGTCAGGCCGACCAGTCCGGCGATGGATGCTGTCGAGACGATGACGCCGCCGCCGCGGTCGGCCAAAAGCTGAGCGCCGTGGCAGAGTCCGTAGTACACGCCACTCAAGTTGACCGCGATGGTGCGGTCCCAGTCGCCGTCGCCGCCGATTCCCGCGTTGTTGAAGATGATGTCGAGTGTGCCGAGGTTCTCCACGGTCGTGGAGAGTGCTTCCCGCACCGCATCCTCGTTGCTTACGTCGAGGGCCAGCGACGAGGCGTCACCGCCCGCAGCACGCACTCCTGCGGCAGTCGCGGCGGCGCCGTCGGCGTTGATGTCCGCACACATGACGGCGGCACCCTCGGCGGCGAACCGCACTGCCGTGGCGGCACCGATGCCGCTGGCCGCGCCGGTGACCAGCGCGGTCTTGGCGGATAGTCGCGGCACGGCGTCAGTCGCCGTAGCCGGAACCGCCGCCGCCGCTCTTGCCGTCCATGCCGGCCACCGGGCGGTCCTTGGGTGCGCTGTCGTACGCCCCGCGGAAGTCCCGGAACGGCCCGTCGCGCCACTCCAGCGCGGCTTTCAGACCATCTTCCCGAACACGGCGTCCCCATTCGCCCGCTGCGTCGCGGGCGGAGGAGAGTGCTTGGATCTCGGTACCCGAGTGCAAGCCGTCGCGGATGCCCATGGTCTCGTACTGGCGGTTCACCGCACGTTTCGAATACATCAGCATCTCGTTGTCGACATGCGCCATGCGGCGGGCGAATCGCTCGGTGAAGTCGGCCAGTTCGTCCGGCGCTACCGCGTAGTTGGCCCAGCCAAGACGCGCCATTTCGGTTCCCGAGAACGAGTCGCCGACGTAGGCGAATTCGCGCGCCTTGCACGGCGGCATGTGCCACGGCGTCCACATCATGTCCATGGTGGTCATGGCCCGCACCGGCGGGTAGCCGATCTGGGCGTTGTCGGCGCAGATGCGGAAGTCGCACACCGAGGCGAGCTCGGTGCCTCCCGCCAGGCAGTGCCCCTGGATCTGTGCCACCACCGGCTTGGCCAGTTCCCAGATGATCCAGTTGGTCATCACCACGTGGCGTGCCCATTGATTCTTGCCGGGGTGGGTGGAACCGGTGTCGGGCAGGCCCGATCGGGGACTGACGAAGTCGTGGGTACTCGCCGCCCTGGCCGGCGACAGGTCGTATCCGGCGGAAAAGGATCGTCCTGCGCCCCGCAGTACGATGACGCCGACCTCGTCGTTGTTCTCGGCTTCCCGCATTGCGTCCATAACTTCGGCACGGAGGTTGTTGCTAAGCGCGTTCAGCTTCTCCGGCCGGTTCAGGGTGACGAACGCGAGGCGTCCGTCGGTCTCGTAGAGGATGTCGGTGTAGGGCATGTCCCTCCCTTATTCAGGCTTGATTCAGGCTTGTCAGGTATTACAGGTCGTGGTCCGACCGCCTATCTTAGCCCGTTGAAGTTCGTAGAGTAGGTCGAGATTGAGATCGATTTTGCCTTGGGCCGACCAGGTCGCCTGCTCCGAGTTGAGAGCGTTGACACGCCCGTGGGGCATGTCAGTGGGTCCGGCTGACAATCAGGTGCGCGAGATCGGTCAGCTCCCTCGCGCGGTCGGCGAAGGTCGCGAGGTGTCCGCAGGCGTCCTCGAATCGTCGTTGTGCTTCGCGTTTCGCGACGTCGAGCCCGAGAGCGGACACGTAGGTGGACTTTCCCTGACGCTGGTCGGAGCCCTGGGGTTTGCCGAGCACCTCAGTCGCCGTGGTCGCGTCCAGGACGTCGTCGTGGATCTGGAAGGCCAAGCCGATTTCGGCGCCGAAGCGATCCGCGGCGGCGACTTCGGGATCGGAGAGCTCTCCGGCAGTGGCACCCATCGCTACCGACGCGTGCAGCAGGGCGCCCGTCTTGCGGCGGTGAATCGCCTCGACCTCCGCGAGGGACAAGGATCTGTCTTCACCCGCGATGTCCAGCGTCTGGCCAGCGACCATGCCCTCCGGACCGGCCGCCTTGGCGAGGATCGCAACCCAGCGGCGAGCGGTTTCGGCATCGACGGAGCGGTGGGTCAGGACTTCGAAGGCGAGCGCCTGCAGGGCGTCCCCCGCGAGGATCGCGGTCGCCTCGTCGAACTGGACGTGCACGGTGGGTTGGCCGCGCCGCAGGTCGTCATCGTCCATCGCGGGAAGATCGTCGTGGATCAGCGAGTAGGCGTGGATCAGCTCGACCGCGACGGCCGCTCGGTCGAGTAGCGTATTGGATGCACCGGCGAGTCTGCCGGCGGCGTAGACCAGCCGTGCGCGAATGCGCTTGCCGCCCCCGAGAACGCCGTGGCGCATGGCCGCCAGCAGACGTTCGGGACAGTCGTCCAAGCGGAGTGCGCGTTCAAGCGCCGCGTTGACACGGTCCACATCGTTCACGGGAGTCCTTGAGGTGGTGCGTCGGGGAGCCGGTCAATGTATGAAGAACGGGCCGCGCTGGCAAGCGCGAACGCCGATAAATCCGTACACTCGCCCGGATGGATACGGACAACGGTGGCCTGTCTCCGCTGGCCCGGGCCGAGGCACTGGTGCCGAGAATCGCCGAGTTCGCGGACCAGATCGAGGCGAACCGCGAGTTGCCCGCCGCGCTTGCCGACGAGATGAAGGACAGGGGCCTGTTCCGTCTGCTGGTACCGCGCAGCGTGGGCGGCGAGGAGATGGACTGGCTCGACTATCTCGATGTCGTGCGCACGATCGCCTATGCCGACGGCAGTACCGGATGGTGTCTGAACCAGGGAGCGGTGTTCGCCACGACCTGTTGCCGTGCGCCCGAGTCGCTGGCCGAGGAGGTCTGGGGTGACCCGCGGACCGTGATCGGCAACGGGCCGCCGCAAGGGGCGGTTGTGGTCAAGGCGGTTACCGGCGGGTTCCGCCTCACCGGTCGGTGGATGTTCTCGAGCGGTTGCCGGCATGCCAACTGGATCGCGGCCGTCTCTGGCGGTAGCGGCGAGCCACCGCGTCTTCACCTGCTGCCCCGGGACGACGTCGAGTTCATCGATGTCTGGCAGGTGAGCGGCCTGCGCGGCACCGGCAGTTTCAGCTTCCGAACCGAGGACCTGTTCGTGCCCGACGCGCACACCATGCGTCTCGACGTGCCACCGAGAGAACCGGGTCCGGTCTACGTCATTCCCCAAGGTCTGCTGTTCGCCTGCGGCTTCGGCTGTGTCGCCCTCGGCGTGTCCCGGGCCGGGCTGGATGCGACCATCGAACTATGCAGCGACAAGCGGCCCCGTTTCGGCTCCCGGCCGCTATGCGAGGATCCGGTGATCCAGCAGAACATCGGCAAGGCCCAGGCGAAGTGGCAGGCTGCCAAGGCGTTGCTGTTCAACTCCGCGGAGGCAGTCTGGCGATCAGTCATGGCTACCGGGAAGATCACCTTGGAAGAGCGTATCCAACTTCGAATGGCGGGAACCCACGCCATCCGGGAGTCGGCCGCTGTCGTCGACATCGCCTACAACCTGAGCGGTTCAACAGCGATCTTCCACGACCGCGCCATCCAGCGCCGCTTTCAGGACGCCCACGTCATCACCCAGCAGGTGCAGGGCCGCGAAGCGCACTACGAGACCGCGGGACAATACTTCCTGGGGTTGGATCCGAAAGGCATTATTTGACCGTAGAGGCCGACCGCTTGCGGTCGGCAGCGACCCCGCGAAGCGGTCGCGTCTAAGAGCCTGATCGCCGGCCGCTTCCGGGACGACCGCCACGCGGGCCGCCGCCCATACCGCCGGGTCGGCCCATGCCGCCCATCCCCGGGCCTCCCATGCCACCGCCCATGCCGCCGGGTCCGCCCATGCCTTCGTCCATTGGGGTATCCGGGAACGGTTCGTCGTCGCCCTGTTCCGCCCACGGCATCCGTGGCCCGGGCTTGTCGTCCTTCTCGCCGGCGAGTTCGGCGGCGACCTTGCTGTCCTGGAACTGGAGCTCGTGCAAGGTGTAGTAGATGCCTTGGTGGGCGATCAGTTCGTCGTGGGTGCCGAGTTCCTTGATGGTGCCGTGGTGCAGGACCAGGATGCGGTCGCATTCCTGGATGGTCTGCAGCCGGTGGGCGATGATGATGGACGTGCGCCCCTCGGTCAGCTTGTGCAGGGCATCCTGGATGATGAGTTCGGTGCCGGTGTCGATGCTCGAGGTGGCCTCGTCTAGCACCAGGATTTCCGGGTCGGCGGCGAGCACCCGGGCGAAGGCGAGCAGCTGCTGCTGGCCTTGGGACAGGTTGTGACCCCGTTCCGCCAGTTCCGTGTCGTAGCCGTCCTCGAGTTCCTGGATGAAGGGGTCCGCGTTGACCACCCGCGCGGCCCACCTGACGCGTTCGTCGGTGATCTCGGGATTGTTCAACGAGATGTTCTCCGACACCGTGCCCGAGAAGATGTGGAAGTCCTGCAGGACGACGCCGACGCGTTTGCGAAGATCGCTGCTGGCGATGTGGTTCACGTCGGTGCCGTCGAGGAAGATCATGCCGTCGTCGAAGTCGTAGAAGCGCGCCAGCAGGCGGATGATGGTGCTCTTGCCGGAACCGGTCGGCCCGACGATGGCGAGCTTCTCGCCCGAGCCGATGTCGAAGGAGATGCCCTTGAGCACGTCCACGCCGCCCGGATACGCGAAATGCACGTTGCGGAACACCACCTCGCCGTTCAATCGCTCCGGCAGTTGCACGGGGTTTTCGGGTTCGTGCAGCCGCTCGTCCCAGTCGAGAGCCTGGAAGACGCGCTCGCCGGAGGCCATCGCCCGAAACAGGGTGTTGAAGAAGTAGCCGACGCTGGAGACCGGCCCGATCATCATGTTGAGGTACGTGGCGAACAGGGTGAGCGTGCCCAGGCTGATCGCGTTGTATTCGGCCAAGCCGCCGCCATACCAGAGCAGCGCGACGGTGCCGAAACTGGACAGGCTGGTGTTGAACGTCTCGAACGTGATCTCGTAGGGGATGGCGCGGAACTCCTGGCGCCGGTTGTCCCGGTTCAGCTCGCCGTACTCCGCCATGTTCATCTCTTCGCGACCCGAGAGCTGCACCACCTCGATGCCCATCAGGTCTTCCTGGATGTACTGGTTGAGGGCCGAGACGGAGTCCCGGATCTTGCGGAAGATCTCGCGCATGAACATGCGGAAGAAGTACGTCGCCACCGCCGCGATCGGGATCATCACGAGCCCGATGGAGGTGAGCTGGAGGCTGTAGTGCAGCATGATCCCCAGCGAGAAGAAAAACGGCATGACGATCCCCGCGCGGGAGACGAAGCCCGTCAGGAGCTCGAACAGGTTCTCGATGTCGTTGGTCACCCGGGTCATCACCCGGCCCACCGCGACGTGGTCGTAGAAGGACGCCGGCTTCCTTTCCAACGATGCGAAGAGATCGATGCGCAGGTCGCGCAGGGTCTTGAGCGCGCCGCTGGAGAGCAACAACTGCTGCGCGACACCCATGAACATCTGCACAAGGAAGATGGCGATGTAGAACAGCACGGCGGCGGCCAGGGGCTGGATTGAAAACACGTCCACCATCCAGTGCAACGCGTCCACCAATCCGTAGTGGGGCATCTCCGCGGCGGGATTCGGAACGAGGATCTCGTCGATGAGGATCCGGTTCTGGACCACGGGCATGAGCGTGCCGAGCAACGAGCCCACAACCACCAGCACGGCGCTGGCGATCAGCGTGAGACGGTACGGCTTCGCCCACTTGAGGAAGCGCAGGAAGAGGCGCGCGTTGAGCGCCTGGTGCGTCAGTTCGGCGTCGAACGCCGAGTAGTTGCGCGCTGGCTGCGAGCGTGTGGCGGCTCCGTTCACGCGTCGCCCCTTGCGGCGGCGAGAGCGGGCTCGTCGTCATCGTCGGTCTCAAGGCTGTGCAGTAGCTGGCTCTTGCGCGAGCGGTCCAACTCCTGGTTGCTCTGCACTGCCTCGAGTTCGGCGTAATAGCCGCCCTTGGCCAGCAGTCCCTCGTGGGTGCCCGTCTCCAGGACCCGGCCATTGTCGATCACGTAGATGCGGTCGGCGTGGCGTGCCGTGGATACGCGGTGGGAGATCAGCACCGTGGTCTTGGCGCCCCGGAGCCGTTCGAGCCCACTTAAGATTCGGTCTTCGGTTTCTGTGTCGACACTGGAGAAGCAGTCGTCGAGAAGCAGCACCTTGGCATCGCGAATCAGGCCCCGCGCCAGGGTGGCCCGCTGCTTCTGACCACCCGACAGGGTGATGCCGCGCTCGCCGACGATGGTGTCCAGGCCCTCCGCGAAGTCGCGGATCGTCGGTTCCAGGCCCGCAGCCTCCACGGCGTCCCAGATCGGTTCGTCGCCCCGGTCCGGGTCATCGTAGGTCAGGTTCTCCCGCAACGAGGCCGAGAACAGGAACGGATCCTGGGGCACCAGCGTGACGATCTCGCGCAGCTTGCGCACCGGGAAGTCGCAGATGTCGTGGTCGTCCAGGAAAACGCTGCCCTTGGGCGTGTCGAGCAGCCTCACCGCGGCCTTGAGGATCGTCGACTTGCCGGAGCCCACGCGCCCGAGCATGGCCACGGTCTCGCCGGGGGCGACGTGGATGTCGATGTTGCTGATGGTCGGGCGCGGGGCGCCGGGATGACGGTAGGAGAAGCCGCGGAACTCCAGCTTGCCCTCGATCTCTCCGGGCTGGAAGTGGGGATCGTCCACCACCTCTGGCTCGGCGTCGAGAATCTCGAAGATGCGTTCGGTGCCCGCCGCCGCCGCCACGAACATGGACAGCGAATAGCCGATCTGCGTCACTGACATGGTCACCATGCCGAGGTAGAACGAAAACGCCGTCCACGTCCCCACCGTCAGTTCACCGGCAAGCACCAGCGAGCCGCCGTAGAACATGATGATCAGCGGCGAGACGTGGGTGGTGGTCTGCATCCCCACGTCCATGAACGCCTGGTAGCGGGTGGCGCGGTAGCATTTCTGCGCGTAGACCGTGCTGGAGCGCTTGAAGCGGCCGATCTCGTGGTCTTCCTGGGCCATGGCCTGGATGGTGCGGATGCCGTTCAGGTTTTCCTGGGCAAAGGACGTGACGGCGGCCATGGCTTCCTGGCGTTCGCGGTAGTAGGGGTACATGCCCCGCGCCATTACCCAGCCGACTATCCCGACGAAGGGCAGCGGGATCAGCGCCCAGCCGGTCAGACCCGGCGCCATGTAGAGCATGTAGGCCAGCCCCATGAGGAAGGTCATGAGGGTCTGTACGACCATCACCCAGCCGTACGATGCTGCCATGCGCACCATGCGCACGTCGTTTACGGCCCTAGACATCAGGTCGCCGGTGCCGAAACGGTTGAAAAAGCTGGGCCCCTGGAACTGGATGTGGTTGAAGAACCGCTTGCGCAGGTCGTAGGTGATGGACACCGAGATGCGGCGCAGTGCGCGTCGCGTCGTGATATAGATGCCCGCCTGCACCAGTACGACGATCAGGATGCCGATCGCGGGGCGGACGTAGTTCGGCTCGATCTCCTCGTAGGCGAGGCTGTCCACGGCCGTGCGCATGAATTGCGGGACGTACATCATCAGCGCACGCACGATCAGCAGTCCCGCGAGCGCCAGCACCAGCACCCAGGCGTAGCGCTTCAGGTAGGGGAACAGACGCTTCAGGTGCCCGAGGTGCTTCATGGACGACCGTTCGCGCACTACTCCACCACGGCGGCCCCCGTAGCTGCCGTACCCGCCGTATCCGCCGCCTCTCATGGCCATCGGTGGTCGCCTGTCGGGGTCGAGGCATCGCCAACGGGCGATGCGGGAGTCGGGAGGAAGTGGCGGCGCTGTATGAGCCTAGGCAAAGCGGAGCAGGGTGTCGGAGTCGATCAGCCATTCTACATCAATTCGGAATTCGGCCCGATCTTGGGGCTGCGGCCGCACGGGAGTCTGGTACGCTCCATTGGATGATCGGCCATCCCCAAGCACAGCTCCGCTGCCTCCTCGGGTGACAAGAAAACGACTGGGCCTGGACCAGAAACGCGTGCTCTACCGCGACGGATTCGTCGTTCTGCGGGAGTTCGTTGATCAAGACCGCGTGGCGCAGGCGCGGCGGCTGGTACTCGAGAATCTCGACCTTAGGCGGGACGGTGGTGCCAAGGACCGCAGGGCTAGGAGGTCGAATCCGGGCCTATCCCCCATCGTCCTCGGCCTGTTCAACGACAGCGGACTCCGGGATCTTCTCGACGAGGCGCTGGGTCCGGTTGGTGCCGCCCGAGGTTGCCAGCTTGCGACCCGCCTGCCAGCCGAGCCGGGGGAACAGGTGAACGAGTCCGGCTACCGCGACCGCGACACGCCGTTTCGAGGCTGGCACGGGCATCTTGATGGCCTGTGGAACGGCGCCACCCGCATCCACCAACACGTCGACCGCGCGATGACGCCGGAGGAGGCCGAAGCCTGGAACCAGGAGCCGTCCAGCAACGGCTGTCGAAAGGCGTTTCCCGACCTTGGTGCCAACCTGAGGAACTTCGCGGCCCTCGTTGCCGTCGCGCTGTCGGACCAGTCCGCCGAAGGTGCCGGAAACTTCGGTGTCCTGAAAGGCGCGCACCACCACATTGAACGCTTCTTCCGGGACCAACGCGAGGCGGGTGGGCCGCTCGGTCCGGACGGTCCGAACTGGGAACGCATCGACCGCGACGCACCCAACGGCTGCGGGCTGCGGCACTATCCCGACGCGGTGCGACTCGCGTTCGCAATGGACGCGTATCGAACGCCGGACGGAAAGCTCTGGCCAAAGCCGACCCTGCTTCGCCTGGCGCCCGGCGACGCGGCCATCGTGCTGCACGCCGTGCCCCACGGCGCAACCCGTGTCGCCGTCTCCGAACCTCGCCTGATGGCCTTCTTCCGGGTTACGCCCCTGGCCCGTCCCGAGGGAAACCGCGCCGTCTACCCGGACGCGCTGTGCGACATCTGGCGGGAATGGCCGGGCATGGCCGACGTGGTGAGAAGACCCCGTAGCGCCCCATAGCCGGCCCGGCACTTCGCTTCGCTGTGTGCCGGGTTCGCCTCCGGCCCAGCCACACCGACCTCCCATGGACCAACCGCGCCCGGTCGCTTACGCTCCCGGTCGCGTTTGTTCCATGCAA
>VXPO01000053.1 GCA_009839505.1 Gammaproteobacteria bacterium
GCCCGGCGCCCGCCTAAGCCCGCGCGGGCGCCCCCGCTCGGATCGTGTTGCTTGAGCCGGGCGCGGAGCCGGGGGGGCGGGACGGCATGCCGCCGGCGGGGGGGCGGCGCGCTGCCCGCGCCCGGCAGCGCCCGCTTCAGGAGACGCTGCAGGCGCCCGCGGTCGGCCGGCAGCGCCGCGTGCAGCGCGCCGTCGCGGTCGCTCAGCCCGTCGCCGCGGCGCAGGATGTCCAGCGCGGGCCCGTTCGCCGCCAGCACGCCCCCGGCGCCGTCGAGGTGCACGACGCCGATGCCGCCGTTGTCCAGCAGCCCCGCCACCCCCGCGCCCATCGCCTCGGCGCCGGCCAGCGCCTGGCGGACCAGAACGAACTGGCGCACGTGCGGCACCAGCGACTCGATCAGCCGCAGCGGCGCGGACTGCCAGTCGTCCGCCGCCACCGGGTCGGTGAAGCCCCACACGATGCGCTTGCCGTCCGGCTCGCCGACGGCGATGCACAACCCGTTCTGGCAGAGGCAGCGGTTCCACGCCTCGTTGTACGCCATCGACGTCTTCAACTCCCTGTCGGTGTAGAGCGCGGGCGTATGCGCCACCGTGCCGGGCGGCAGCTTCCTGACCCGCGGTATCGCTTCGTCGTGCGGGTAGTAGACGTCGAAGTACTCGCTCGCCAGCTCCGGCCGGGGCTCGCCGCGGTACAGGTACTGATGGAAGTGGACGCGCGCCTCGGCGCCCGTCCCTTCGCCGATCACGAGCACGTTGCCCGCGGTGCCGCAGACCTCGTCGATCAGCGCGGCCGCGGCCGGCCAGCGGGCGTCGTCGAGGGCGGCGCCGTGCAGCGCGGCGACGACGCGGTCGAAGTCCTTGTGCAAACCGGCCAAGCGCGCTCCTGAGTCGCTTCGGGTGCCCCCGTCACCGGCACCGCCGAGGATCGGGGAGCTGCCGCCATCCTACGCAACCGGGGCCGGCCTCAATACTCCCATATGGTAGGTATCTGTCCCGAAAAAATTTTTCGATCGCCGTCGATCGCGGATCCCGGCGCGCCGCGATGCGACGGACGACCCCGTCTGGCCCGACGCGACCGGGGAGGGCTTTGAACCGCTACGACCCTAGTCTTCGAACACCTCTTCAGCGGTCACCAGCACGGGCCGTACGGTGTCACGCCAGATGTCGTAGCCCGCGTCGTTCATGTGCAGGTTATCGCGGAGGAAAATCCCGGCACGGGGTTTGCCTTTCACGCTCAGCATGGGCGTGGCGACGTCGATGAACGTCAGCCGCGGGTCGGCGGCGGCGCGGGCGGCGAGCATGGTGTTGGTGGCCGACATCGTCCCCCACAGGTTCCACCGGCGGATGCTCGGCTTGACCGCCAGGATGTAGATGCGGGTCTGGGGCAGGACTTCGTGGATGCCGGTCTGAATGGCGTCGAAGTGTTCCAGGATCTCCTCGGGCGTCGCGCCCGCGGCGGCATCGTTGTCGCCCTCGTAGAGGAGCACGGCGCGCGGCCGGTGGCGCAGCACCAGTTCGTCCAGAAAGTGCCGCACATCCTTCATGTTGCTGCCGCCGAAACCCCGCGGGATGATCGTTAGCGGTGCGAGATCCTCGGCGATGCGGTCGTGCCAGCCGCGCATGCTGGAACTGCCGGTGGCAACGACCGCCCCGTGGGGAGGCGCGCTCTCGGCATCGGCGGCGAGAAACGCATCGATCGCCGGGCGGAACCGCTCCGGGTCGGGGTAGTCGGCGGCAGCGGTCATCGCGAGCAGAACCACTACGGCGGCGAGGCCTTTCGACACGGCGTCTTTCCCAAGGACGAGACCTGTTCGAGGCTACAATGGCCCCGACGTGCGCGCAATCACGAAGGGCATCAGCCGGCACTTCCCCGTGATCGGGGTAATGCGGTCCTACCGTCGCGAGGACCTGTCCCACGATCTGATCGCCGGCATCGTCGTCGGCATGCTCACCGTTCCACAAGCAGTCGCATACGCCTTGCTCGCCGGGTTGCCGGCCGAAGCGGGGCTCTACGCATGCCTTGCGCCAATGGTGATCCACGCGCTGCTCAGTTCCTCCCGCCAACTAATCGTCGGCCCGGTTGCCATAGCCGCGCTCATGGTGGCGTCCACCGTCGGCGAGCACGCGCCCGCCTACTCGGATGCCTACCTCGGCATCACCACCGTACTCAGCCTCCAGGTGGGCCTGATCCTATGGCTGCTCCGGCTGCTGCAGGTCGGTGGGATCGTCAACCTGCTGAGTCATCCGGTGATCTCCGGGTTCGTCAACGGCGCGGCGATCCTGATCATCGTCAGCCAGCTGGCGCCGTTGTCGGGGATCGGCGGAACGACGCCTCGACTCGGCGACGGCACAGCGGCGGGCCTCGTCTCCCTAGCCGGATCGCTCGCCGCGGTCAATCCGGCGGCGTTGGCGCTCGGCGTGGCGAGCCTCCTGGTGATGGCCGCGTTTCGTCGTTGGGGGTCGGCATTGCCCCGGCTGTGGCGGAGCGGAGAGAGCGTGACCAGTCACCCGCTGACGCGGATCGGCCCGGTTCTCCTGCTTGTAGACAGGACTGCGTTGGTCGCAATACTCGTAGTCGACGTCCCGCTCGTCGGCAGCGTCCCCGCCGGACTGCCCTCGCTCACCCTCCCGGTGTTCGATGCCGGGCTGTGGTGGGATCTCGCACCCAATGCCCTTCTCATCGCCCTGGTGGCCTACGTCGAGAGCTACTCCGTGGGCAAGACCCTGGCATCGCGGCAGCGGCAACGCATCGACAGCCACCAGGAACTCCTCGCCCTCGGCGCAGCGAACGTCGCCGCCGCGTTCTCGGGTGCCTATCCGGTGGCTGGAAGCTTCTCGCGCTCGAGTCTCAACTACGCCTCCGGGGCGCGCACGCCTGCCAGCGCGTTGGTCTGCGGCGCCGTGATCGTCGCCACACTGCTGTGGCTGACCCCGATCTTCGTGCACCTGCCCCACGCCGTGCTCGCCGCCATCGTCATCGTAGCGGTGTACGAGCTCGCCGATTTCCGCTCCGTGCTCCGCGACCGGCGTTTCTACCGGCCGGACGTGGTGACGCACTTCGCAACCTTCGCAAGTGTGCTGCTCGGCGGCGTGGAGGTCGGGCTTGTCGTCGGCGTAGCGGTTTCACTGGTGCTGTTCATGCGCGGCTCCGCCCGGCCGCACATCGCCGTCGTCGGGCGGCTCGGTGACACCCCGCACTTCCGCAACGTGGAACGCTACACGGTCAAGACGTGGCCACACCTGGTGGCGGCGCGGGTGGACGAGAGCTTCTATTTCGCCAATGCCGATACCGTGGAAGACCGGTTGGCGGAGCTGGCGGTGCCGCAACCCGGCCAGGAACCAGCGGTCAAGCATCTATTAGTCATCATGAGCGCGGTCAACTTCATCGACTCCACCGGCCTCGAGATGCTGAAGCGCCTGACGCTGCGTCTCGAGAAACGCGAAGTGTCGCTGCACCTGTGCGAGATCAAGGGTCCGGTCCGAGACCAGCTAGGTCACGTCAACATCGATGAGTGGCTGACCGGAGAGGTGTTCCGCACCACGGACGACGCCTTCAACGCCCTCACCGCGGCCGCTGGCCGGTGGGTGTGGAGCGGCGGCGAGGACGCCGCACCGAAGGAAACTTGAGCGAGCCAGGCTGGCTACTGCCCTCCGCGGATGTAGCCCTCCAACTGGCCGATGGTTTCCGACTGCTCGTCGATGATCTCGTTGAACAGATCGCGCAGCGAGAGCATTCCGCTGACGACGCCCTGGTCCACCACGACCAGGTGGCGGATGTGGTGGCTGGTCATGAGGTCAACGCAGTCGGAGACCCGGTCCTTCGGGGTGACGGTGATCACATCGCGGGTCATGATCTCGGACACGCGGGTCTGCTTTGACGACTTGTCCTTGAGGATGACCTTGCGGGCATAGTCGCGCTCGGAGACGATACCGACCAACTTTTCGTCGATCATCACCGGCAGGGCACCCACATGGCAGTCGGACATCATCTCGATGGCCTCGTACACACTGGCGATGGGTGCGATCGAGAACACATCGGCAGCGGCTCCTGCACGCAGCTTGTGCTGCATCACATCGTGGACTGTTTTCATCGGAACTCTCCGCAGCCTCGGCGTCCGAGTTTGTCGGATGTGAACGCGTTAAGGCAACACCGCGTCTCCTACTATTCGAGAGCCTCGCACATTTCGCACATTTAAGGTTGACGGAGCACTAGGGAGGTCGCGATGTCCGACTCACGCTTGGACTGGTTCCAGCGCCAACGGATCTCCGTACCCGCGCCAGCCCCGGACCACATCCCTCGACCCGAGCTGATCGAACGCATCGCGCCCACTGACCACGGCATCGTGGTGCTCAACGCGCCCGGCGGCTTCGGCAAGACCGCCCTGCTCGCCGAGTGCTGCCGAGAATTGCAGGCCGAAGGCCGCTCCGTCGCCTGGCTGCGCGTTGACCGCGGCGATGACCGCGAAACCGTCGAGGTCTATCTCGCACTTGCCCTGCGACGTAGCGGCATCGCCGACGTTCCCGATCCTCTCGACCCGCATGCATGGAACGCGATCAGCGAACATTTGGGCGCAATTCTCCAGGCTGTCGAACATCACGACGCCCCGTGCGTGCTCGCGCTCGACGACCTCGACCGCCTTGACGATGCCGATGCCATCGATGCCCTTGGACGGTTGATGCGTCACGCTCCGCCGAACCTCCATTTCGCCGTGGCGTGCCGGGAGATGCCGACCTCGTTGGATATTTCAGAACAGGTGCTTGCCGGTCGCGCGGAGCTGGTCGGCGTCGACGAACTACGTTTCTCGAAGCCCGAGATCAACGGCTTCTTCCACCGCAGCCTGTCCCGGGCACAACTCGCCTCGCTGACCGAGGAGTCCGCCGGTTGGCCGGTCGCCCTGCGCATCTTCCGCCACGTGCGGTCGAGCCGCGCACGCGGCCAAGCGGAGGTGTTTCGCGATGTTCTCGGCAACTGGCTGGAGACCCGGCTTTGGCAGGGCAAATCCACCGCCGAACGCGACCTTCTCCTGGACATCGGGTTGTTCGACCGACTCGATCCCGAATTGATCGACGAAGTGCTCGGCGGCAACGACATGCGGCATCGCCTCGCGGCCATGCGTGACCTCGCGGGACTCATCGAACGCGACGACGACGGTCTCGGGCACCTGCACAAGATGGTGCGAGAGCACTGCATCAGACGACGTTATCGGGAGTCGCCGGAGCGGTTCCGATCGATCCATCGGCGGGCAGCAAGGGCGTTGGCGCGACGCGGTGAAACCGTCGACGCCATGCGCCACGCGGCGCAAGCCGGAGACGCGCACACCATCGGCGAGATTCTCGAGGGCGCGGGGGGACTCAGGTTCTGGCTTCTGGAGGGGCCGCCGGGACTCGCCGACGCCGATCCGTACCTCAGCCATGAAGTCATCGACAGGCACCCGCGTCTTGCACTCGCACGCTGTGTCCTGCTCCTCGTCGGCGATCGGGTCGAGGAAGCCAAACGTGTCTACGATCTCGCGGCCGACAGCACGGGTGGCTTTACCCGCAACCCGACCGGCGACGACTGCGACATCCGCATCGATCATTGCCTGACCCAGGCAATCGTCCAGCTCTACGGTTGCAGGCCCTTGGACGTCCCGGGACGTACGCTCAACGGTTCGCGGCGAAGCCCGGCTACCGACACGCTGAGCGCCGATGCAGAGCCGGCTGCAACAGACCTGGCCGCCTTGGCCCAAGACGACGGACTCGATTCCCCGACCCGCAGCGCTCTCGAGTTTGGGCTGTGCATCTCGGAGAACCAGCGTGCGCGCTTCGACGCCGCCTCTGAACATGCCAGACGCTCGCGCCGGTCGCCCGACGGCGGCAGCTCTGCGTATCTCGACATGCACATCGACTTCGAACTTGGCAGCGCGGCCATGGCACAGGGACTGGTCGAACAAGCCGCCACCTGGTACGCGAGGGGCCTGAAGACCGCCAGAGCCAACTATCCACACGATGCCGCGCCGGTGGGCGTTGGCCACGCGCTGCTCCGAGAACTCGAGCTTGAACGCAACAAACTCTCGCACGCGGCGAGCGCGAGCCAGCGCATCCGCGACACCTTCCAACGGCCTGGCAACACCTTTGCCGCCCATGCTGCCGAGAGCGCCGTTCTCTCCGAACTTGCCGCGCACATGGCCGGCGAGGCGACCGCGCTCGAATCGCTGGCCCAGATGTGGGAATACGCCCGGCGCACGAACCGAGTCACCTTGGCGCGCTACCTCTCAGCGCTCCGCGTCTCCTTGCTTGCCGCCGCGGGTGACGTGGTCCAGGCGGAGTTGACCTGGAGCAGCGAGGGGTTGCCCGCACGGGCGAACGATTGCCTGGCCGTCCGGGACTGGCGCGAGATGGAAGCGCTGTGCTGCGCCCGTCTCCGACTGTTCGCCGCCCGGGAGGCGTTCGAACCCGGTCGTGAGTTCGCCCGGGCGCTGCTGCGGACTGCCCAATCACGCCGCCTGGTGCGCATGACGATGCGCGGCCTCGCGATCGCGATGTCCCTCGAGGAGGCGGCGGGGAATCCGGACGCGGCCTGCGGACACCTCGGGGAATTTCTCCGCCTCTATGCCGCGAGCGACTACGCGCGTCCGCTCGCCCGCGAGGGCGAGAACGCCAGGGTGGTACTGAACCGATTGCGCGACTCCACCACCGACGATGCGGTCAAGAGCGCAGCCGAAAGCCTGCTGGGGTCGATCGGCGCGGCAACCCAGAAGCAGTCGGCGGTCGCCGCCTTCAGTGCCCGCGAAATGCAGGTGCTGGGGTACCTTGCGGACAGCCGGGACAAGCAGATCGCGGAAAGACTCCGTATCTCCCACGACGGCGTCCGCTATCACGTCCGCCGGATATTCGCCAAGCTCGGCGCCCGCAACCGCCACGACGCCGTCTACCGGGCGCGGGCAATCGGATTGATCCCCTAACCGTAGCGCCGGCAACGTCGCACTGTTAGCCTCGACCGTGGTGCACAGCGGGTCGCGGAGGGGCCGAACATGTATCCCGGACATTGGGCGAACGTCTTTCCCGACAAGGCGGCAGCGGTGGACTCGGGCTCCGGCGCCGTGCGGACGTACGGGGAGTTGAACGACCGTTCGAACCGACTGGCACAACTCCTTTGGGACAAGGGTCTCCGGCGGGGCGACCATGTCAGCATCTTCATGGAAAACAACCTCGCCTACTTCGATGTGATCTGGGCCGCACTCCGGTCGGGTTTGTATCTCACCAGCATCAACCGCTATCTCACCGCCGAAGAGGCGGCGTACATCGTGACCAACTCGGAGTCGTCGGTGCTGATCGCGTCCCGCGCCGTGGCGGACGTCGCAGCCGAGTTGCCGTCGACCACGCCGGACTGCGAGACCTACCTCATGGCCGATGGTGCGGTCGACGGCTTCGAGGACTTCGAGGAAGCCATCGCGGCCTACCCGGCCGAGCCCCTCGCGGAGGAACCCGCGGGGGGGTTCATGCTCTACAGCTCCGGCACCACCGGGCGGCCCAAGGGAATCCTGCGGCCGTTGCCGGAGACGTCGATCGCCGAACCCGCGGAAACCGTTGGCCTGCTGAGCGCGGTGTGGGCGATGAACTCGGACACGGTCTACCTGTCGCCCGCGCCCCTATACCACGCGGCTCCCATGGGTTTCTGCCAAGGCGTGCAGACCCTCGGCGGCACGGCGGTAGTCATGCCCCGGTTCGATCCGGTGCTGGCGCTGCAGGCGATCGAGGATCACGCAATCACCCACAGCCAGTGGGTGCCGACGATGTTCACCCGCATGCTGAAACTGCCCGAGGCCGAACGCACGGGCTTCGACCTGTCGTCGCACAAGGTGGCCATCCACGCGGCGGCGCCCTGCCCCGTCGAGGTCAAACGCCAGATGCTCGACTGGTGGGGGCCGATCATCTACGAGTACTACGCCGGTACTGAACTCAACGGCTTCACCCACTGCACGCCGGACGAGTGGCGCGCCCATCCGGGCTCGGTTGGGCGCTCCATCATGGGACAGATCCACATCTGCGACGACCACGGACGGGAACTGCCCACCGGGGAGTCCGGCATCATCTACTTCGAGCTTCCGGCCATGCCTTTCGAATACTTGAAGGACGACGACAAGACGCGCGAGGCCCAGCATCCCGAGCATTCCAACTGGTCGAAGCTAGGCGACGTCGGCTACGTCGACGACGAGGGCTACCTCTACCTGACCGACCGGGCCACCTTCATGATCATCTCCGGCGGGGTAAACATCTATCCCCAGGAGATCGAAGACACCCTCGTCGTCCACCCCAAGGTCATGGACTCGGCCGTCATCGGCGTGCCGAACCCGGACATGGGCGAGGAGGTGAAGGCCGTCGTGCAGACGGTCGACGGTGTCGTCGGCGATGAGGCACTCGAAGCCGAGCTGATCGCCCATACCCGGGAGCATCTCGCCCACTACAAGTGTCCGAAGAGCATCGACTTCCGCGACGAGTTGCCGCGCCTGCCGACGGGCAAGCTCTACAAGCGTTTGCTGAAGGACGAGTACTGGGGCAAGACCGGCAGCCGGATCGTCTAATCACGGAGAGTCGCTTGGCCCAAGGGTGGATGTCCCCTTTCGGCCCAAGGGTGGATGTCCCCTTTCGGCCCAAGGGTGGATGTCCCCTTTCGGTCGAAAGGTGGGTGTCCCGTCCTTGCCCCTAGGCGTCAGCGCCGGACGACGTCGAAGGTGACGCCCGACTTGCGCCACAACAGCCACGTCAAGAACGGGTAGAAAGACAGCGCCCAGGCGACATGCCATTCCGTCAGGCTCTCGAGCCACGCATCATCGGGAATGGCATAGGTGAACGCCTCCAGGGCGAGACCCTCCACCAGCATGAACACGCACACGATCACCTTGATGCGCACCAGTAGCGTGTCGCCGAGCAACGCCCGCGCCCGGTAGACGAGCAGCAACTGCGCGACATAGGTGAAGCCGAAGAACACGATCGTGCCGTACCGGCGCAGCTGCCTGTAGAGCGGGTCGGCATCCGCGCCGAGGAAGGTCGCGTAGAGCACGAAGGCCGCCGAGCCCACGACCCCCACGGCGAACATCGTGCGGCGCCAGAAGTCCGGGGTGTCGCCGGCGGCCCGCAGCCAACGTTCGCACAACCACCAGTACAGCGCGAAGAATGTCCCCGCCGGGATCATGACCGCCTTGAAGATGAAGTAGGCGGCCCCGTAGCGACCGCTCGCGCTGATGCTCGCGCATCCACTCCAATGCGGCACGCAGGGCTCCAGGTGGCCACCGACGACCGATGCCGTGTAGGCGGCGGTCATGCCGACCCAGCACAGAATCCAGACAAGCAAGGCGACATGACGCAAGTCCATGACGGAACATTATCCGTCATGCGATAGTCCGTGTTCTCGCCCGCGGCATCGCGAAACGTGAAGCATTGGCTATTCGGCTACGGCTCGCTCATCTGGCGTGCCGACTTTCCCTACCACGAGCGCCGGCCGGCGGCGATCCGCGGCTGGACACGCCGGTTCTGGCAGGGATCCCACGACCACCGCGGGACGCCCGGCTCGCCGGGTCGGGTCGTCACCCTCGTCTCACAGACCGGCACCCTCTGCGCCGGCATTGCCTACCAAGTCGCCGGGGACGTCTTCGAACATCTCGACCATCGCGAGAAGAACGGCTACGAACGGGTCGCCGTGGACATCCACCTGGACGGCGAACGAGGAGCCGGCCCGCGTCGCGTGCCGGGCGTGACCTACATCGCGCCGCCGGGGAACGAAGCCTTCCTGGGACCGGCCGATGCGGAGCAGATCGCCGCCCACATCGCGCGCGCATCCGGACCCAGCGGCAGCAACGCCGACTACCTGTTTGAGCTCGCGGCGGCACTCGATGCGTTGAACGTCGAGGACCGGCACGTGACGGAACTTGCATCGCGCGTCGCGGCGCTCGAGAAGGCGTCGTAGGGGCGACCCTTGTGGTCGCCCATGTTGGCGAAACGGTCGTCGTGGACCGCAGCCCGGTCAGTAGTCGACGACGTCGTTCTCGAACGTGAAGCCGTCTTCCGGCATCGCCAGTCGATGACGGGAACCCTCGCGGTCGGCATCCCAGTCGTCGTAGCCGGCGTCTCCCGCCCACAACGCCACACGCACACCGTCCGCGCGCTTGACGGCACGGGTCTCGTAGAACCGGGCATCGCGGGAGGCCAGCTCCCGGAGGAGGCCGTCCACCGGCTGGTACAGCGACAGGTGGTAGAGCGTCACCCAGGTCGGGGGCACAACGTCGATCTCTCCTTCGGCGTGTTTGGCGAGCGCATCGGCAGGCCGGATCCAACGGTGATCCTCGATCTCGCCACCGTCGATGTCGATGGCTTGGTCCCCAGCCCGAGCGGCAAAGAACCAAGTGGCGAAACGGACTGGGGTGGTAGGTGGCGGCGTCCAGTGGGCGAACCAGATGAAGTCCGCGGGATCGAGGTCGACGCCGGCCTCCTCCGCGGCTTCGCGGGCGGCGGCGTTGCGCGCGGCGGTGTCCTTGTCGCCGTCGGCGGGATAGTCGCCCGGATCGATGCGTCCCCCGGGGAAAACCCACATGCCACCAAAGGCGATCTTCGAGTTCTT
Organism: Gammaproteobacteria bacterium; assembly: GCA_009839505.1. Classification (GTDB taxonomy): domain Bacteria; phylum Pseudomonadota; class Gammaproteobacteria; order Pseudomonadales; family Azotimanducaceae; genus VXYL01. Next base: position 10,598 of record VXPO01000053.1, read on the forward strand.
GCGCAGCATCAGGACTTCCGGGCCATCGTCGGTGTCCCGTAGCAGAACCACTGTGGCCGCCGGGGTCGCCGGACGATCCTCGGCCTCAGCAGATCTGGGGTCGTCCAGATTGCCGTAGATGTCGTTGGCGTGCTTGCCGTTGGCCATTGGTCGCCTTCCCATCCGCTCCCCGCGAGTATAGCTCCCCGTCGGGGGACCCTTGCGGTCGCCCGACTCAGCAACGGTGGGTGTCCCCAACCAGGCCCTACGGTGGGTGTCCCTGACCAGAAGCGAACCAGGCCCTTCGGTGGGTGTCCCTGACCAGACCCGTCCAGACCCCCCGACGGTGGGTGTCCCAGACCAGACCCCTGACCAGAAGCGCGAGGGTGGGTGTCCCTGACCAGAAGCGCGGGGGTGGGTGTCCCTGACC
>VXPO01000019.1:0-3948 GCA_009839505.1 Gammaproteobacteria bacterium
GGAGTTGCTGAATATCGCCCGTGCGGCGGGAGAGCGTAGCGTATCCGTCTCCCGGCACAATGCCTGCGGTCCCGTGGCGACGGCGGCCTCGCTGGCGGTTTGCGCGGCCGCCGACAACGTCGAGAGCTTGGAACTCCAATGGGGTGAAGTGGACTGGCGAAGTTCGCTGATCGATCCGCCGGAGCAGGTGTCCGACGGAGCCTTGGCCGTTAGCGACCGACCGGGATTCGGTGTCGAACTGCGTGTCTGATTGCCGCAGCATCGACGCGTGTATAGTGTCAACGGAGTAGCTGCAAGGACCGTCGCATCATGTCCGACACACCCACCCCGGCCACGACCGCCTCCGACGAACGAACCTGGTGCGTACTGACACACGTCTCGGCGTTCGCCGGGATGGTCGTTCCGTTCGGGAACATCATCGGACCGTTGGTCTGTTGGCTCATCAAGAAGCCGGAGTCCGCCCTCGTCGACCGCCACGGCAAGGCGGCGCTCAACTTCCAGATCAGTTCGACGATCTACCTGATTGTGTTTGGTCTGCTCATACTCGTCTTGGTCGGTCTCCTGCTCCTGCCGATCTACGCGATCTTCTGGTTCGTCATGGTGATCGTCGCGACCATTCGGGCGGCCGACGACAGGGATCCGGGCTACATATTGAGCATCCCGTTCCTCAAGTAGGGGCGACCGGAAGCCGCGCGTGGCCGCGCGTTGCCACGCGTTGTAGCCGGAGATCAGTCGCCTATGGCTAGTGCCTTGATCTCGACTTCCGCGGCCGTGCCGTAGAGCCGAGCGGCCTTTTGCGAGAGTTCCGGGGGCGGCATGAGGCTGGGCCACATGTCCGCGAGGGACGACAGCGCATCGCCGATTTCTTCGAAGACCGGTCGGTCGGCCTCGGGAGCCGCCTCCTGAAGTCCCCGTGCCCAGCCGAGGGCGATCTGCGTGAAGCCGTAGGCATCCTGGTACTCGTGGGCGTTGGCGAGCTTGCCGTCGACAATCCCGATGGCGTACTCGCGCCCGGCCTCGCGGACGAGCTTGACGATCACCTGGGCACTTAGTTCGGGGGATGCAGAGACGGTGACCTCGGCGGCTGCGATTCGCTCGACGAGGGCGGCGTAACGCTCGGCCACGGTGGCCTCATCGCCTGTGTCGACAGCGTTGGCGTGGGCCTCGAGTTCAGCCGCGAATCCGCTCACTCCCCTAGCGCTGAACTCCACCTCCATGGGTGCATAGAGTTCGTCGGCGGGGTGTTTCGAATGCGTCCGGGCGGCGTCTCGTTCGCCGAGTTCGAACAGCACGTTGCCGACCAGCAGGTGTCCGCGGATTAAGCCCAGGCGATACAGGTACTCGGCATCGTCGAGGTTGGCGGTCGCCGGTTCAGGCTGGGGCACCGGTGGATCCTGGACCGTTTGTCCGCAGCCCAGCATAGCCACGCTGGTCGCGGCGATCAGCAACAGGGAGAGGTGGCGCGGTTGCGGGATCATTGCCAGCCCGCCCGGTCGAAGAGCTTCACGGCGAGCGACTGGTTGGCCCCAAGCACTGCGGCGTTGATCGCATCCTCCTTGAACTCGCCGAGCGCAGCGATGGGCCCGGTCGGCGACCCGACGACGGGGTATTCGTTGTTGCCCTCGGCAAACAGCCGCTGGGCGAAGTCGCTTGAAAGGTATTCAAGGAACTTCACCGCGTTGTCTCGATTCGGCGCGTGTTTGACGACGCCGGCCCCACTGATGTTGACGTGCGTACCGCGGTCGCCTTGGTTGGGGAAAAGCACGCCGAGTCCTTCGACCACGATGGCGTGCTGCGGATCGTCCGAACCGAGCAGGCGGCCGATGTAGTAGGTGTTGGCGATGCTCACGCCGCACTCGCCGGCCGCCACCGCGCGCAGTTGGGCGGTGTCGTTGCCTTGGGGTGGACGATGGAAGTTGGCAACCACCCCTTCGGCCCACGTGCTCGCGGCCTCTTCGCCGTTGTGCTCGATGAGGGAACCAAGCAGCGACAGGTTGTAGATGTTCCCGGAAGAGCGCATGCAGACTCGGTCCTCAAGCGCCGTTTGGGCGAGGTCCTCGTAACGCGAAACGCCTTCGGGTAGCCCGGATGCCTTGTGGTAGACGATGACGCGCGCGCGCTTCGACAGGCCGAACCAATGTCCATCCGGATCGCGCAGGTGCGCCGGAACCCGTTCGGCGAGAACGCTCGACTCGACGGGTTGGAAGATCCCCTGCTGGTGAGCTCGCCAGAGCCGGCCGGCGTCGACGGTGATCAGCAGGTCCGCGGGCGAGAACTCGGCCTCGTTGCGGATGCGTTCGATGAGGCTGTCGCTCCCCCCCTCGATCAGGTTGACGCGAACGCCCGTCGTCTCGGTGAAGCGTTCGTAAAGCGCCAGATCGGTGTCGTAGTGGCGGGCGGAGTAGATGTTGACCTCACCGGGTTCGTTGGCGGTCGTGCTCAACGCCCCCGAGATCAGGAAAGCCAGCGACAAAGCGCGCATGTGAATGAGTCTGCGAACGAAAATCATTCACGATTGTAGACAAAGATGCTGGGCCGTTGGAAGTGCTCGGAGGCTTGCTTGGCTGAGGAGGCGAGAGAGGCGGGGGCGGTGTCGCCCATGCCGAGAAAAGTCACAGCGACGCAATCGCCGACGTCGAGGCCGTCAAGGTCGGACGTGCTCGCCCGAAGCGTCTCGCCGTCGCTCTCAACCAGCACCGAAAAGCGGTCGCCCAGGAAGCGGATGTCGACCACGCGTGGGCCCGAAGATGCCTTGCGCAGGGAAACCGCCGCTGGCCGCACGATCACATCCACATCGCCAGAGCGTTCGGCGTGTTCCGAAACCGTACCGAAAGCCGTCGTGACCACGCCTTCCGTCGCGGTTCCGCGCAGATGTTGCGCACTCCCGAACATTTCCGCGACCGTACGGCTCGCGGGAGATCGCCAGACCTCCGTCGGTGTGCCCGTCTGGACGATACAGCCGCGATCAAGCACGGCGATGCGATCAGCGAGGTCCAGTGCTTCTTCGGGATCGTGGGTCACCAGGAGCGTGATGCCACCGGCTGAACGCAGCGCCCGACGGGCGTCCTCGCGCAATGACCGCCGGAGGGTCGGGTCGACGTTCGCGAAGGGCTCGTCGAGCAGGATCGCCCGGGGTTCGGGCGCAAGGGCGCGGGCCAGCGCGACGCGCTGCTGCTGACCCCCGGATAGCGTGTCCGGAAAGCGCTCCGCAAAGGGAGTGAGACCCACCGAAGCCATGCACTCGTTGGCGATCCGGCGGCGTTGCGTCGAAGCCAGCCGATCGAGGCCGAATGCCACGTTCTGACGCACGGTGAGGTGGGGAAACAGGACATGCTCTTGGAAGACGAGCCCGATGGGTCGGTTCTCGGGCGGCGGATCGTGACCCGGCTCGCAAAGCAGTTCACCGTCGATCCGCATCGAACCCGACTGCAACCGTTCCAGTCCGGCTGCGAGCCTCAACAGAGTGCTTTTGCCGCTACCGGATGGCCCCAACAGGCAGGTTATCTCTCCAGCACTCGCGACCAGGGATACGTTGCGGAGGACCAACTCCCCGTCGAATCGGTGGCTGACGTCGTGAAACTCGAGGCCCATCGCGGCGTGAGGATACGCGCCTTGGAACGGGCGTGGGACAATATCCGCACTGCATGTTCCGCCAAGGGCTCCGATGATCGCCGAGGACGAAGAACCACACAGTTGCGTCGTGGCACAAGCGACTTGGTGAACCATGCGGGTTAGCATGAACCGTGTTTGGGCGGTCGGCTCCTGGGTCATCGCGGGCCTGGTGGGGTTTCCGATCATCGCCGTGCTGTGGTCGCTCACCGGGGGCGGCGGTGAGTCGTGGCCGCACCTGCGCGACACCGTGTTGTTTGACTACACGGCGAACACCGTGCTTCTTGCGTTGTCGGTCGGCTGTATCACGGCGGTCGTCGGCGTCGCCACGGCATGGAC
>VXPO01000019.1:3958-10791 GCA_009839505.1 Gammaproteobacteria bacterium
GGGGGTTTTTTATTAACAACAACCAACCCGCCCACCCGGGGTGTTTTTGGTTTGGGGGGGGCTTTGGCGGCGGGGGGGGGGCCGCGGCCCCCGGGGGGGCCGGGGGGCCCCCCGCGACTTTCCCGGGCGTCGCATCCTGTCGTGGGCACTGGTATTGCCACTCGCGGCGCCGGCCTACGTTGTCGCCTACGTGTACGCCGACCTGTTGGAGTTCGCCGGCCCCGTGCAGCGGACCCTGCGTACGGTAATGGGTTGGGGCGCGGGTGACTACGCGTTCCCGGCGGTTCGCTCGCTCCCTGGCGCGGCCATCGTCCTTGGCCTCGTCCTGTATCCCTATGTGTACGTTCTCGCCAGAACCGCCTTCGTCGCGCAGACGGCGTCGTTGTTCGAGGCGGCCCGGGTTCTGGGTGCTTCGCCCCGCCGGGCTTTCGCCGGTGTGGCGTTGCCGGCGGCGCGGCCGGTAGTGGCGGGGGGTGTGGCGTTGACCATGATGGAGGCGGTCGCCGACTACGGGGTGGTCGACTATTTCGGCGTGCCGACCTTTACCACGGGGATCTTCCGAACGTGGTTCGCCTTGGGTGACCGGGTCGCTGCGCTTCAGCTCGCGGCTTGCCTGTTCGTCGTCGCCGCCTTTCTGGTGTTCGCCGAGCACGCTGCCCGGCGGGGCCGGTTCAGCAATCCCGTGGCGCGGGATGTGGCGGCACCGCCCATCCCGATGCGGGGGATGGCAGCGGTACTGGCGATGATCGGGTGCGCATTGCCGGTGATCCTGGGCTTCGTTGTGCCGATAGCCGTGCTGCTAGGCCATGCGGTGGATGGTGGCGACCCGCTCCTAGGACGTGGGTTCGCCCGCTTCATCGTCAACAGTTTCGGTGTGGCCGGAGCGGCGGCTTGTGTGGCGCTGGCGTTGGCCCTGTGGCTGGCATACAGCCAGCGGGTCGATCGGGGACGTTTCACGGGCATCGCGATCCGTGGCGCGACCTTGGGGTACGCTTTGCCCGGGACGGTTGTCGCCGTGGGTGTTCTCGTGCCGTTGGCGCTGGTCGACACATCGCTCGCACGCCTCGCCCACGCGCACTTCGATTTCGACCCGGGGCTGGTGCTTACCGGTACGATGGCCGCTCTCGTGTTCGCGTGCGTGGTCCGGTTCCTGACGGTGGCGTACAACACGTGCCACGGGGGCTTGGAAAAGGTCCATCTACTCCTCGACGATGCCGCCCGGACGTTGGGAGCCGCTCCACGCCGTGTGCTCCAGAAGGTGCATGTGCCCCTGATGAGCGGTGCCATCTTCAGCGCCCTGCTGCTGGTGTTCATCGACGTGATGAAGGAACTGCCTGCGACCTTGATCCTCCGGCCATTCAACTTTGAGACGCTTGCCACCCGCGTCTATCGGCTCGCCTCCGACGAACGTCTGGCGGAGGCATCGACCGCGGCGCTGGTTATCGTGCTCGTGGGTGTCCTGCCGGTGGTGTTGCTCAACCTGTCCGTGATGCAGCGGCGAAGGACGACTCCCGGTGCGGGGGCTGGATTGCACGATGGATGACGAACTCCGGCAGGCGATCGACAAGGGCCGCTTGCAGCGGTGCCGCGAGCTGATCGTCGAGGCGTCGGCGGAGCCGCGGGCGCAGATCGGCCTCGATGGAACCTCGGACCTGACGGCGCTGCAACTCGCGGCGATACACGATGAGGAAGCGGCGCGACGGATGCTGGTGAGGGGGATCGACTGCGATCTGCACAGCGCCTGTGCCTTGGGACTGATCGAGCGTATTGCCGAAGCGAACGACGGCGAGCTTGGCAAGGTCGCGGAGGGGCTGACGCCCATGGGGTTCGCCCTGGTGCGCACCCGGCGCGAGTCCGTTTCCGCGCTGTTGCAGACGGGGGACGATCCGAACCGCGCACTTCAGCGGATCGGCTTCTTTGTCTGGGAGTTGCAGGCGTTTGCTGCGGGCGATGGCCGTTGGATGCCTCTTCATGCTGCCTGTACCCATGGCTATGCCGATGACGCGCCGAGAATCGCGGCCTGCCTGATCGATGCCGGCGCGCGGCTGGATGTCCCGAGTCCCATGGGGGCGCAGCCCATTCATCTCGCGTCGATCTACGGTTGGCTCGGGGTGCTCGAAACGCTGCTCTCCCGGGGGGCTGCCGTGGATGCGCGTACCGTTCCGGTTGGCGAGGCGGTCTGGCGCATGTCGACACCCGATTCCGCCGAACCTTCGGCGCGGCAGACCCCGCTTATGATCGCGGCGCTGGAGGGCGCGACGGCTGCCGGGCGCTTGCTCCTCGATCATGGTGCGGATGTCAACGCGCGCGACGCCACCGGCGGCACGCCCCTGCATGCGGCGGCGGGGGCTTGGTGGCAAGAGAGCGTCGAATTCGTCGCCATGCTGCTGGCGGCCGGCGGCGACCCGGGCGCCCATGACGGCCGGGGCCGGACGCCCCGGGAACTGGCTGTTGCCCGCGGATACAACGCGGTGGCGGACCTGTTGTGATGACCCGACTGGTAAGATCGCGGCATGTTGGCTGAATCGACACCGGTCGAACTTGAGCTCCGGTTCGACAATCGTTTCGCTACGGAGTTGCCCGGAGATCCGGAGGCCGAGAACTTCCGCCGCCAGGTGGCCGCCTGTTATTCCCGAGTCGCGCCCACACCGGTGCGCGCGCCGCGGCTGATCGCCTGGTCCCCGGAAACCGCCGCGTTGGTGGGATTGCCGGCGGAAGTCGGTGAAACCGGATTCTTCGCCGAGGTGTTCGCCGGCAACCGCCTACTTGAAGGCATGGACCCCATCGCCACCTGCTACGGCGGCCACCAGTTTGGCAACTGGGCGGGGCAACTGGGGGACGGTCGCGCCATTAATTTGGGCGAAATCCTCAACCTCTCAGGCGAGCGCTGGACGCTGCAGCTCAAGGGCGCCGGGCCGACACCCTACTCGCGCACGGCAGACGGTCTGGCGGTGCTGCGCTCGTCGCTGCGCGAGTTCCTTTGCAGCGAGGCCATGTTCCACCTGGGCGTACCCACCACGCGCGCCCTGTCGCTGGTGTTGACTGGCGAGGAGGTGGTCCGAGACATCCTCTACGACGGTCATCCGGCAGCGGAACCGGGTGCCGTGGTTTGCCGCGTGGCGCCCTCGTTCACCCGTTTCGGCCACTTCGAGATCGCTGCGGCGAGACGCGATGTGGACCTCCTGCAACGCCTGGTCGACTTCACCATCGCCACCGACTTCCCCGACCTCGCGGGTGAACCCGATCCGAAGAAGCGCACGCTCGACTGGTTCGCGGACGTCACGGAACGCACGGCGGTGATGATCGTCGAGTGGATGCGCGTCGGCTTCGTGCACGGTGTCATGAACACCGACAACATGTCCGTACTCGGACTGACCATCGACTACGGTCCCTACGGCTGGCTGGAGGGATACGACCCGGACTGGACGCCCAACACCACCGATTCCGCCACGCGCCGCTACCGGTTCGGCGCACAGCCCGCGGTGGCACAGTGGAATCTGCTGCAGTTCGCCAAGGCGCTGTATCCGATCATCGGGGAAGCGGAACCCTTGAACGACGTGCTTAACGGCTTCGCGGGACGCTACACGGAGCTGTCCGAGGCAATGGTGGCGGCGAAGCTCGGGTTGTCCGAGTACCTGCCCGCCGACGAAGCATTCTGCGCCGAACTCTTCGCCCTGCTCGGCGCGGTGGAGACGGACATGACCCTTTTCTTCCGCAACCTGGCGACAGTGGACCTCGACCGGATCGAGGTCGATCCCCTCATCGACGCCTACTACGAGCCAGCCGCCATTACGCCCGCGATCCGCGAGCGCCTCGAAGCCTGGTTGACCGCGTATGCCCAGCGGGTACGTGCCGAGGGCGGATCGGAGACCGATCGGCTCGGGCGGATGAATGCCGCCAATCCGCGTTTCGTCGCGCGCAACTACCTCGCCCAGCTCGCCATCGACAAGGCGGAAACGGGCGATTCATCGTTTCTCGCCGAGTTGATGGATGTGCTTCGCCGCCCCTACGACGAACAGCCCGGGAAGGAACGCTTCGCCGAGAAACGGCCCGAATGGGCGCGTCACCGTGCGGGATGTTCGATGCTGTCATGCAGTTCTTGACTTGGGATACATTGATCGAAGCGCCCCGTAGCCGGCGCTTCTTCGCTTGCCTGGTAGTCAGTGCGGCCCTGTCGGCCGCTTGCGCCGAGGACGACGCGGCCGGAGAACGGGGCGGGGAGACGCCCATGGATCGGATGATCGTCGAGATTCAGCGCGACGCCGCGTCTACGGTGTCCTACACCGGTGTGGACCGCATCGGGGAGGCGGTCATCGCGGCGCTGCGCGCCACTGCCCGCGAGGAATTCGTGCTGCCGCGCAACCGTTCCCTTGCCTACGCCAACCATCCGCTGCCGATCGGCCACGGCCAGACCATCTCCCAGCCATTCATCGTGGCCATCATGACGGAAGTGCTCAAGGTCGCGCCGGAACACAAGGTGCTCGAGATCGGCACGGGATCCGGCTACCAGGCGGCGGTGCTGTCGCGGCTGGCGGGGGAGGTCTACACCATCGAGATCGTTCCCGAACTGGCCGCGAGCGCGAGCGACCGCCTGGCTCGGCTGGGATACGAGAATGTTCACGTCCGCGCAGGCGACGGCTGGTACGGGTGGCCGGAGCACGCGCCGTTCGACGGCATCATGATCACCGCGGTCAGCGACGAGATTCCGCCGAAACTCGTGGGGCAACTCGCCGCCGACGGCTTGCTGGTCATGCCGCTAGGTGCCGAACACGGCTTCCAGGAGCTCGTCGTGTACTCGAAACGAACGGGAGAAACGAAGACGCTGTTCCCCGTTCGATTCGTTCCCCTGACGGGTAACCGCTGAGCCCCACGCGGCTCTCTTTTTTGCAATGAACCGCATCTCCGTGCCAGTCTGGTCCGCTTGTTGCACTGCTCGGAACACCGCACGATGAGTATCCGTGAGTCCTGGGAGATCCTGGTCGGCCCGTACCGGGAACTGCTCGTGGGGATCGGCGAGGAGCCGGATCGGGAGGGCTTGAGATACACCCCGGAGCGCGCTGCCAAGGCGTTGGCGTTCCTGACCCAGGGCTACGAACAGAACCTCGAACAGGTAGTCAACAACGCCCTGTTCGAAACCGATCTCGACGAGATCGTGCTGGTCAAGGACATCGAGCTGTATTCCCTGTGTGAGCACCACATCCTGCCGTTCATCGGCAAGTGCCACGTCGGGTATCTACCCCGCGGGCGCGTTCTCGGGCTGTCCAAGGTGGCCCGCGTGGTCGACATGTACGCGCGGCGGCTGCAGATCCAAGAGACCCTCACGCAGCAGATCGCGAACACCATCATGGCCGTGACCGATGCCGCCGGTGTCGGGGTCGTCGTCGAGGCGCAACACCTGTGCATGGCGATGCGGGGTGTGGCGAAGCAGCACTCCACCATGAAGACCTCGGTCATGCTCGGCAGCTTTCGCGACAACCCGCCGACGCGCGCCGAATTCCTACAGTTGCTCGGCAGCCCCTGACGCGACGTTCGAGCGTGGCTCACTACCGAATCGCCGTCATTCCCGGCGACGGCATCGGCAAGGAGACCGTGCCGCAGGGAATTCGAGTGCTGGAAGCCGTCGGTGCCGGATGTGGCATCGACTTCGAGTGGGAACACTTCGACTGGGGCTGCGAGCGGTACGCCCGCACCGGGGAGATGATGCCGACGGACGGCCTCGAAGCCATCCGCGACCACGACGCCATCTTCCTCGGCGCGGTGGGATTCCCCGGAGTACCCGACCATGTCTCGCTGTGGGGTCTCTTGATTCCCATTCGGCGGCGTTTCGAACAGTACGTCAATCTGCGCCCGGTACGTCTGCTGCGGGGCGTCGAGTCGCCGCTCAAGGGCCGGACGGGAGCGGACATCGACTTCTGGGTGGTCCGTGAGAACAACGAGGGCGAGTACTCGGAGATCGGCGGTCGGTTGTTCGCCGGTACCGACGACGAGATGGTGATGCAGGAGAGTGTCTTCACCCGGCGCGGCACCGACCGGATCATCCGCTACGCCTTCGAACTCGCCCGGCGTAGACCGCGCCGCCAGGTCACCTCGGCGACCAAGTCCAACGGCATCATGCACACCATGCCGTTCTGGGACGAGCGTTTCGAGGCAGTCGCCCGGGACTACCCGGACATATCCACCGCCAAGTTCCATGTGGACATTCTCGCCGCGCAGTTCGTCCTGCACCCGGACTGGTTCGATGTCGTGGTGGGTAGCAACCTGTTCGGCGACATCCTCTCTGACTTGGGACCGGCGGTGGCCGGAACCATCGGCATCGCACCGTCGGCCAACATCAACCCGGAGCGCGAGTTTCCGTCGATGTTCGAACCCGTGCATGGTTCGGCGCCCGACATCGCGGGGCAGGGCATCTGCAATCCCATCGGCCAGATCTGGTCCGGCGCCATGATGCTGGAACACCTGGGTCATCCGGAGGCGGCCAAGGCGGTGGAGGCGGCGATTGAGAAGGCATTGGTCGACGCCTCGGTGCTGACGCCGGACTTGGGCGGTACGGCGACCACCGAAGTGCTCGGTGACGCGATCGTGGACGCGGTCGTACGGAACGAGGATACGGACACCGCGTAGGGGGCGACCCTCACCAGAGCCAACTTGCCGATCAAGCCGATCCGCCGGCAGCCCTTGAGCAGCACGTACGCCAGCGCCCGCCGAACCTCCGTCGGCGTCCGCTTCACCACGCCGGGTTGTCCACGCTTTGTCCACGGGGCCGGTCCTCAAGCAAACGGGCACGGTGGGCAAAGGGTGGGCAACCCGACGCACGGACCCCGAGTTTGAATCGG
>VXPO01000072.1 GCA_009839505.1 Gammaproteobacteria bacterium
GACGACGACCGCCACAAGCACGGCACCTAATGCAAACGCCGCAGGCCGCATCTCAGCAAAATATCCAGAATATTTCCCACCACGCCTCCCAGCTTGGCAGCTCGAACGGATCGGAAATGGCCGGCAACTGGATTGGAACCAGGTAGGGCAATTCCCATTCCAGGATGTCGGCCACATTCTTGTGCAGCGACGCCGGGGTCACCGCCGAATTCTCCAGACGCAGGCGTGCCTCCATATAGAGATCGAAGGCAGCAGCCTCTCCCATCTCGGCGACGACCTTCTTGTACGCCTTGACCACCAGGAAGCCCAGATCGTGGGCACAGCCCGATGCGCCGTTTGCAGTGCCGAGTTTGTTGCGGCAGTTGTCCCGGTTCGAGATGGACGGTGGCGGATGGCACGGGTGTATCTGCTGTCATTCGTCCACGTCCATCCTACGTCACACGCGACCGGAGCCGACCTCCCGCTCACGTTGATCTCCTCGGCACCAGTTTGGCATCTGCGCCGAGGAGCGCGAGCGTGGCGGATTGCTGGCACGTTTTGTTCCATGGGGGGTCGGTGTGGCTTGGCCGGAGGGGAACCCGGTGCCTCGCGAAGCGAAGCGCCGGGGACGGCTTTGCGGCGCTACGGGGTGTACCAGATCGGGGAGGAGTAGGCGCGCTCTTGGATGACCGTACGAGTTCGACACCCAGGCGTCCGGCGTGTCGTTCTTGTCGAAGTTCGCACCTCCCCACGTCTCGAAGTCGGCGTATGGGTCGTCGGGGGAGGCGATGGGATGCGTCTCGCTGTCGCCCTTCATCTGCGTCACCTCGACCACCGGTTCACGTTCGACGCGCAGCGCCGCGTAGTCGGCGGTCATCGGATCACCGGCATGGGTCTGGCCGGTGAACATTCGGCCGCGACTCAGGTTGCTGTTGTGCGGAATGGCGATCACGCCGCTGCCGGTGCGTGCCTCGTACTCCGCGAGATACGCCCAGAGGTCTTCCGGATTCGCACTGTCGTACTTCGAGAACGGCATCGTCTCGCGGGTGCTTTCGGGATCGCCGGCGTACAGCACGTTGCGGTGCAGCATGGGCGGGTTGCTGCTGTATTCATAGCCCGCGAAGGTGGTGAACGTGCCCGGATCGTTGTGCCGCTCCGCCACCTCGATGACCGCGTGCCAGACCTGTCGCCGGAAGGCCTCGTCGATGGGGTGCTCGCCTTTCGAAGCAGCCGCCTTGCCCTGCATGAGCGTCTCGGACAACGTCTTGAAGGTCTCGAGATCGCGGGCGTTCAGCACCCGATCGAGGGGTGGCGAGCCTTCCGGCGACGACGGCGTCATCAAGGCGGACCGGGAGGCGCTCCTCGCGTACATCCAGTACCACGCCCAGGCCTTTTCACCCGAGGCTGCCGCGGCCCACTTCGATGCCTTGTCGGACGAAGAGTTGGAACGCCTGGTAGACGCCCATGTGCGCGAGGAAGCCCTCTACCGGGAAGCCTTGGCGCTCGGCATGGACAAGACGGACCACGTCATCAAGCATCGCCTGGTGCAGGCGATCGAGTTCATCACCGACGACCTCGCGCTGCGCACGACGGAGGTCGCGGATGCCGACGTCGAGGCGTACTACGAGGCGAACCGCGACCGCTACGCCATCGAGCCGACGGTCACCTTCACCCATGTCTTCTTCAATGCCGAGCGACACGGTGCCGTGCAAGCGCGCATGCTTGCCGAGGACAAGCTCGCCGAGCTCAACCGCGACCGCGTGTCGTTCGCCGGGGCACCGGGGCACGGCGACCGGTTCCTGTACTTCGTCAACTACGTCGGACGCACGGCGGATCTCGTCGCGAGTCATTTCGGCGACGCCATGGCGGACGCCGTGTTCGAGCTCGACGCCGGCCCGGATGACTGGACCGGGCCGCTCGAGTCCAAGTACGGACAGCACCTCGTCCTGCTCACCGGGAAGACCGAAGGCAGATTCCCGACGTACGCCGAGATCCAAAGCCGGGTCCGGGCCGATGCGGAGCGGGAAGGGCGCCGAGTGTCACGCCGTCGGCCAGGTGCTCCTGCACCACTCGGCGCTTGAACTCAACGCTGTATCGTCGGTGTCGGGCCATGTCGTTCCTCCTGGCCCAGCAAGCTAAGGCGTCAAGACCAGGAACTCAACGTGTCCAAAGCGTGGGGTTCACTCCAAAGTGTGCAATTTGAAGTTGAAATTGTCAGAAACAGCGAGCGCAGTTTTGTCAACCGGCTATTTCGCCGAGGCATCGGCCTGTTCGGCGAGAAGTCGCCAGCGTATGGCATCCGCCACCACGACCTTGCCGGTAGATCGATTCGTTACAACCAGTAGCGCGGATCCCGGAACCAGTCGATAGTCGCCGAGCGTTCTCCAGCCCGGCGGCCCGATGGGTGAAGGCAGGTCGATATCGACAACGGTCGTTCCCGCAATCAGTCGCATGTGATACGAGCCGGTCACGTCCAGCCCTCGGCGCGAAAGGCCAACGGTCACCGCGGCACCCGTCGATCTACCCGGCGCGTTGATGCCGAGATCCGGGACGTGGTAGTCAAGCCGCCATCGACCCGGAACGGGGATCTCGGCGCGGAATGCTGCGTTCCAGCGCGCGTCGCCGACCGGCGTCCGAACGACAGTGTGTCGGTACCTGCCCCATGCGGATGGCAGTTCTTGTCTCGACCAGTTGTGGGCCGAAGCGTTGGTCCCGTCGTCGACGAACCACTCCAGCCACTCCCCGACGAGCGATAGGGCATTCAATCGAGAGTCGACCCCGTCGCGCCATAGGGCGGCAGTCGAGCGCTGGCCGGGAGGCCGATAGACAGGCAGGCCCTGATCCATTTCGCATCCCGAGCAGGAGAGAGGTGCGCCGGTGACACGATCTAACGACATATCCGAGGTCATGCCGCCGATGACGCTGAAGCCCTCGTCCAGATCATCGACCACTAGACCTTCGGTTTCGGGGGGTTTCCAGGTGCTTGGTCGTATTCCCACGAAAGGTTCGGTAATTGCAGGCAGTTTGTTCAGGCCTTGATCCAGGTCGACGTAGATCGGTCGTCGGTTCAGCGCTAGATAGGGCTCAACAAAAAGTTCGTTGGGTTCGATGAGACTTTCGAAACCGACCTCCACGGAAGCCTCCGCCCCAATGTGAATAGGATCGGAGTCGTAGCTGACGGAACCGCCAGCACCCCGCCGCCGTATAGTGAACTCGACAAAGCCCGGCGTTGCCTCTTTGTTGCGAACATGGAAGTTCGTTATGTAGCGCCGCTTCCCCGTCTGGTAGTTCTCCACGAGATGCACGTGCGCGCTCGATACAAAGAACCCCGGCCAATCTCCGTCGTGGAGCCACGCGTCAAGGTCGGGCCAACGGTCCCCCACGACCTGCCTCGCGACTGCCGACACTTGCGCTTCCGCTGTTGCGTGCCCGGCGTGCTGTCGGAAAGTCTCCGCGAGAACCCTTGCAGTCGCCTCCCTGCCCAGACGGTCGAGTATCAGGTCGGCCATCCGGTAGGACTTGAGCCGCAACGCCTCTAGCGCCTCTCTTGGTTTGGTTTGGGGGTCTAGTTCGCTGAGCGGCAATTTCACAACTCGGTCCCAAACGGACGGAAGCACGTCCTCGACCTCCGTCGTGTACGACCCCGCCGAGACATCCAGTCCCACTTCGGCCAAAAAGGTCTTTCGAATGAGCACTGCAAGTTTGCTCGCGTCGTTGAAGTCGTGCGCGGAAAAGTCCGAGTCCGCAGACAAGAGCAATCGGTTGACAAGCCGCTCGAACAGGAACTCCAGGGCAAACGCACCCTGTCCGGCGAAACCCACTTGAGAGGCGAACAGGCTATGAGCAAGGGCTTGCCGCGGGTCGCCGCCGGTGTCGTCGTTGTGGAAGTAGGACTCGATGAGCCGGGTCTTTTCAGCGGCCGTACGATCCCTCAGATGCGTTCGTTGCGAGGCGACTGCTCGAAGCCAGTCTTCGCGGATGAGGACCACACCTGGCGTTGCCAACGCGGAATCCATCCTCCAACCGCCGCGATAACCGCGCAGACGCGAAGGCACTTCGACGACGCTGAGCTTTTTGTACGGATACGGCAGGCCGGCTTCGTTGGCATCCCGAAGCACGTCTGCCAAACGGTCGAGAATCAACGGAGTTGCGTCATCGAACAACCGCACCTCGTCCATGTGCCTTGCGCTGACCAACAACTCCAGCTCGACATCCGCGACGGACGTGGCCAGACGCTCGAAGTCGGACGCGATCAACATGACCTCGGCCAACGGTTTGCCGGGACGAAAGCGGAACTCCCGTCCACCGTCCGATACGTTCGCAGGTCCCGCGCCGGCGACATGCCAATCGGGCGGTACCTGAACCTGAAGATCCAACGTGAACGGATCCCGGTAGCGAGACATGCGTCCGACGTTGGGCCCGGCGGCGGGTAGCCACCTTGCCGATGGCATCAGCGCGACGTAGCGCGAGTCGAATATCGAGCCGTCCCGTCCGAGAAATAACAGCGCATTGGCGGCTGGCTCGGTTCGCCAGTCGATCGCACTATCGAGATAGGCGAATGCCGGATTGGGAATCCCGCGAGCAAGGAGCGAGATTGTCAACATCCCAGGTTCTCGAAGTTCGGCGGGCAAGTCCACCGTCAGCAAGCCCAAGTCATGGGAGTAGCTCGCTCCGGTGTCGTTCACGCGGAGCTCCTCGATGTCCATGCCGGGATTCAGGCTGAACGTGATCGTCGATGGAAAGTCGAGACCCTGGGGGCTCAACCGTAGGCGAAGGTCCACGAGCAGGTGTTCGTCCGGCGCGATTTCGACAACGCCGCCAATGTGCTCCACGTCAACGAGGTCTTCGGGTGCCGCCGAGGCAGCCGAGTGCGCGGCCAACCAGGTACGACGTTGGGCGACCTCGTCGGCCGAATCTGCAACCGCGGCATAGACGCCGAGCGATCCTACGGCCAACGACACCAATCCGATCAGCGCGGTGCGCAATCGTTGATCGTCACATCGTGGATACGATCCTGCAGCGATGGCCACGATTCCTACTATCAGAACCGCCAGCGACGCCCTGTGCACCAGAACAGTGGCGTCGATTGGTGCGGGCAATATTTGGGACTCGTAGTTGCCGTAGTTCGACAGCATCGCCAACGTCGGCACCAGTTGCGTGTCCATGGTCGACGTCGACAGCCAATAGGCACTCACGAGCACCAGGCCGAACAGAACTACCGCGACTCCGATCCGAACCCATGTCGACAACAGGACGGCGATGGCGGACAAGAGCAGCAAAGCCGGTAGCGCGTCAATGAACACGAACGTGGAAAAGGCCTCGACACTGATTGAACCGTGGAACGAAAAGAGCCAACTGATCACGGGGTCGGCGAGACACATCGCACCCGCCACGAAGACTAGAGGGCACCAGCCGCACAGGGCCATTCCGAGGACCTTGCCGGCAACGATGTTGACGTTGGCAAACGGTCTAGAGTGGAGGACCTCCACCATCTCCTCGGGTCGGCTCTTGGAACGAATCTTCGGCGCAAGGAACACGGTGCCCGCCAAAAAAAGCGACAATATGGTGGCACCGTGCAGGGCTAGGATGTTCTCGGGGGCAAGGCTGCCCGCCGTAGCGAGATGGGGGGCGCTTCGGACATACAACTGTGCGTAGAACAGAAACAAGGCGAGGCTGGTCGCAACGGTCAACGCAACGAACACGCCAAACCGGGTCGAGCGGCGAATGCGTCGCACTTCCGCGAGGGCGTGCGCGATAGTCGCCAGTATTGGACGACTAGTGAACGTTCTTGCTGCTATCGAGCCCAAGTTGCGTGCTGTGGCCGGGGGTCTGTATTTTGGGTGGAATTGTGAAACAGGTGCAACGACCCGCCTTCCACGGCGGAAGGGCAACACAGATCCGGTTCCACGCCGCCCGTGAGCAGTGCCTGCACAAGTCCAACTGCGAAGGCCATACTCGCAGCACGGCAACAGTCGGACTCGGCTCGTTGAAGGAACTTAGACGGCATAACAGCGGTTTCCGATCGCCCGATCCGCTTGCCAGTCCTTAATAGACCAAAACCAGTGGATCGAGTGTCGGTCGAGGTTCGTCCTCGGCGCTTGATTTGTCCGGGATCAAACGCCGGCGCGCCAGTTCTTGGACACCAGATTGCCTGCCCTCTGTGAGCCGGAGTTCGAACCCGTCGGCGATGTTCGCCTCCGCCGGCGTTCCCCCGCCGAGTGCCAGATGACTCGGGTGGTTGTCGAACCGAGAACTGAGAGGGCCACCGAGCCCGGTGCCCGCCGAGGTCCTCCAAGTAACGTAATGTCCCGTGCAGTTCGCATAGTAACCAATGGTCGACGACCCGGCTGCAGCTTAGTAGTGCGCGAGCTTAGCCAAGCTATGACTTGCTCAAATCTGCCCGACCATTTCGGTTCCTGCAAGCGGACGGATGGCCTGTCATTTCTCGCTTCAATCAAACCGTAGAACCACCGGCCAGAATCTGTCACCCAACCCTATTCATTCCAGCTCGTCGCAAACGAACCTTATCTGAACGGTGCCGTCGACAGCGCCTACAGCTGCGACCCCCAATCGCACTGACATGGTCACGTCAGCCACTCCTTCTGACCGACAGATCGCTGTTGCAGCGAGTACCGCCGCCTTCATGGGCACCGCCACACTCCCTTCAATGACGCTAACCATCATCTCCTCCGATGGATTCCGCCAACTATCAATAATGTCGGCTTCAATGTCGCCTTCAAACGTGACGTCATAGGGGTTATGAGGAATTTCGTTGTACGTCTCGCCATATCGATTGTAATGCTGCCCGGTGGTGCGGTCATAACAAAACCCAGTCCTTGAGTCATACTCCCCGTCACACCAAAGCGGGCCGCGGTCGGGGTCGTCGGCCATGGCGGGGACGCCGCCAGACAGCACACACATTACGAATGCAGGCGCTACTAGGGCAGGAGCTTTCGAGTTCTTCCAATCATGCATAGGTTTCTCCTCGTCATCATCGTGAACGGCCTGTTCACGGGAGCCTCTAGGGTTCGAACAGCTTGGGCACCATCGCGAATGCCGTACCGCCCCCTCACATACTTTTTTGGGTCGCTTCAGCGCACTGCATGAGGCGAACCACACTTAACTCGCGTTATTCGACCTACGGAGCTGGAGAACGCCAATGAAACCGATGTCCCGACACCGGCATCGCACGCGCCACGACGTCACGCCCGCCGAATGCGCTGAACGCCCGATCTTCGTGATCGTCGTCGTTGCCGAAACGACCCCAACGCCCGAAGCCGACCGCCCGCCGCAGCCCGAGGCGACGCCGGGCGGAACCCTGCCGCACCTGGACTTCGACCTGGCGATCCGCCTGTTCGACGGTCTACCGTCCGAGAACACCCGCAAGGCGTACGTCGGCGCGCTCCGGCGCTACGAGTCGTGGCTCGACGGGCGGCCTCCCACCGACCGGCTGCTGGCGGAGTACCTCGACCATCTGTACGACAAGGGACGGGCGCCCCCCAGCGCCGTGACGGCGGTCGCCGCGGTCCGACGCGCCGCCCGGGAATCGGCCGAGGCCGGGTACGAACTCGCGGAGCCTCCTGCGGGACACCTGGCGGCCCGGCGTCTGGAACGGTTCCGCCGCGAAGGCGCCGGGCGGGGCCGCGGCCAGGCCGGTCCCCTGCGCTGGGAAGACGCCGACGAGATGTGCGAACGCGCCGAGGGCGACGACGGTCCGCGCGGAATCCGCGACGCGGCGCTGATCGGTGTCGTCTCCGACGCGCTGCTGCGCGTCTGCGAGGCGTCGGCGCTGGACGCCGGGGACGTGTCGTTCCAGAGCGGCGGCTCGGCGCACATCACGATCCGGCGCAGCAAGACGGACCAGCACGGGAACGGCGAGGTCCGCCACGTCGCCCCTCCCGCCGCCGAACGCCTGCGCAAATGGATGGCCAGCGCCGGGATCGAGTCCGGGCCGCTGTTCCGTCCCGTGCCCGGCCGCCGCATCGGGGAGACCCGGCTGGGCTCCGACGCCGTGCGCTCGGTCGTCAAGCGCCGGGCCGCGCAGGCCGGGAAATCCGGGCGCGTGTCCGGGCACTCGCTGCGCATCGGCGCGACGCATTCGCTGGTGGAGGAGGGCGCATCGCTCGTGGAAGTGCAGGTTGCCGGCCGCTGGAAGTCGCCGGCGATGCCGGCCTACTACGTGCGCAACCAGGAGGCGTCCCGGGGCGCGGTGGCGCGGCTGCGGGGCGGTTCCGGGGCAATCGGGGCAAGAAAGTCTCGAAAAGTGCTTGCAATACGTGAAACAGTAGTGCTAGCGTCGAATAAAGCGAGTTAATCGACTACATGCGTCGGCATGTCGCGGACATTTTGGCTCTCCATCGTTCGTTCATCCTACGTCACATGCGACCCGCACCGACCTCCCGGCCGAATTGATCTTCTCCGCGCCAGGGCTGGCTTTGCGGCGTTATGGGGTGTACCAGATTGGGGAGGAGTAGGCGCGTTCCTGGATGACTAGAGGCGTCCCCTCCGGTGGCGAGGGGGTGTCGAAGCGAACGACGTCGTAGGTCGTCCAGCGAGGCGTGGGGATCTCGAGGACGCGAACGTAGTAGAACGCCGCGTGTCGATGATCGAAGTCGGGATCGCTCCAGGTGACCGCGAGTTCGGGGGCGCCGATGGTGTTCAGGTAGGTAGCCGCCTCGAAGTCGACGGTGGAACCGATGTCTTCGAGTACGCCGTCTTCGATCACCCGGTCGCCGGACCCGGCGACGTCGTAGACCCGCTCGAACAGTTCACCGCCGAGAGTACGCCACCCCTTGACCACCTGGATGCGATCCAGGTTGGCCCCATCGGGGTCCTTGACGGCGCGGATCAGGAAACGCGGTGACTTGCCCGACTCCGTCTGCGCGAGGTCGCCTCCCATCGGCACGCCCTTGCGGTAGCCCAGTTCCGCGAAGTCTGGCCGGGCGGCGTCGGCGTCGGCGTAGTCCCAGCCGCCGAAGAAACGCAGCACGATGCGCGGCCCGGTGGTCGCGTAGACCTCGCGCCGCTTGAACGCGGCGAACAGCGCTTGGCGCGTGTTGGCTTCGGCCCAAACCGCGGCGTAGCCGGACGCGGTGTAGATCGTACCGGTCAGGGCTCGGAAGGGGCTCGGCTCGTTGCCAGCGAACTTGCCCCAGAAGTTGCCGCTGTCGGCGGTGGCGAGACCGTTGTGGCTGTCGGTGCTGCCAATCAGCCCGAACTTGAAGGGATTCACGCCGAGTTCGGCCTCGAGGCCGAGGCCGCGCTTCAAGGCTGGACGGACGTACGAGTTCGACACCCAGGCGTTCGGCGTGTCGTTCTTGTCGAAGTTCGCACCTCCCCAGGTCTCGAAGTCGGCGTATGGGTCGTCGGGGGAGGCGATGGGATGCGTCTCGCTGTCGCCCTTCATCTGCGTCACCTCGACCACCGGTTCACGTTCGACGCGCAGCGCCGCGTAGTCGGCGGTCATCGGATCACCGGCATGGGTCTGGCCGGTGAACATTCGGCCGCGACTCAGGTTGCTGTTGTGCGGAATGGCGATCACGCCGCTGCCGGTGCGTGCCTCGTACTCCGCGAGATACGCCCACAGATCCTCCGGATTGGCGCTGTCCCATTTCGAGAACGGCATGGTCTGGCGGGTGCTTTCGGGACCGCCGGCGTACAGCACGTTGCGGTGCAGCATGGGCGGATTGCTGCTGTACTCGTAGCCCGCGAAGGTGGTGAACGTGCCCGGGTCGTTGTGCCGCTCCGCCACCTCGATGACCGCGTGCCAGACCTGCCGCCGGAAGGCCTCGTCGACGCCGCGGTCGCCGGTCGAGGCAGCCGCCTTGCCTTCCATTAACGTCGTGGACAACGCCTTGAAGGCCTCGAGGTCGCTGGCGTTCAGTACCCGGTCAAGAGGTGGCGCCTCGGCGAAGAACGCGACCGTGGCCGGACCGTCGGGGCCCGCCAGCAATTGCTCGTCGCCGGCGATGAGTCGGGGCAGGATGCCGAGGTTCTCGGCGTGGTCGGAGATCATGATGAAGTCGAGCGGTCGCCGCAGCCGGACCCGTTCGCCCCCGGTGGTGGTGACCTCCTCGCCCTTGGCGAACCGGTAGGCGGTTTCGGGCGTCGTCCTGTTGCCCATGCCGAACGCATCGGCGGAGAGGTACGTGTGCAGATGGGTGTCGCCCCAGTACACCGTATCGGGAAAGGCATCGCCGACGGTGGGCGCGTAGGCATCGCCAGCCCAAGCGTCGGCCGCCGCCATGAGCGCCACGATCACCGTGACGCATCGGATGATCCGGGAGAGGAAGAACATTGAGCAAGTCCACGGTTGTGTACCGAACACTGTAGCCCATGCGCAGATGCGCGTGATTGGGAGTTACCCCAGATGGCAAACTACGCCGGCTTCGGTTTGGAGTTGGCGATGAAGCGCTTGCTGAAGGATCCGCTCGGACACTTCCTGTTGTTGGGGTTGGGCCTGTTCGTGGTCTTCGCGTGGGTGTCGGAGAACGAGCCTTCCGGCGACGACGGCGTCATCGAGGTGGACCGGGAGGCGCTTCTCGCGTACATCCAGTACCACGCCCAGGCCTTTTCACCCGAGGCTGCCGCGGCGCACTTCGATGCCTTGTCGGACGAAGAGTTGGAACGCCTAGTAGACGCCCATGTGCGCGAGGAAGCCCTCTACCGCGAAGCCTTGGCGCTCGGCATGGACAAGACGGACCACGTCATCAAGCATCGCCTGG
>VXPO01000020.1 GCA_009839505.1 Gammaproteobacteria bacterium
CCCCGGGGCACAGCGAAGCGAAGCGCCGGGGACGGCTTTGGGGCGCTACGGGAGCAACGCGCGCACTTCGTCCAGCGAGGGTATGGAACTGGCCGCGCCCGCGCGGGTCACCGCGAGCGCACCCGCGGCCGATCCCAGGCGCAACGCCTCGGTCATGGGCTCGCCACCGATCAGGGCGGCCATTAGGAAACCGATGAAGGCGTCTCCGGCGGCGGTTTCATCGATGGCCTTCACGTCGTAGGCGGCCATCGTGACCAGGCCTTCGTCCCCCGCGTGGACCAAGCCGTCACGACCAAGGGTCAGCACGATGTCCGCGTCGGGCGCCCTGCCCCGTAGCCGGTCGACCACCTCGGTCCAATCGCCGTCGCCAATGTCGGTACCCGCCAAAGCCGCGGCTTCGATCTCGTTGACGATTAGCAGCTGGACACCCGCGAGTTCGTAGTTTGCCTCCCGGCCGTCCACCGGAGCCACGTTGAAGGCGACGCGGCATCGCCGCTTTGCCGCTGCGCGCAGCACACCGTTGAGGTCGTTGATCTCGTTCTGCAGTAACAGCCAATCTCCCGGCTCGACTTGAGCCAACACGGCGTCCACCTGGTCCGCCTCGAGGGCGCGGTTGGCACCGCCGGTGATCACGATCGAGTTCTCGCCGGCGTCGTTGACCTGGATCACGGCGTGACCGGACGCCGTGTCCACGACCCGCACGCCGGTCACATCCACCCCTTCCGCGGACAACGTGTCCTTGAGCCACACGCCGTCCTT
Organism: Gammaproteobacteria bacterium; assembly: GCA_009839505.1. GTDB lineage: Bacteria > Pseudomonadota > Gammaproteobacteria > Pseudomonadales > Azotimanducaceae > VXYL01. Next base: position 760 of record VXPO01000020.1, read on the forward strand.
GCCCACGCAACCCGCGTGGATCACCTCGGCACCGGCCCGGGCGGCGGCGATGGATTGGTTCAACCCCTTCCCCCCGGGGAAGACCTCGTAGGAAACACTCGCGACGGTCTCGCCGGGGCCGGTCAATTCGGGCACCCGGTAGACGTTGTCGATGCACAGCGATCCAAGGTTGACGAGCTTGGGCACGGGACCCTCCTGGCAAGAGCAACAGGGTCGATTTTAGCCGGGAGCCGTGCGGCGTCCGGCTCGCCTCGAGAATCCTGTAGGAACATTGATCCACGCTATTTGCACGGCGTCGAATCGTTCAGAATGAAACGGCAATTCTGTAGGCACCCGGCGGCGTCGAACCAGGGGCGGCAATCACATGTCCGTAGTAGAGATCTACATGGTCATCGGGTTCCTGTTGGCCGCGTATTCCGTGGTCGCCAACGACTCGATCCAGACCTTGGGCACGTTCCTCGCCTCCAATGCCCAGCGCCCTTGGTGGGTACTGTGGATGTTCGCCGGCAGCATCATGCTCGCGGTGATCTTCTACAGCTGGTTCGTCAACGACGGCGACCCCGCGTACGGCCTGTTGGACAAGTTTCCGGAACCGATCGGCGGTATTTCGTGGCTCCACGCCATCCCGCCATTGGCATTGCTCATCCTGACCCGCCTCGGAGTTCCGGTAAGCACGACGTTCCTCGTCCTGACGGTATTCGCAGTCACCGGGGGCGAAACCAGCAATATCGCGAAGATGCTCACGAAGTCGGCGCTCGGGTACGTCGTCGCCTTCGTGGCGGCCATCGGGCTCTTTGCACTCGTCTTCAAGCGCGCCTCGGAGTACTTCCACCGAACAAAGGGCGACACCATTCCGACCTACTGGGTGGTCCTGCAATGGGCGTCGACCGGGTTCCTCTGGAGCATGTGGCTGATCCAGGACCTCGCCAACATATTCGTCTATCTGCCGAGGCAGCTGTCGGTTTCGTGGTTGGTCTTCGGCATCATCACGCTGCTCGCCATGCAGGGCTACATCTTCTACCGCTTCGGCGGTGCGATTCAGAAGATCGTCACCAGCAAGACCGACACCACGGACATCCGCGCGGCGACCATCATCGACTTCATCTACGGCCTGGTGCTGCTGGTTTTCAAGTTCATGCTACCGTGGGTTTCGCCCGACCTGAACATACCCATGAGCACCACCTGGGTGTTCCTCGGCGTCCTCGCCGGGCGCGAATTCGCCCTGTCCTTCTACCTGTCGGACACCAGCACCCGGGGAACCGTGAGCAAGGTCATGTCCGATGCCCTGAAGGCGCTCTCGGGACTCGTCGTCAGCGTGGTGCTCGCCTTCGGGCTTCCCTGGCTCTACAACCTGATGGTCTTGTAGCGGTTCCCGGGCTCGCCGCTCAAATCTCGGCGGGTGGGTTTAGACTTCCGCGCAACATCCACCGGAGCATCCCGCCGCCATGCCGAACAGTGCGCAGCCCGCCGACCTACCGGGGGATGAACCCGTAGTCGGCATTGTGGGACTCGGCTACGTGGGCCTGCCGCTCGCCATCGAGTTCGGCAAACAGTTCGACACCCGCGGCTACGACGTCGACCGGGAGCGGGTTCGGGAACTGGTTGCGGGGCACGACAGCACCCGGGAAGTCCAGGGGACGGAGTTCGAACAGGCCACCCGCCTGACCTTCACCGCCGAGGCGGACGAGCTTCGCGGCTGCGATGTCTTCCTGGTCGCCGTCCCGACGCCCATCGACGAACACAAACGGCCGGATCTCACCGCCCTGCAAGCTGCCAGCCGTACGGTTGGCCGTCTGCTCGAGCGGGGCAACGTGGTGGTCTTCGAGTCCACCGTCTATCCAGGAGCCACCGAGGAGGTCTGCGTGCCTCTTCTCGAGGCCGAATCCGGACTGCGCTTCAACCACGACTTCTATGCCGGCTACAGCCCGGAGCGGATCAACCCCGGTGATCGCAACCACCGCCTGACCGCCATCGTCAAGGTGACCTCGGGATCGACTCCACAAGCGTTGACGTTCGTCGACGCGCTTTACGGAAAAATCGTCACCGCCGGAACGTTTCCGGTGGAGAACATCCGCACCGCCGAAGCGGCGAAGATCATCGAGAACACTCAGCGGGACCTGAACATCGCGCTGATCAATGAATTCGCGATGATCTTCGAGCGCTTGGGCGTGGACACCGATTCGGTTCTTCAGGCGGCCGGAACCAAGTGGAACTTCCTGCCTTTCCGTCCCGGGCTCGTGGGGGGTCACTGCATCGGGGTCGATCCGTACTACCTGACGTACAAGGCCGAGGAGGTCGGTCACCATACGGAGCTCATTCTCGCCGGTCGGCGGATCAATGACGCCATGCCGGGCTACGTTGCGGAACGCGTGGTCCGCCTCATGCGCCAAGCCGGAATCCATGTAAACGACTCCCGCATCCTCGTCCTCGGCCTCGCGTTCAAGGAAAACTGTCCCGACGTCCGCAACACCAAGGTGATCGACCTAGTGGAGTCCCTGCAACGCCATGGAGCGGTTGTCGACGTGCACGATCCCTGGGTAGCAAAGGCGAGTGTCTCTGCCGATGTGTCGCTCATCGAAAGCCCCGCCGCCGACAGCTACGACGCCATCGTCATCGCCGTAGCCCACGATGCCTTCCGGGCGCTGGGCAGCGAGCGGATCCGCGCCTTCGGCCGGGCCGGCGCCGTCGTCTTCGACGTCAAGCACCTGCTCGCCGCCGGCGATGCAGACGAGAGACTGTAGACCCATGAAAGTACTCGTCACCGGCGCCGCCGGCTTCATCGGTTCCTTCACCGCCGAACGACTCGCTCGCCGCGGCGACACTGTGGTCGGTGTCGACAATCTGAACGACTACTACGACGTGAATCTCAAACGTGCCCGTCTAGGTCGTCTCGAGGACTTGCAGGGCTTTCGGTTCGAACGGGTCGACGTCGCCGACCGGGAGCGTTGGAACGAGATGTTTCGGCGTCACCGCCCCGACCGCGTGGTGCATCTCGCCGCCCAGGCCGGGGTCAGGCACTCCATCGAGGATCCCCACGCCTACGTCGACGCCAACGTGGTCGGATTCCTCAACGTGCTCGAGTCCGCACGCGAAGCCGGCATCGACCACCTTGTCTACGCATCGACCAGTGCGGTCTACGGCGCCAACACGCGAATGCCCTTCGCCACGGCGGATCCTGTCGATCATCCCGTGTCCATGTACGCCGCGACCAAGAAGTCCAACGAACTCATGGCCCATGCCTACAGCCACCTGTACGGAATCCCGACCACCGGGCTGCGGTTCTTCACCGTGTACGGGCCGTGGGGGCGGCCGGACATGGCGTTGTTCGCTTTCACGCGCAAAATCCTCGCCGGCGAGGCCATCGACGTGTTCAACCACGGCGAGCACCGGCGCGACTTCACCTACATCGACGACATCGTGGAGGGCGTCGTGCGCGTCCTCGACAAGCCGCCGAAGCCGGACACCGCGTGGAGCGGACAGCATCCCGACGCCTCGTCTTCATCCGCCCCCTTCCGGCTCTACAACATCGGCAACGGCCAACCCGTGGAACTCCTGCGCTTCATCGAGGTCATCGAGAACGTGCTCGGACGTTCGGCCCGCAGGAACCTGCTGCCCATGCAGCCCGGCGACGTCGCGGCGACGTTCGCCGACGTCGAGCCTCTCGTCCGGGACTTCGGCTACCGCCCCCAAACGACCATCGAGACCGGCATCGCCCGGTTCGTGGACTGGTACAGGGGCTACTTTCAAGCGGGCGGGAACTGACACAGACGGAGCGTTTGTTCATGAGAGTTCTGCTCACGGGGGGTACGGGCTACATCGGCAGCCACACCGCGGTCGAACTACTCGCCGCGGGCCACGACGTGGTATTGCTCGACAACCTGGCGAACTCCTCGGCCCGGGCGGTGTCGGCGATCCGTAAGGTCAGCGGACGGGAGGTTTCCTTCATCCGTGGCGACATCCGGGACGGCAACAGCCTGGATGGTGTCTTCCAGACCCACGCCGTGGATGCTGTGATCCACTTGGCCGCGCTCAAGGCCGTGGGGGAGTCCGTGGCGAAACCGGATGCCTACAACGACACCAATGTCACCGGTTCCCGGCGGCTCGTCGAGCGCATGGCGGCGCACGGCGTCACGACCCTGGTGTTCAGTTCGACCGCCGCCGTGTACGGCGACCCCGCCTCGACTCCGATCACCGAGGCTTGCCCCGCGTCCCCGCAGAGCCCCTACGCTCGAACCAAGCGCGAAGTCGAGGAGCTGCTCCGGGATCTGCACCGTGCCGACCCGCGCTGGCGCATCTCTATCCTTCGCTACTTCAACGCCGTCGGCGCCCATCCGAGCGGGCAACTCGGGGAAGATCCAAGAGGCGTTCCGGACAATTTGCTCCCGTACATCGCCCAGGTCGCAGCCGGTCGGCGCGAACGACTGGACGTGTTCGGCGACGGCTACCCGACGCGTGACGGCACGGGCGTCCGTGACTACCTCCACGTCGTCGACCTCGCCCGGGGGCACCTTGCCGCGCTCGACTATATCCGCCGATCACCGGGCGTCGCCCTCCACAACCTCGGCACCGGTCGCGGACACACGGTGCTGGAGGTCCTCCACGCCTTCGAGGCCGTCTGCGAACGGACGATCCCCTATCGGATAACCGCCCGGCGACCCGGTGATGTCGCGGTGTCCTGCGCCGACGTCAGCCGCGCGCGAGAAGAGCTCGGCTGGACCGCGACACACGACCTGCAAAAGATCTGCGAAGACCTATGGCTGTGGCAGTCCTCGCATCCCGACGGCTACGGGGACGACCACTCCCCCACTTCGACCCTCGGCGTTTCCGGCAACGACTCCGCCAGCAGCCAGCGCGCAAAGAGAATGCCCTCCTCGTAGCCGGCCGTACTGATCCAATTCTTCGGCGCCGGTCGATGGCTTAAGTAGATGACGTAGTCGCCATTCGGCTCCCTCGCCGCGGTCGCCTTGTTGATGCACACCGGAAAGTCCACGTAGTTGGTGGACTGCATCAGGTAGTTCCAAGTCTGGAAACCCCAATAGCACGCCTCGGTCGAAGCGAAACTGATCTTCAGGTACTGGTGCTCCTTCAGGCGGAAGCGGCAGAAGCAGTAGATGTTGTCGACCGTGCCCCAGCCTCCCTGCTCCGCGTCGAACTCGAACGGTGGACAGAATTCATTGACCGGAAACTCCACCGGCAACGGCGCGAGCCAGGTGGTGCACTGGAAGAACATCGCCATGTTGCGGATCCGGCGGGCAAGTTGGGCGTCGTCGAGAGGCAAAGCGGGTGGCTGGGGAGACACGTTGCGGATGCTGAGGATGCTCTCCCGGGACGCGGGACGGTCGAAGAAATACTCGCGTGTGAAGAGGCTGACTGAGTCGGCATCGATGGAAAACTCGTTCGGGCCGTCGGGATTCGGCGTCAGCAGGAGCTCGAACGTGCCGTCGTCGGCGAAGGTGATGTCGCGGTGGTTCACGTTGAGGGTCACCCGATCCGCAAGTTCGCCATTCGGATCACCGCCGTAGAGGCAGAAACTCAGATAGCAGCTATCGAACCGCTGGCCACTGATGAGGTATTGCTGATCGCCGCGCACCTGCGAGAAGTAGTACACGGCGTCCACGTTGTCGCCATAGAGTTTGCGGCTCGCGTCCGCCAACGGCATTAGTCGGGGACGCAGTGGATCGTTGTGCAGATAGAAGTCGACCGCCACCTGCAGGAGATGAAACATGTGCTGGTAGCCGTCCACCTTGCCTTGGTGGTCGAGTTCCTTGTCCGGATCCAGGAAGGTCTGATCCGCGTTGCGGATCACGTCGAGGAATTCATCCAGCGCCTGTCGGCTTTCCATCTCGTCTCCTTCTGACAGTTGGGACCCGCGACCCGGAGGATTATCTCAACGACTCCAGGAAATCGAGGTACTCGGCGTATTCGCGTTCGATCTCCGCCGGTGTGACGCCGATCTGTTCCAGTGAGTACTCGTGGGTACCGTGTTTGCCCCGGCGCTCGTCGCGGACGAATGCCTCCATGCGCGCGCGGTCCCCGGGATGGAGTTCCCAGCCGAAGCGCGCATAGATCGAATCCACGACGTTCATCTGATCCTGGGCGAAGTCGTCGAACAGGATATCGACGATCTGCTCCTCGCAGTCGAGTTCGCGGCGGTCGCGCAGGAACCGGGCGTAATAGAGCGCCCATACGTAGAAGTGCTCGCGCCCCGTGCGGGTCGTATCCTCGTGGTCCGAGTAGAGCGACCGCATGGAGGACACCAGGCTCGCGGTCGACGGCACTATTCGCGAGGGGTGCCTGTGGGTCATGACGACCTTGGCGTCCGGATACACCGCGAACAATGCCCGCAGGCGCATCAGGTGCACCGGGGACTTCAGCAGCCAGCGCGGGCGCCGGACGCCGCCCGACTGGAGGAACTGCAGGAACCGGCGGTGCCAGCGGAGGTTGCGTTCCTGGTCGGCATTCACGAACCAGTCGTGATAGTCCGGCAGGTACGCCTGGGCGATGAACTGGAAGCTCGTGAAGTTCAGCGCCGTGATCGCAAGGCACTCCTGCGGCGAGTCGGCCGTCATGTAGTGCTTCTTTCGAAAATCCGGCACGAGGTGGAAAATCCGGTCGAACTCCCGGCGGACGGTATCGATCCGGTCGTTGTCCTCGTAGTCGTCAGGCCCGGGCGCGGGATGCGGCAGCAGACACTCCCACGACAGCGGCGCGCGGTGATTGCGGTCGAGGTTCAGCAGCGCGTGCAGGATCGTCGTCCCGGTCCGGGGCATGCCAATGATGAAGACCGGTGCACGGATGGTCTCGTCGAGAATCCCGGAGTGCTCCGCGAAGGCACGTTCGACATGATGGCGCGAGTCGGCCGCCCGCTGCACCGTGCTGCGCAGGGCGAAGCGACCGAAGGTGTTGAGTCGCGCCTCATCCTCGAGGGAAGTTGCCAGCCGGCCGAGCCCCTCGCGCATCATCGAGTCGCGAAATTCGAAACCGCTGGTCCGTTCCGCCCGGTCGAGGATGCGGTCGGCGTCCAGGGCGGACGGTGCCAGTCCGCTGCGTTGGATCAGCGAGCCGAGCCCGTTGAGAGCCTTCAGCGCGAAGGGTCGCTCTATCGGAATCGACGCGTCGGGCACGCGTCAGGTCAGTTTCTTCAGCTTCGCGGCGATCGACATGTCGCCCTTTACCTTGATCTTCCCGGATGCGACCGCCATGAACGGCTTGATCTCCTTGCGCTGGAGCTTGCCGTAGGTGTCCATCGACATTCGGATGACGCAGTCGCCATCGACATCCTGGCCGGAGACGATGCTTACCAGGTTGGTCTCCCCCGTGCCGTCGATCAGCATCCTGTCGTCGTCGAGACAGAACAGAAGCGTCTTGCCGAGCGGCTCGATGGCCGTTGCCTTGGCAGCCATGTCGGCGCCGATCTCGTCGATGGTCATTGCACTTGCCGCATACTGTGAGCGTTCCGCATCGTAGCAGCTTGTCCGGCGCCGCCGCAGCGCGTGAAATGCAAGCCGTTCGGCTGCTACCGAGCGAATTCCATGACCCCATGCTGTGCAGTCAGCGCTTGGTTCAATACCAACGCATAATGCCCGGCGAACCCGCACCGGGTAGAATCCTCCCGCGAGCCCAACTGCCCGGAGGGGTGGCTGAGCGGCCGAAAGCACTGGTCTTGAAAACCAGAGAAGGGCGACCTTCCCAGGGTTCGAATCCCTGCCCCTCCGCCAATGTATCTCAGTAAATATCTGTACATGCCGTCGGTTCCGCACGCCGCGCCGGTCATTCCGTCGTCCAGGGATCAAGGACATCGACTCCCGTTCCTTCGAAGTCCCGTACGTTCCGCGTAACGAGGGTGGCTCCGCGCGAGCGGGATATGGCCGCGATCTGGCAATCGGCTTCGCCGATTGGCCGACCGGCCCCACGACGGTCAGCGGCAATCTCCGCATAGGCGCGGGCTGAGGCACTGTCGAACGGCAGAATCCGGTCGGCGAAACCAATCTCCAGCCACCGACGCATTGCAGCCTCTAGGGCCGTACGTCGTTTGCCTGCTGGCAGGATCGCGACGCCGAAGCGCAACTCCGCTTCGCTTACTGCGGTCAGGTACATTGCCGAAGCATCGCGCTCGGCGATCCAAGCGACGACGCTGGGAGTCGGCGAGGGACGCATGAGCTCGGATGCGACATTAGTGTCTACGACAAGCATAGCTGCCGTTCAGGTGAAGTCCGGCGGCTCTCGCATCGGACCGCTCCGAGGAGGAAGTTCTAGTTCTACGCCGCCGAGCGGCGCGAAGCACTCCCGCGTGAACGCCGCGAGGTTGCGGAGCCCGGTGCGGTCCCGATTCACCGCATCCCGCAGAATGATGCGTACCTCTTCCTCCATCGACCGGTGATGCTCGGCGGCGCGCACGCGAATTCGCGTCTTCACGTCGTCGTCGAGATTGCGGATCGTGATGCTGGCCATTGGCCCCTACCCTCCGAGTGGCGAGGACGCGTTCAAAACTACGCCATGCTTGCAGTGCAAGCAAGTCTGGGCACGGACCTAAGACGCGCTACGCGTCGCGGGCCGGGCTTTGCCCTGAAGCGACGACCGACGCGGTCGCGGCGTGGGGCCGACACATCGGGGCGTGGACGGGAGTGGACTTCGGGGAGTCTGAAGAAACTGCCGAGATCAGTGCTCTGGCGGTCTGCTCCTCCGCCAACCATTGAACGGTCCACTGCTCAGTCCGTCAAGGCGTCCTCGATTTCGCCAACATTGTGGCGGAACATGCCGAGATAGGTCGGCGCCGGACCGGTGGGGCCGGACAACGAGTCGGAATAGAGCCTACCGCCGATGGCAGCGCCGGCTTCACGTGCCAGTTGCCCCACCAAACGCGGGTCCGTGATGTTCTCGATGAACAACGCATTGATGCCCTCATCCCGCATTTGGCGAATGAGGGCGGCGACTTGGCCCGCCGAAGGCGCGCTTTCGGTGCTGAGACCGGTCGGCGCGCGAAAGTCGATGCCGTAGGCGCGCCCGAAGTACTGGAACGCGTCGTGCGAGGTGATCACCTTGCGCCGGTCTGGGGGGAACGCGTCGAGCCGGCTGCGAATGTCCCGATCAAGCACCGCCAGTTCGCGATCATAGGCTGCGGCACGGCGACGATAGTCGTCGGCATGAGCCGGATCCGCCGCGGCCAGGGCGCGAGCGATATTGGCGACGTGGAGGCGTCCTTTGGCGAGATCCTGCCAAGCGTGCGGGTCGGGTTGGTCTCCTTCCACCGTCAACGCGGCGACTCCCTCACTGGCCACGACAACCGGTCCCTTGTAGCCAGATACCTTGACGAGCCGGTCGATCCAGCCTTCGAAGCCGAGACCATTGACGATAACGAGGTCCGCCCGGGCCAGCGCGCGGGCATCACCCGGGGTCGGTTCGTAGACGTGGGCATCGGCGTCCGGGCCGACCAGGGTGGTCAGCGCGATGTGCTCCCCGCCGACATTTCGCACCATGTCTCCAAGAATGGTGAAGGTGGTAACGACGTTGAGCTTGTCGGCTGCCCAGGGTCGCGGCGCCTTGGCAACGGCGAGCGTGGCAAGTGCGGCAAGACACGAACGGCGTGAGAGACGATACAAGCCTGTCTTCTCCGCTGCCGTTTCACGCTTCAAGATGCCGACGCGGCAGGAACCGCGCCCGCAGGCTGCCACGCGGACCCGCGACAACGGAGAGCATGTAGACGCCGCCGGCGACCAGGATGATGGCCGGTCCGGACGGCAGGTCTGCGTGG
>VXPO01000099.1 GCA_009839505.1 Gammaproteobacteria bacterium
AGAGGTCCGGCCTCGCCGCATCCACCGCGTCCGCGGCGGACCGCCCGTGCCGAAACGGCTCACGGCGCGCCGTAAGACCGCAGCTTTCCGCGAGATCCCGCCAGTTGTCGGCAGTATTGCTCGTCCACACTTCCCCGGAGGGCGAACTTCGACGCTCCACGGTGGGTGTCCCTGCCTTGATCCACGGTGGGGATCGCTGCCTTGCTGCCCTGCCCCATTAGGCGGGTTGCGGTGGGTGTCCCTAACCGGCCCCTCTAACCGGCCTTTGTGGGTGTCCCTAACCGGCCTGCCGCGGTGGGTGTCCCTAACCAGCCTCCGCGGTGGGTGTCCCTAACCAGCCTCCGGCCTGCCGCGGTGGGTGTCCCTAACCAGCCTGCCACGACTTGCGCCAAGCCTTGAACCCCTAGCCTTGGGTCTCCCAGTATTCGCGGATCGTGGCATTCATCTCGCGGGCGAGGAGCATGATGCCGAACAGGTTCGGAAGGGCCATCAGCGCCAGGGTGACTGTGGACACGAGCCAGACCAGGCTCGTGTCCAACACCGCCGCCAGGAAGAAGCCAACCACGTAGACCGCTCGATACGGCATGATCCAGCGCGTGCCGAACAGGTAGGTGATGGCTCGGTCGCCGTAGTACGACCACGCTATGGCCGTGCTGAAAGCGAATAGCACGAGTCCGACCGTGACCGCGTACTGCCCGAAGTCGCCGAAGAAGCTGCGTTTGAACGCCTCCGTCGTCAGGCGTACCGAGTGAACCAGCGACTTGCCGTGTAGGGCGACCCCAGGAGTCGTCAGCGTGCCGTCCTCGACCTCGATGGTGCCGGTGTAGGGAACGTCGCCGTCGACCAGGTAGATCACGTCTTCGGCCACCGACCGATTGTGCAGGACCGTCACATCTGCAGCGGCCAGACGGCCGTCTGTCACTGCGAAGGAACCATCCGCCGGTTCGACACCGGAGCCGTCGACATCGTTGAGGTACCGGTGCAGGGCTTCCACGTCGCTTGGATTCTCATCCGAATAGACTCCGTGAATGAACTCGGTCTCGAAGCCGTCGAAATCGGTGTCGAATTTTTCCGTCCAAGCCCCCGAAGCCAGGATCACGATTCCAGTCAGCGTGCAGATGACCAAGGTGTCGATGAACGGTTCGAGAATCGATACAAGGCCTTCCGAGACCGGTTCGTCGGCACGTGCAGATGCGTGCGCGATGGGTGCCGACCCCTGCCCCGCTTCGTTGGAGAACAGACCCCGCGCCACCCCGCGGTTGAAGGCATAGGCGAAGGTAGCGCCCAGGAAGCCGCCGCTTGCCGCCGACCCGGTGAACGCGTCGCTGAACACCGCGGCGAAGGCCGGGAGGATCTGGTCGTGATTGTCTACGAGCACGGCGAACGCACCGATGGTGTAGAGAACCCCCATCGTCGGCACGATTGCGGTGGCCACACGGGCAATGCGTTTGATACCGCCGATGATCACCAGGCCCAGTAGGCTGGCCAGCACGAGGCCGCTCAGCCACTCGGGAATCTCGAACGATGCCTTGAGCCCCTCGGCCATGTTGTTGCTCTGTGGCATGTTGCCCGACCCGATCGTGCTCAACACCGTGGCGGCGGCGAAGAACACCGCGAGCCACTTGAAGTTCACTCGTCGCAGAATGCCCGCCGTGGCGTCCATTCGACGGCGCTCCAGGAGAGCGACCAGTGGCGCGGCCGACAGGCCCCGCTCCATGTAGTACATAGGGCCGCCGGCGATCTCGCCGTTGTCGTCCTTGATCCGGTACTTGTGCGAGATCGTGACCTCGACGAACTTGGTCGTCATACCGACGAAAGCCGTCGCCCACATCCAGAAGAGCGCCGCGGGGCCGCCTAGGAACAGGGCGAGAGCCACGCCCCCCACGTTCCCGGTGCCGACCGTTCCAGACAAGGCGGTGGACAGTGCCTGCAGGTGCGTAGTGTCGCCTTCCGCGTCGGGTCGCGTGTGATGCCCCATCAGCACTCCCCAGGCGCGCTTGAAATAGCGGATCTGCGGGAAGCCCAGGTACAGCGTGAAGAACAGTCCGACGCCGAGAAGCACCCAGGGGAAATAGAAGGCGCTGCCCAGTACCCCGTCGAGGACGTTCAGGAAGTCCTCAACGGACCTTGTGATCGCGTCGGCCGCGCCCTCCCACGACATGTCACTCTCCGAACAGCGCGCCGCGCATCACGGCGTGTAGTTCGTGTTGATCCATGACGCCGCGGACACCCTCGGCACCCGGTCCCCGCGCGTAGGCCGGCACGTCTTCGCCGGCATGGGTTTCCGCCAGCATGGGATGAGTTGCGCGCTGCCGATAGTCGGGGTCCGTGGGCGAGAGTTCGGTGTCCGGACGCCGGGCACCCGGGCCGTTGGCGTAGCCCAGCGTCGTGTAAGGGACACCCACCATATCCTTGAGAGGCTCACCGTCCCCGTCGGCGGCGAACCCCAGGATCGGATTGCCGCGGGCCGGATACCCGGAGATCGTGAGCGTATGGCTGTGGTCCGCGGTAACGAGGATCAGCGTGTCGTCGACATCGGTTGCCGACGCTGCCACGCCAACCGCATCGGCAAAGGCGATGGCATCCACCAGCGCGCGATAAGCGTTCCCCGCGTGATGCGCGTGGTCAATCCGTCCGCCTTCGACGATGAGGAAGTAGCCGGGTGTCCCTTCGAGCCTTGAGATCGCGTGGCGGGTCATCTCGGCCAGGCTTGGTTCGCCGCCGGTATCGTCCGCGCGGTCCGCCTCGAACTCCATGTGCGAGGCTTCGAACAGTCCGAGAACCTGGCCTCCGGTTGGGCCGAGAGCCCCGAAACCCGCACTGTCATGGACGAAACGACGGTCCTCGGCAACGGCGAGCCATTCCTCCACGAGGTTACGACCATCTCGGCGGCGACCCGTGCCCTGGGGGTCTTCCGGGTCGGGCGCCGTGGTTGGCAGAAACATCGCCCGACCACCCCCGAGCACGAGGTCGACCCCGTCGCCGTATGGGAACTCGATCAACTGCCGGGCGATGTCTGCGCACTTGCCTCGCGCCCCCTCGGGTAGGGTACCGGGCAATTCCCAGCCACGGTCGGCGGAGTGGGCGTAGGCGGCGGCCGGCGTGGCATGGGTAATTCGCGCAGTGGACACCAACCCGGTACGGTAGCCGCGCTGCTCGGCTTCCTCGAGCAGCGTCGTCAGTTGGTGGTTCAGTCCGGCTTCACAGTCCCCCCGCGCGGCTTCGGGGCCGATGCTCAACACGCCGGCACGTGTCCGGTAGCCCGTCACCAGAGCCGTCATAGTTCCCGCAGAATCAGGTACTTGAGCGTCTGTGTTGTAAGTCTTTATCAAGGCGACGTTGGGGAAGCGCTCGAACGACAGGAGGTGTTCCTCCCCCGCGAGGCCGTTGTTCTGACCGTCCAGAATGCGCGCTGCGGTCACCGTCGAGAGCCCCATACCGTCGCCAACGAAAAGCACCACGTTGCGCGGCTCGTCACTCTCCGTCGCGGTTTGCCCGGTGACCAAGAAACCCAGCAAGATGGCCGTCAATCCCATCGCCCCGCGAGAACTTGCTTCCATTGAACAAATACCCCGTCTAATTGCCTGATAGGCAGCCGCACCATGAAGCGTCGCGTCCTGCATCGAACTCCCCTCGTTCGCCCCGTCCGAGCCACGCTCGGACCCCCGCGTCCCTATAAGGGTCGCGTTGTCATCTGGCGGCTTCCCGCATGGTGACGAATTCCTCCGCTGCCGTGGGATGGATGCCGATGGTCGAGTCGAAATCGGCCTTCGTGGCCCCGGCCTTGATGGCGACGCTCAACCCTTGGATGATCTCCCCGGCCTCCGGACCGCACATGTGCGCCGCCACCACCCGGTCATCCTCGGCATTCACCAGGAGCTTCATCAGGGTGCGTTCGCCGCGTCCGGAGACAGTATGCTTCATCGGCTTGAAGCTCGACTCGTAGACGGCAAGCTCCGGGTAGATCTCCCGGGCCCGTTCCTCCGTCGGCCCGACGGTACCGATGTTCGGCTGGCAGAAGATCGCGGTCGGGACGTTGGCGTAATCCACTTGACGGGATCCACCGGCGAACAGGTTGTGCGCGACGCACATTCCCTCGGCGATCGCAACCGGCGTCAACTGAAGCCGGTCGATCACGTCCCCGATGGCGTAGACGTGGGGCACGTTGGTGCGATAGCTGTCATCCACCGGGATCGCCCCGTTGGCCGCCGTCACGACGCCTGCCGCCTCGAAGCCGAGGTCGGCGCTCGCCGGTGCACGTCCGGTTGCCGCCATGACCAAGTCGACATCGAGCCTCGTGGCATCGTCGAACCGGCAGTGCAGACGGTCTCCGACCCTCTCGACGGACGCGATCCGTGTGTTTAGGCGAACATCGACACCCTTGGTCGCCATCTCCTCCAGGACGAAGCGGCGGATGCCGGCATCGAAACCGCGCAGGAACAGCTCGCCGCGGTACGCTAGGGTCACCTCCGCCCCGAGGCCCGCGAAGATACCCGCGAACTCCACCGCGATGTAGCCGCCGCCGATTATCAACGCCCGCCGGGGAAACTCGGGCAGATAGAAGGCCTCGTTGGAGGTGACCGCCAAATCGCTTCCCGGGAACGGCGGTACGACGGGCCAGCTTCCCGTGGCAACAAGGATGTTCCGGGCCTTGATCGAGGTATTCCCAGCTCGGATCGAGTGCGGGCCGGTGAGCACCGCGCGTTCGGCCAGGATTTCGACACCCGCGTCCGTCAGCAAGCCCTCGTAGACACCGTTTAGACGCTCGATCTCGCGGCTTTTGTTGTCGCGCAGCGTTGGCCAGTGGAACTTGGGATCGCCGGCTTGCCAGCCGTAGGCCTCCGCGTCCTCGAAGTCCTCAGCGAAGTGGGAGCCGTAGACGAATAGTTTCTTTGGCACGCAACCGACGTTTACACATGTGCCTCCGAGATAGCGTTCCTCGGCGACGGCAACCTTGGCCCCGAGCGAGGCCGAAACCCGGGCCGCGCGCACGCCCCCGGAACCGGCGCCGATGACGAACAGGTCGTAGTCGTAGTTTTCCACCGGTCGCGCGGTCAGCCACGAAAGCCGACGAGCCTAATGGCATGGGCGGCGTCATGCAAAGGCACGGGTTGGCACTGCCAAGACCCCTCGGAGACCGCCGCCACCGCCCCGGCACGGTGACCGAGTTCGACGCCGGAACGGAGGTCCGACAGGCTGTTGGAGTCGCCGGAACGTTGCAGTACACTCGTCGGGCCGACAGCACCTTCGCTAGGGAGCACCGGGGAAGCGGGATGCGCAAACACATTCGACGGGAATCCGAAGAGAACAAGATCAACCTGACGCCGATGCTCGACGTCGTGTTCATCATGCTCATTTTCTTCATCGTCACGGCGACCTTCGTCAAGGAGATCGGCCTTGATGTCAACAGGCCCGAGGACGACAAGCCCCAGACCGTGGATCCGGACAAGAAGAGCATCGTCGTACGGGTCACCAACAGGGACCGGGTCATAATCGCGGGGCGCGACGTGGACATCCACGCGGTGCGAGCGAACATCGAGCGCATGCACGCCGAAAACCCGGAAGCACCGGTCATCATTCAGCCGCATCCCGAGTCCAGGACCGACACCATGATCCAGATCATGGACTCTGCGCGCCAAGCCGGCGTTTACAACGTCTCGTTGGCAGCCACTGGCTGACCCGTCCAGAATCCGTCCCTTGACGGATATCGACCTCCGGTCCGACACGGTAACGCGACCGTCGGCGCCGATGCGCGCCGCCATGCTCGATGCCGATGTGGGCGACGACGTCTACGGCGAGGATCCGACCACCAACCGTCTTGAGAAGATCTGCGCCGAACGGATGGGATTCGAGGCCGGTCTGTTCGTTGCCAGTGGCACCCAGTCGAACCTCGCGGCCCTGCTCACCCACTGCGAACGGGGAGACGAGTACATTGCGGGGCAGGACGCCCACACCTACCGGTTCGAAGGCGGTGGCGGTGCGGCATTCGGGGGCATCCAGCCTCAGCCCCTGCCCTTCCAGTCCGATGGCACGCTAGACCTCGAGGACGTCGAAGCCGCCATCAAACCGGACGACTACCACTTCGCCAGGACGCGGCTGTTGTGCCTCGAGAACACCCAGGGCGGACGCCCCATCGGTCCTGACTACTTCGCCCGGGCCAGGGCATTGGCGAACCGGACCGGTCTGCGCGTCCACCTCGACGGTGCCCGGTTGTTCAACGCGGTTGTTGCCCTTGGCGTGGACGTCGACGACATCACCCGGCACTGCGATTCGGTCTCGGTTTGCCTGTCCAAGGGTCTCGGCGCGCCCGTCGGTTCGGTCCTCTGCGGTGAGTCGGACTTCATCGAGGCGGCAAGACGCTGGCGAAAGGTTCTCGGTGGCGGCATGCGTCAGTGCGGCATCCTTGCCGCGGCCGGCATCTACGCCCTGGAACACAGCGTCGACCGCCTTGCCGAGGACCACCACCGGGCCCGTGAACTGGCCGCTGGTCTAACCGCCGCGGGCCTCGTGGCGGACCAGCGTACCAACATGGTTTACGTGACCGGCGTCGAACCGGGGCGAATGCGGAACCACATGGCCACGGGCGGCGTCCGCGTCTCCGGCCCGCGGTGGGTGGTACACCTCGACATTGACGACGAGGACATCCGGCACGTCGTCGCAACTGCTGGAGGTCTTGCGGCTGATCGGACTTCGCCACGTCCAAAACCATGAACATAGCGACCGTGCTCCCTGGCGGTGCGTTGTGGTCGTCCGTGACTGCGAACGTCAGGCCCCGACGCCCACCACGAGCCCCGCGATGGTACCGGTGAGGCAGGCGACCAGCGTTCCCGACAACACGGCCCGCGGTCCTAGGCGCAGCAACTCGCTGCGGCGGTCCGGGACCAGGATGCTGATGCCGCCGATCAGGATTCCCAGGCTTCCGAAATTGGCGAATCCGCACAACGCGTAGGTCAGGATCACCCGCGTCTCGGCCGAGAGAGCGTCGCCCGACTCGGCGAACTGCAGATACGCGATCAACTCGTTGAGGACCACCTTGGTACCGAGCAGCGTTCCCGCATCGGTGGCCTCCGCCCAAGGCACGCCCATCAGCCATGCCACCGGGGCAAACGCCCAACCCAGGATGCGTTCGAGCTTGAGCGGTGCGTCGAGAACCTCCACCACGCCAAGCAGGAGATTGACGAGAGCCACGAGGGAGACCAGGACGATCACCATCGAGGCGACGTTGGCGACCAGCCGCAGCCCGTCCATGGTGCCCCGGGAAACGGCATCCATGACGCTCTCGTAGCGCAGGGCGTCGGCCAAGTCGCCGGCGACCGCATGGCTCTGTTCGGGAACCATGATGCGGGCGATGATCACCGCACCTATGACGTTCACCACCGAAGCGATCAGGACATGGCCCAGTGCTCCGTCGATTACCGGTCCGAGGACATTGGCGTACACCACCATGATCGACCCTGCGACCGTGGACATGCCGCAGGTGATCACCACGAAGAACTCGGAACGCGACAGGCTGTTCAGGTAGGCCCGGATGACCAGCGGTGACTCCACCATGCCGAGGAACACGCTGGAGGCGGCGGCCACTCCGACGGCACCGCCAAGCCCCAATGTCTTCTTCAGCGTCCAGGCAAAGCCGCGGATCAACCACGGAAGAATCCGCCAGTACCAGAGCACCGCGACGACGACACTGAACACGAGGATCTGAGGCAGCACCCGGAACGCGAAGATCGCCAGCGGAGGTCCGTGACCCTCAGCGAACTGGAACGGGATGTCGGCGCCCCCGAGAAAGCCGAAGATCAGCGTGGTGCCCGCCATGGTGGCGGTCTCCATCGCGTAGACGAAGTGGTTCAAGGTCAAAAGCCCGTCCTTGACCACCGGCACACGAAGAAGCAGCCACGCCAGCGCGACCTGGATTGCGATACCCACCGCAACCTGTAGGAAACGGACCTCGCGTCGCCGTTCGCCGAGCAGCCAGGCGATGCCCAACAACACGAAAATGCCAAGAAGACCCTGCACCGCTACCTCCCCGTTACGGCCAGCAACATTGCGGGAATGTCCGCAGGCTGCTAAACGGACGGAGTTTACTCGACGGGACACCCACCATTTCGTCAGCGCAACCCAAGCGGATTCTGCTCACCGGCACGCTCGCCATCGACTACGTCGGCACCTACCCCGGTGTTTTCACGGGCCTGCCTCAGCACCGCGGCATCAACCTCGCCATCCAGCTCGGACGGATCGAGCGACACTTCGGCGGCTGCGCCATGAACATCGCCTACACGCTGAAGCTCCTAGGCGATACGCCCGTCCCGTTCGTGCACGTCGGCCGCGACTTCGACAGCGACTACGGCGCTCACTTGGTCGCGTTGGGCATGGATACATCGGGTATCCAAGTCACGGACGCGCCCTACTCGGCCCATGCCTTCATCTTCACAGACCGCGAGCAGAACCAGTTCACCGGCTTCTTCGGCGGGCCGCCCGTCGCCGAGGACTTTGAACAGCGCATCGGACGTTTCGCCCGAGGTTTCGACTACGCGGTCCTTGCGCCCGACCTCCCGGAGCACATGATTCCGGCCGCACGTGCCCTGCGCAAGGTGGGTGTCCCATTCCTGACCGACCCGGGTCAGAACCTCACCGACTTCGAGTCCTCCGACGCCGCGGAGCTGACAAGGCTCTCCGACGCCGTCGTCGTCAACGAGTTCGAATACGAGACCCTGCGTAGGCACGCCCGCCGTCCGCTCGACGCGGTCGAACTCGTCATCGTCACCGAAGGCGAACGCGGCACCCGGTGGCGGCACCGGTCCGACGGAGACGGCCATGAACCTGCCGTAACAGCCCAGATTGTCGATCCGACCGGCTGCGGCGATGCGTTCCGGGCCGGCTTTGTGCATGCCCGCTTGAGGAGCGCTTCGATCGCCCATGCGGTTCGCGCGGGGGGCGTCACCGCTGCCCTTGCCCTGGAGGCCAACGGCACCCAGTCCCATCGTTGCGATGGCTTCGCGTCGCGCTACCGCGACGCTTGGGACACCCACCCACCTTGGCTGGACGCGTCCTGACCGGGAGCGGAGGCTTCGACTAACATGCATGCATGTCGCCGGGCAGCATCATCCTTCTGAATGGCGCCTCCAGCGCCGGCAAGACCACCACCGCACAGGCGATTCAGCGCCTGAGCCCCAGACCCGTGCAGCTCATCGCTCTCGACCAGTTCCGCGACGGGATGTGCGACCGTTATCGGGGGATGAACTCCGCCGCCGGTGAACCGGGCGCTCGAGGCCTCAACGTCGTGCCCGACGGGGTCGTGACGCAGCTTCACTTCGGCGACATCGGCCGGCAGACCTTGAAGGGCATGCGTCGCGCCGCGGCCGCATTCGCGAGCACCGGCATCGACGTCGTCATTGACGACCTGCTCGTAGAAGAGGAGTTCCTGCGCGACTACCTGGATGTCTTCCGCGACTACGCGGTGACGTTCGTAGGCGTGCGCTGTGATCTGCCTACGCTGAACGCCAGAGAGCGGTCGCGTCCCGGCCGCTTTCCTGGAACGGCCGCCGGCCACGTCGAGTTGGTGCACGACGGCTGCTGCTACGATGTCGAGATCGACACTGCGATTACACAACCGCGTGAGTGCGCCAAGGCGGTCTTGGCAGCCGTCGCCGAGCCGTCCTCGCCCACGGCGTTCGAGCGAATGCGTGCCGTGATCGGAGACAGGTGAACGTGTCCGACACAGAGGCAGTCCAATCCGACGACGACCTCGAACGCCTCCGCGCCATGGTCGCGGCTGCGAAACGCATCGTGTTCTTCACGGGAGCCGGTATCAGCACCGAGTCGGGGATCCCCGATTTCCGCAGTCCCGGCACGGGAATCTGGAACAAGATCAAGCCCATCGAGTTCCAAGAGTTCCTCGCCTCGGAGGAACGCCGCCAAGAGTCGTGGCGGCGGCGCTTCGGGGACGGCGGCAACCAGTGGACGGACGCCCAGCCGAATCGCGGCCATCGAGCCGTGGCCAAGCTGATCAGCGACGGCATGGCCACGGCGGTGATCACCCAGAACGTCGACAACCTGCACCAGGACTCGGGAGTTCCCGACCACCAGGTCATCGAACTCCATGGCAACACCCGCTACGCCAAGTGCCTCGATTGCGATACCCGCTATGAACTAGCCGACCTCAAACGCCAGTTCGAGACCTTGGGGCGCGTGGAGCCCTGTTCGCGTTGCGGTGGGATCATCAAGACAGCGACCATCTCGTTCGGCCAGTCCATGCCCCAGGAAGCCATGGCGCGGGCGCAGGAGGAGACCAACGCCTGCGACCTGTTCATCGTGCTCGGTTCGTCACTGGTGGTCTATCCGGCAGCGGGTTTCCCGGAGTACGCCAAACGGCTCGGCGCGGGCCTCGTCATCCTGAACCGGGAACCGACGCCGCTCGACGACCTCGCCGATCTCGTCATTCACCGCGAGATCGGGCCGGCCATGGGATACGTGGTCGGCGTCAACTAGGAAACCTCTGATCAAGCCCGTCCATGGGCTTGATCAGGAGCAAAACAAAAGCGCGGTTTTGTTTTGCTCACAAATTCAATGGCTTGCGCCATCGAGTTTGGCGGCACATCCCTGTGCCACGCTAGGGAAGCTCTTAATCAGAGCTTCCCTAGCCGCACAGAGACGCGCCGAGAATGCGCAGCATTCTCGAACCGCGCCCGAAAGGGCGCGCGCTAACGGGTTGCCAGCAAAAGCCGGTCGGCAAAGCGCTCGATATCCTTGAGCTTGTTGCAGGTGTCGACGCGGAAGCAGTATGGCGCGTAGCGGTGCATGACGGAGTCCCCTTCCCGCCATTGATCGCGCGCCTCCGGGTTCAGCCAGAAGGTCTGCTTGGCGCGACGGGTCAGCTCTTCGAATATGTCCGCACGCGGGTCGTAGTAGTTGCTGCGGGCGTCACCCAAGACGATCAGTGTCGCACGCGGGTCCAGATCGGCTCCGCACTGCTCGCGGAAGTCAAAGAACGCGCGCGCGTAGTCGGTATTGCCCTTGCCCCAGGTGAACAGCGCCTCCTCGACGGCTTCGTCGGAGGCCTTGCCCCGCATCACGTCGGTGATTTCTCCCAATCGGCTGGAGAAGGCGAAGGCCCGGACATTCGGCAGAACGTCGGTCAACTCGTAGAGGAACAGCAACAGGAAACGAGCCACCCGCGCGACCGAGCTGCTGACGTCGCAAAGCACGAACACGCTCGCCTGTTCACGCTTCTGCTGGCGCCACTTGAGATCGAACAGCGCCCCGTCGTACGCGATGTTGCGACGCAGCGTCCGCTTCACGTCCAGCATTCCGCGGGTCGCACGTCTCCTCCTTCGACGGTGTTCCTTGGCGAGCTTCTCGGCGAGTTGCTCCACCACCCGACGCACGTCCCGCTGATAGGCACGCGGAAGCTGGTCTAGGTTCGACTTGAGCGCTGCCTCGAGAAGCGCGCGTTTACCCGACGCGTCGACATGCAAACGGTATTGGCCATCGACGTAGTCGCGAATCGCCTGGTGGAAGTACTGGCGCAGGTAGCGGAGTTGCTCCAAGGTGGCGCGCTCGGCGGTGCCGCCGCCTCCCGTGGCCAAGTAGGCGTCGAGCTCATCGACTCCCAAGGCCTGTGCGATCCTACGGGAATAGACTGATTTATCCCGCAAATTACTGATTTCATGAATTTTGATAGCCTCGCCTACTTGCTGAATTCGCAGCGCGAGGCGGTCCCGGTCGTCATCGAGAACCTGCGTCACGGCCTCCACGAGTCCGGCCGACAGCTCCCCCCGCAATTCGTCGACGAGGTCTTGGCGATCCACGCCCCGCAGGAACGAACGTTGTGCGGGTTCTCGGAACGCAAGTTCGAAGAAGCGCTCGAAGGTATCGTCGAACCGTGCCTTGTCGTCCCGCGACTTCGCGACGGTGAGCGCGAGCGCGTCCTTCAACAGATCCTTGTCGGCGATGCCCACCCGGGACACCACATCGAAGGCGTCGAGGGTCTCTGCGGGCGACACCCGAACGTCAGCGTTTCTTAAGGCCGCCACAAAGCGGGCGAAGGTCACCTCCACGTATCAGCGCTCCGGGTGCCATGGGCATCGGCGTGAGGGGGCCCGACGAGGAGGCGGCGTCCAGACGATCAGGCGGCTTCGTCCAAGTCGAGGGGTCGTTCCAGCGCACGCCAATCGATGTCGCCGTCGGTAGCGAGGTTCTCGAAGTCGAGCACGCCCATCTCTTCGAACTTTGGCCTCACCCGGTCCGTCAGCAGGCCGATCCGCTTCAGGTTGGGAATCACGCGGGCGTAGAGCATGTTGAGGAAGTCCGCGTTCAGACCCCGGTCTACCAGCGCCTGGCGGCTCTCCTCCACGTTCCACCCGAAATAGCGGAAGACGTCGTTGCGAATCAGCCGGTCGCGGCTGACGATGCACGCTTGGTAGGCGAACTCCGCCCGGTCTTCGCGCTCCTCGTCGGACAGCGTGGCCACGAACTCCTCCAGGTAGTTGACACCGAAGGTGACATGGCGGGCCTCGTCGCGAATGACGAGGTAGAGCAGCTCCTTGAGTACCGGGTCGTAGGTCTCGTTGCGGGTGACGTGGAACGCGGCCAAGGCGAGGCCCTCGAGGATGATCTGCATGCCGATGAACTTCAGATCCCAGCGTTGATCGGTGAGGATCTTGTCGAGCAGGTCCTTGAGCCCCTGGGTGACGGGATAGGAGAAGCCGGTCTTGGTCTGCAGATAGCGGTTGAACACCTCGACGTGGCGCGCTTCGTCGAAAGTCTGAGACGCCGCGTAGAGCTTCGCGTTGAAGCTGGGTGCGCAGGATGCTAGTTGCGACGCGACGAGGAGTGCCCCCTGCTCGCCATGCAGGAACTGGGATAGCGACCAAGCGTTTTCGTGTGTGATGAACCTGACCTTGTCCTTGAGCGACAAGGCGTCGAACGGTCCATAGCCGATCCACGGGTTGCCGTCGACCATCTCTTCCTGTCGCTCGACGGTCATGGGCGAGCGTTCGTGGACGTCGGGGTTCTGCGACCAGTCGATGTCGGTAGAGCCGTTCCAGTTCAGCTCTTTGCCGAGCTCGTAGAGCTTCTTGATGCGGTTGTCCGCGATTCGATAGTCCCAGTTGTAGGAGCCGTCCAGAGGCGTGCGGAAGATCTCCGCAATGTGCAGTGCTTCGCTCTCGCTGAGGTCGATCTCAGGGTCGAAACTCTTGAGCTTCCGTGGCGCATGGTCCACGTAATCGATTTCCATCCGTTCGCTATCCTTTGGAGGCGTAAACCGAGAGCGCGATTTTACAGGGAATCGCTTGCCGGCGCGCCGATCTGACGGCTGTTTCGCTGGTATTCTCGACCCGTTCCCGACCGTTGAGATCCTCGTTGTCCTCGACCTTGGACGATGCCACGCTCATAGATGCCGCGCTGCGGACTCTCAAGCCCGATTGGGCGGGCACGCCGGTCTCGAGAGTTGACTACCTGCCGGGCGGCTACACCAACCGCAACTACCGAATCGAGCTAGGAGGGGGCAGCTATGCTCTGCGGGTGGTCGATCGCCCAGGGACAAACGGGCTCGGACCGGACTACCGCGACGTCCAGTTGGCCGAGAGACGCTATCTCCAGATCACCGCTGCACCGGACGTGGTGGCTCACGATCCCGACACCGGGCACCTCCTGACGCAGTGGATCGACGGTCCGCTCCTCGCCCAGGCTCCACCCACGCCGCAGGAAGCCGGGGTGTACCTCGAGGCGCTGCATCGCGAGATCCCCAGCGGCATTCGCCGCTACGACCATCGGCAGCAGGTCACGGGCATGCTGCAGCGCGCAGGAGAGATCGATCCGCTGATCGTCCAATGCTTCCAAGACCTTGGGTGGACGCCAACCAGTAGCCGTGGCTGCCACAACGATCTCAACCCGTGGAACATCATTCGCTCGACATCCTCCCCACCCGGCGGGCAATTCCGCACCCTCGACTGGGAGACCGCAGGAGACAACGATCCGCTGTTCGATCTGGCCGGTCTCTGCTGGGGCCTCGACTGGGACGAAACCGAGACGCTGGACTGTCTAGGCGCCTACCAAGCCGCAGGCGGCGAGGTGGAGGCAGACAGGGACCGCGTCGCCGACGCCATGAAGGCATTTCTGATTCGCGAATACGCTTGGGCCGTTGCCCAGATCGCCGTGGGCAACGACCGGGAGGAGATCCGCGAACAGGCGCGAACCACCCGCGATGCGCTGGTGGGCGGACGGTGACGCCGACCGCCTTGGCGTCTCGCGTTACAATCGCCGCCATGGCAAAGCTGATCGCCATTGTCGAAGACGACCCGGACCAGCGGGCCAACTACATGGATGCCATCGTCTCCAAGGGGCACGAGGTAAGCGCCTACGCGACCCGCCAAGAGGCCCTCGAGGGGTTCGATGCGCGCATGCCCGACCTTGCCGTGTTGGACATCATCCTCGGGGAGGAGGTCGACGCGGGTTTCGAACTCTGCCGCGACCTGCTTGGCCGCGACCCCAACCTACCGGTGATCTTTCTCACCGAGCGAATAAACGAAATCGACAAGATTTCCGGGCTGCGGCTAGGCGCTTGGGACTACCTGCCCAAGCCCATCTCGCTGGACTATCTCGCCGAACGAATCTCCTCCCTTCTTCGGATCAACGAGGTGCGCACCAACACGAACAGCCAGAGCGGCAACGCCAAGCATGTGGGCGACCTCACGCTGGACCAGGATGCGCTGCTCGTGTCGTGGCGGAACGAGCGAATCGACCTGTCGGCGACCGAGTTCCGCATGCTCGCCAAGCTGGTCCGGGCTCCCGGGCACGCCGTCAGCTACGAGTCGTTGATGAATGCCACCATGCAGTCGCTGGTGACCCACAACACCATCAACACGCACATGCGGAACATCCGCAAGAAGTTCGAAAAAGTCGACTCCGACTTCGCCTGCATCAAGAGCGAGTACGGTTTCGGCTATCGCTGGGCCGTCTAGCCCGCACGGGAACCCCATGACGGATCCGAGCCCGAACGGCGCTCGCGAACGTCCAGCGGACGGTGGTCCGTCTGCCGCCCGTCGCGCACAGCAGAGCGCCTCTTCCGCCTCGAGACTCGCTTCCCAGGTCATCCGCGACCAAGTCTCCAAGGTCCGCGGGGCGCGCCTGGTCACCAAGCTGATGCTGGTGGGGCTGCCGTTGGCGCTCCTCTTCGTGCCGTGGTTCACGTTCCTACTCCTTGACCAGATCGAGACGATCTCGGTGCAGATGCAGTCGAACCACCAGCAGCTCATAGCCGACAGCATCGCCATCAATTTCAACGGCAAGGAGGAGCTGTTGGAGGACCTGCCGTTGGATCCCAGCGACTCCGACCTCGTCGTGAGACCGATCCAGTCGCCGGTTCGCCTGGACGCGTCGGCCCTGGATTGGGGCGAGGAAGCACTCCGACCCCGCCGTTTCGGGCCACCTGGAGACGGTTCGTTCGAGTTGGACCTCGGTACCCGGCGGGAGGAACGCGACGATCAGGGCGATCAACTCATGCTGTACGCCTATCTCGAGATCACCGACGACGCCCGGGTGTACCGCAACCCGGACTTCCTCCGCCTGGACAATGCCGATCACGTGCGCGTCAGTTTCCTCGAAGCCGATGGCGATGTAGGTCGGATCGCCGTGACACTGTCCGAGTCGGGCGACACCACGGCCTATCGGATGGATGCCGACTGGACCTTCGCCGAAGAGGGTGGCCTACCGGAGAACGATGTGCGCGGTCTCGTGCGCGAGACGGATTCAGGCTATGCGCTGGAGCTGCGCCTTCCGTTTGAACTCGTCGGGTCCGGCCGGAGAGCGGCGCGCAGCGGCTTCACCCTGACCTTCGTCGATGTGGACGATCCCGCGACTAGGACCATCCGGGCAGTGATCGGGACGCTGGCGGACTCCGACCTCGTCGTGCACCGCTCCCCTGAAGTTCTGAAGATCCTCGAAGACCTGGGGTTCTCGGGCATGGGCATTCAAATCAGAGATGCTCAGAAGAACGTGCGTGCCGAGGTCGGCGGCTACCGCACCGGCGACCAGCCCGGGCATGCATCCCTGTCCACCGAGTCCGGGTGGGTTGCCTCGGCACGGCGGGGCTTTGCCGCCGCCTGGGACGTGGTGCGACGATGGGTTGGCAAGCGTGGGGACGCCCAGGTGCCCGATGCAAGCCGAGACCAGGTCGAGAACCGCATCATCGAGTCGGCCCTCGCCGGTGAACCCCTGGCGTTGCGGCTCCGCGTCGGGGACGTGGAGACCATCGTCGCCGGCCAGCCGATCGTCTCCGAGGGGGATTCGGTGATTGGCGCCGTGGTCGTCGAACAGAATATCGACGATATCCAGATCTTTCAGCGTCAGGCCATCGACAATCTCGCCCTGGTATCGGTGTTCAGCTTCGTCGCGGTGCTGGTCTGCCTCGTGCTGTTCGCGGGTCGTCTGACTTGGCGGATCCGCAGCCTGCGCCGGGAAGTCACCTCGGCCATCGACGAATACGGGCGACTGCAGACCACTTCCCTCAAGGCAGGCATGACCAGCGGCGACGAGATCGGCGATCTCTCGCGCAGCGTCTCGACCATGCTGGCACGCCTGGAACAGCACACCGATTTTCTGCAGAAGATGCCGAGAACCTTGCGGCACGAGATCAACAACCCGTTGAACACCCTGATCACCTCTCTCGACCAGCTTGCCCAGGAGGACGACCAGGTTCGTCGCAGCAAGTACCTGGAGAGCGCCCGACGGGGCGTGTTGCGAATCGGCGCCATCGTTCAGAATCTCGCCGACGCCGCCAACCTCGAGGAGTCGCTGGCTTCGGAAGACATGGAAGTCATCGACATCCGCGCGTTGTTGGAAAGCTACGTGGCGAACTGCAGGACTACTCACGAGGGACAGCTGTTCGACTTCCGCTCGTCCCCGCGGCCGATCTATGCCAACGTGGCCGACTACCGGATCGAGCAACTGCTCGACAAGCTTATCGACAACGCGGTCGACTTCCACCGTTCCAATACGCCCATCCGGGTACAGCTCGACGTGCGCCGGGACGCGCTGCAGATCACGGTGGCGAATCGGGGTCCGATGCTGCCGCCGGATGCCACCGGCTCGCTGTTCGAGTCCATGGTTTCCCGACGCGCACGAGAGAGCAAGTTGCACTTCGGGCTGGGTCTCTACGTCGTCCGCGCCATCGCCGAGCAGCACGGTGGAACCGTGTGGGCCATGAACCTGGAGGACGGTTCAGGGGTTGCGTTCATGGTCCGTCTGCCCCTCGCCGTTGCGGACCCACGCACGGCGACAGAGGTAACCGACGCTTCGGAACCCACCGCGGCCGGCTAGCTGGAAAAGGGCCGTAGGGGCGACCCTTGTGGTCGCCCGTGCCAGTCACCGCACGGTGTCGGTTGGGCAAGGGCGGAGGACCACATTGCGTCCGCACGGGGCACTACCGTACGAGTTCGAAGCGCGCGTCCAGCCGCGGCTTGCCTTCGCAGGCAACCTCGCGCCGCTCGACCAGATACTCGATGGCCGCAAGCACGCTCCGGGCCGCCGCGGCATGGAGATGACGCGGCACGTCTGCGTACATGGACTCGACCATGTCGCCAATTCGTCCCACACCCCCGGCCAGGCAGTGTCTGATCTGGCTTTCACGTTCGTCGCGGTGCTCGATGAACGCCTCTACGTGGAGCGCAGGGTTGGTGATCGGCGGTCCGTGAGTCGGCCAGTAGATGCCGTCGTCGCGATCCAGCAGCTTGCGTAGACTCGCCATGTAGCTTCCCATGTGGCCGTCGGGGGGCGAGATCACGCTGGTCGACCAGCCCATGACGTGGTCGCCGGAGAACAGCGCCCGTTCATCCCCGTACGCGTAGCAGACGTGGTTGGAGGTGTGGCCCGGCGTGTGTACGCAGGCCACCGACCAGCCATCCCCCTCGACCACATCGCCGTCGCGTACCAAGACGTCGGGCGCGAAGTCCATGTCTCCACCCTCCTCCACCTGCACGCCCGCGGCGATCCGGTCGCCGCCGTGGGGACCGTAGCCATAGGTTCGAGCGTCCGTGTGCTCGCGCAGGAGCCGGCAGCCCGGCGAATGGTCCATGTGCGTGTGGGTGACGAGCAGGTGAGTGATGGTCTCCCCCTCCGTCGCTCCCAGGATGGCGGCAATATGGGCCGGATCCACGGGACCCGGGTCCACAACAGCCACCTGACCATGACCGAGAATGTACGTGCCCGTGCCGTGGAAGGTGAACGGACTCGGATTGTCGGCGATGACTCGCCGGATTCCAGGAGAGACCTGCTGGACCTCGCCGTACTCGAACGCGAGGTCACGAACGAAGGGAATGCTGACCAAGGCGCCGCCTCGAGCCCTAACGCCCGCGATCTTAACCCGTCGTCAAAAGTCTCGTGCCAGTGCTGCAAGATCGTTATTGCCTCCGCGATACAACCGCGGGGAGGCCTTGACCGCGTAGGGGCGACCCTTGTGGTCGCCCTTCTTGGCCAACCGACATTGTGCGCTGACTGGCACGGGCGACCACAAGGGTCGCTACGGGGTGGAGTCGCCGGCAGGCTCGACCGGAGAGGGCGACCCAGTACGCGGCGTCGACTCGGCACGCTGGACTTCGGCCAACCAGCGCTGGCGGCGCTCCTGCCAGCGACGACTTCCCGGCGTCACCGTTAGCGCCAGGTCCAGGTATTGCAGGCCTTCCTCGGTCATGCCCGCGCTGTAGGCGTGGGTGGCGACCTGTGCCAGCCTGGCACCGGCCATCGACATCAGGCGGTTGGCATCGGCGTTGTCTGGATCGAGCCGAAGAACCTCCCGCAACCGGGCCACGGCGTTCTGCTCCGGCGTCGGTCCCGTGAGGTAGCCCTGCTCGTAGAGCGACTCTGCTTCGCTCACGAGCTGGCCGACGGCTTGGATTCGGGCCAGTTCTGCGTCGTAGCGAGCCGTCAGCTCGTCCACGGGTTCGTCGCCGATCCCGGAAGCCGCTGCGCGATCCAGCAAGTCCCTGGCATCGTCGAGCCGGTCCTCCTGCAGCCTTGTGTCGAACAACTGAAACACTTCGCTCACGATTCCGGCCAAGCCCTGGCGGGCGACCGGATCGTCGGGCCGGATCGCGAGCACCTCGCTGTAAATCTCGGTCGCGTTCGACCCGGGCGGATCGATGAGCGCTCCGGCTTGACGCAGGTCCGCCGCCTGCCGGAGCATGTCGTCGATCTGCGCCTGCAGCGCCTCGGCATCGTTCAGGGTGGCCCGGGCCACTTCCAGTCCCTCGAACTCGGCGCTCGCGTCGACCGCGCGCTCCAAGCTCTCCATGGACCGGGTCACGTCTTGGTCCAGTGCTTGTCGTGTAGCAAGCGCACCGTAGAAGACGGCGATTTCGTCGAGCGCCGCCAACGCCTCGGGATTGCCGGGATCAAGTCGCAGCACCTCCTTGTAGTGGTGCACCGCCGAGTCCACGGCGCGGGGGTCCTCCAATCCGGCGTATGCCAGCTGCCGATTCGTATCGGCCAGGATGCGCTGCGCACGCCTGCCGACATCCATTTCGTCGAACAGGGAGGTCAAATCCGGGTCGTCCGGAAAGACGTTCGCCAGTTCGTTCAGTTTGGCCGTCGCGAGACCGAAGTCGTCGCCGTCGATCGCTGCACCGATGTCCAGTTTCCATTGCGCCTTCAGCGCGTCGACGGCATCCACCGCTTCGAGATGGCTCGGATCGAGGACTGTCACGCGGCGGTAGGCGGCAACCAGCGCACCGAGACCCTGGTTCGGATCTTGACGAAGCGTTTCGGCGTCCTGCCAGGCGAACACCACGTCGGGATCGTCCGCAACGCCGATGGCCGCCAGCAAGCGATCCCGTGAGTCCTGACCCATGCCGACATAGACGGCAGCGAGGACAACGGCGGCGGCGAGTCCAAGCACGCCGACCGCCCCCGCGACTCGCCGTGTGCGCGACGCGACGGGGGGCGCCGTGCCCACAACCGTCCGCTGGCGTTCGCGCCGATCGGTCGCCGATGCGACCTCGCGCGTCGTCACCGGGCTGTTCTTGATGACCGCGTCGGGCACGAGGCCGGCATCGCGAATCGCATCCAAGGATCTCGCTACGGCAACGCCGGAGGCGAAGCGTTCCTCTGGGGACTCGGCGAGGAACGTAGCCAACGTGGACTCGAACGGGCCGAACTGAAGCGGTAGCGGGGGAATGCTGCCGCGGGAATACCTGGCAGCCGCCTCGGAAACCGGACTGAACGGGGAACGACCTGTCAAAACTTCGAAGAACACGGCGCCCAGACCGTAGAAGTCCGAACGTCCATCGAGGGCCCGGCCCGCAGCGTGTTCTGGGCTGGCGTAGGCGGTAGATCCGATCGGGCGGTCCGGAGACGCCATTGAAGTACCGAATCCCGCCAGCCTCGCCTTGCCCTGCTCGTTGAACAGGATGTTCGCCGGCTTGATGTCACCGTGCAGCATGCCCTTTGCATGGGCGTGTTCCAGCGCGGTGGCGATGTCCTTCACCATCTGCAGGACGCTGAACACGTGCAGGCCCTGTTGCAGATTGTGTTCAAGGTTGCGGCCCCGCATGAACTCCATGACGACGTAGGCTGCCGTACCGCTCACGCCCACGTCGTGGACTCGGACGATGTTCGGGTGATCCAGAGTGGCCGCCAGCCGGCCTCGGGCGAGGAATCGCTCCCGGCCCTCCTCGTCGGACGTGAGAAGCACCTTGATGGCGACGGTGCGGCCGAATCGGTACTGCAACGCCTCATAGACGTGCGTGGATGCCCCGCGGCCGACCTCCTCCTGCAGCCGGTAACCCGGAATTTGGATGTCGGCGGCCATCAGAACTCCAGGCTGCGCACCTCGCCGCGGATCAGCTTCCCGAGGACGAAGCTCCCATCGAGGACGTACGCCGATCCGTCGAGGCTCACGGCATCACCTTCGCCATGCGCGAGGCCGTTGATGCAGTCGTCGCCATCGAACATCCAGGCTTCGCCGCCCACCTGCAGTTCACACCGCGAAACCGCTTCCACGGAGACCGCCGCGCTGGGTTCACCGTTGTCCCAGATCTCGAACGACATCTCGCCCTCCGGCGTAGTCTTGACCCCCGGTCCGTGTTGCCGGTCGTAGGCGAAGTTCCCCTTGTAGTGCGTGCCGTCACGCCACAGGTAGTGACCGAGCCCGTGCCGTTCGTCATTTGAGAACTGGCCGACGTAGCGATTGCCTTCCCAGTCGAGTTCGCCGCGACCTTGTCGACGTCCGTGTTCGAACCCCCCGCGGTACATTCTGGCATCGTCGTATTGGTAGACGCCGTATCCATGGGGAACACCGTCCACGAACTCGCCCTCGTAGACCGCACCGGTGTGCCACCTGAGCACGCCGCTGCCCGTCCGACCGCCGTCCACGAAGTCGCCTTCGTAGACGTCCCCGTTGGCCCACGCCAACTGTCCTCGGCCGGTCATCTTGTTACGTCGAAACTCGCCCGTGTAGACATCCCGGTTGGGAAACCGCAGTGTGCCTTCGCCGTTGCGCTCGCCGTTCTCGAAGGCGCCGACGTAGACTTCGCCGTTGGGCGTCGAATGCACGCCCTGACCGTGCATCTCCCCGGCCTTGAACTCGCCCTCGTAGCGGTGGCCTCCACCCCACGTCAAGGTACCGCGACCCTCGCGAACTCCGTCGACCAGCGCACCCTCATAGGTCACGTCCCCCTTCCCATCCTGCGCATGCATGCCCACCGCAATCAGGATTCCCACGGTCGGCGCCAGCAGTCGATAGCGAATATTCATTGCCGCTCCCGTTGCGGCTAGCGTGCCTCGTAAGACGAGGCGACCAAGAGCAAGTTCAAGCGTGGTGCCATAGCGACCTGCGTGTAGACATCAGCCCCGCTCAAGAAATCTAGCGTCCGCGAAACGTCGGCGGTTGCTTGTCGACGAACGCGCGGGCCGCCTGCCGGTGGTCCTCGGTGTCGAACGTCCTCGTCATGTGCTGTGCTTCGATGTCGAGCACATCGGCGAGCGAACCGCGTTCGGCGGCATTGAGGTTCTTCTTCATGTACCCCAGAGCGACGGTGGGCAGCTCGGCGAGGCGCCTCGACCAGGTCTGTACGGCCTGGGGGTACTCGTCGACCCCGTACACCCGGTTGACCAAGCCGATCCGTTCCGCTTCGCGGGCATCGATCCGGTCGGCCGTGAAGTAGAGCTCGCGAGCCTTTGCGGCCCCGACGAGGTGCGGCAGGAAGTAGGAGCCGCCGTAGTCGCCGGCAAGGCCGATCTTGGCGAATGCGGTGGTGAAGATCGCGTTCTCGGCCGCGATGCGGAGGTCGCAGGCCAATGCGAGGGACAAACCGCCGCCGGCCGCTGGACCCGGAATGGCGGCCAGCGTCGGCTTCGGCATCTCATGCAGCCAACGCGACAACTCGGTCCCGGCCCGCAAACCCGCAACACGCTGCTCGAATCCCGGGCGCTCGCCGCCGCCCTTCGCCGGCGCCGCACGGGCGAACCCCTTGACGTCGCCGCCGGCACAGAACGCATCGCCGGTGCCGGTCAAAACCACTACGCGGACCCGAGGATCACGCGCCAACCTCGGCACCGCCTCCTCCAATCCCGACGTCATCGTCGGGGACAACGCGTTTCGCGCCTCGGGACGGTTCATGGTCAGCGTGGCGATGCCGTCCGCGAAGGTCTCGATCAGATGCTCCGTCGACTCGGTCATGGGCGCATTAGATTCGCTTCCCTTGAGACGCGCAAGCACCTGTCCGTGCACGCGGGAACACAGTGGACTTGGCCCCGCCGTGCTGCTAGCGTCAACGCGATGGCCTCACTAGACGAAGCAATACGGCTCCTGGAGCACGGCGACTGGCAGGCCGCCCACCGAATCGTGCAGAAGGATTCCTCGTCGTCCGGCAGCTGGGCGCACGGCATCGTGCACATCATGGAGGGCGACATGCGCAATGCGGGCTACTGGTACGGTCGCGCGGGACGCGAACTGCCCGATGCTTCGGAGGTGGACGCCGAGATCGCGGCGTTGAAGGCAGAAACCGGTTCGGATTGACCGAGAGGGAAAAACCTGGTGGAGCCAGCCGGGATCGAACCGGCGACCTCTACAATGCCATTGTAGCGCTCTCCCAGCTGAGCTATGGCCCCAAGAGCGGATGGCGATACTAAGCCGTTGCTCTAGCCGGTATCAAGCACCGTGACAATCGGGCATGCGGTCGCCCTTGCCGACCGCGGGCCGGCCCCGCGACTCACAGCTCTCGATAGCTCCGTTCCAAGCGCTTCGTTTCTTTCTTGCTGACGCCACCGAGCGCTTCGAGCGCGCTGCGCAGCCGGGCGCGCACGAGGTCCCTGCCGAGGTATGCCATGGCGTCGAACAGCGGTAGCGACACGGCGCGCCCCGAGATCGCAATGAACAGCGGCGCGAGGAAGTCGCGCATGCCGATGCCCATGGCCTCCGCGAGGGCTCGAAACGAGTCGTGCAACGTGTCTCGATTCCAGTCGTGCAGGTCGTCGAGACGTCGGGTCGCATGGTCAAGGATGCGTTTGCAGTCGCCGGGTTCGAGGCGCTTGTGGTCGAAGTCCTCCGACGCTAGCGGTCGCCGGTCGCCAAGCAGGTAGTCCACTTGGGCGACAAGATCGCTCAGGCGTTCGGTCCGCTGCTGAACCAATGGGACCAGGGGCGCGAGAGCCGTCCGGTTGATTGCCCAAACGCCGACGCGATCCATGAACTCGTCCGGACTCAGGCGGCGGATGTGCTGGCCGTTCATCCAATCGAGTTTCGCGAAATCGAACACGGGTCCACCCGTGGAAACGCGCTCGATGTCGAACGCTTCGATCATCTCCGCCAAGCTGAACACCTCCTGCTCGTCGGGCATCGACCAACCCATTAGCGCAAGATAGTTGAGCAACGCCTCCGGCAGGTAGCCGGAGCGCCGGTAGTAGTCGAGCCCCGTGGGGTTGCGGCGCTTCGACAGCTTGCTGCTGTCGGGATTGCGCAACAGCGGAAGATGGTAGTGGGCTGGCATTTCCCAGCCGAAGCGGTCGTAGAGAAGCCTGTGCTTCGGCATCGAACTGATCCACTCCTCGCCGCGCAGGACGTGGCTGATCTCCATCAGGTGGTCGTCGACGACCACCGCCAGATGGTAGGTAGGAAATCCGTCGGACTTGACCAGTACCTGCATATCGGTCTGCGCCCACGGAATCTCGATCTCGCCCCTCAAGCCATCGTTGAATCGGCACGTCCCGGTCCCCGGAACGTCGAGGCGGACAACATGGGCCTCGCCCCGGGCGGCCCGCTCGCTGGCCTCGGCTGGATCGAGCGCAAGACAGTGTCCGTCGTAGCGCGGTGTCTCACCCCTCGCCTGCTGGTCGCGGCGCAACGCGTCCAGACGTTCCTGGGTGCAGAAACACCGGAAGGCCGCTCCCGTGCGCAAAAGGGTGTCGGCGTGCTCCCGATAGAGGTCGATGCGCTCGCTCTGACGATACGGCCCGTGCGGTCCGCCGACATCCGGACCTTCGTCCCAGTCGAGTCCCGTCCAGCGCAACGCCTCGAGAATCGCGGTCTCGGACGTGTCGGAACTGCGCACGCGATCCGTGTCCTCGATGCGCAGGAGGATCTGACCTCCGTGTTGGCGGGCGAAGGCGTAGTTGAACAACGCCACGTAGGCCGTACCGACGTGAGGGTCGCCCGTGGGACTCGGCGCGACACGCGTACGAACGCTCATGGCGGCGAGTATACCGCCGAGTAGAAACGGCCCATGTGGATGTCGGCGCGGAACGCGCCAATGCTCTAGACGCTAGTGGCGCGCTGCCGTCCGGCGTCGGCGGAGGCTTCTTCCAGCGTCCAGGCGTCGGTGCAACGCAGCAAGGCCCGCGCGAGCTTGTTGTTCAGAGCGTGACCCGACATGTAGCCCTCGAAAGCGCCCACGACAGGCAGCCCCAGCAGGTACAAGTCGCCGATGGCGTCAAGCAGCTTGTGCTTGACGAACTCGTCCTCGTAGCGCAACCCCTCGCTGTTGACGATGTCCGAGTCGTCGATCCCAACAGCGTTGTCGAGGCTCGAGCCCAGGCACTTGCGGATGGCCCGTGCCTGGCCCAATTCGTCCATCAGGCCGAACGATCGCGCCCCGCAAACATCCTCCAGGTAGGACGTGTCGGAGAAGTCGACCTGGATGTGTTTCGGATACCGGTTGAACACCGGGTGGTCGGCTACGAAGGTGTAGCTCGCCCGGAAGCCGTCGTAGGGAGCCAGCGTTGCCTGGGCGGCACCTTGCGAGACGGACAGCCGGCGCGTGATCCGGATGAACTTCCTTGGTGCCGACTGGGTCAGGATGCCGGCGCCCTGAATCAACTCGACGAACGGGCGTGCACTGCCGTCCATGATCGGCACTTCCTCGTCCGAGAGCTCAACCCGGACGTTGTCGATCGCCATCCCCCAGAGGGCGGACATGAGGTGTTCCACCGTCGCCACCTGGACACCGCTGGCGCCGATACTGGTCGCAAGCGTCGTGTCCGACACGTTCTGCGCCAAGGCCTTCACGCTTCGTCCGGGCAGGTCGACACGGTGGAACTCGATTCCGGTGTCGGGCTCCGCAGGACGCAGTGTCATTCGAACCGGTCGGCCCGTATGCACACCGATCCCGATGGCGTGGGCGGGCCGATCTATCGTTCGCTGATACAGCATGACGTGCGCCTGTCGGTTGGCTGATGCGCAACTATAGCCGGAACGGGGTAAAAAATGAAGGGAAAATGGAGGCAACATGAACGAACCGTCACGCCCTCCTACGTTGGACCAGGAACCTACGGGCGACCGCGCGCCCTGGGCAGGCGCGTCGTGGTCGCCCGTGCCAAAGCCTCCTTAGCGCGGCATTCGGGTCCAGCCGCCCCGCCGTGCCGGTTGGCCCGGACGGGGCGCGCGTTTGCTACGTATGTGCCTTCAGAAACTCGACGACGATTTCCACCGTGCCATCGGTCGCCGGCTCCTTCCACCTTTCCACCAGCTGGGCATTGGGCGCGAGATCCGCGATCTCACGGGAGATGGACTCCGGGTGGTACGGATCGCTTCCCATCAACACCAGGAGCGGCGTCTCGCACCCGGCCACGAAGTCGCGGGATACGTTGTACAGGAACGGTTGATCGAACATGTTGGCGCGAAAACGGGTCCACGCGTCCTCCGACACTTCGGGCATCGATCCCTTCAGGGGATTGGCCCACTGGTCGAACATTTCGAAGAACAGCTCCCGGTTGTTGCCGTCATTGCCGATGGACTGTTGCAGGACCGCCGACGCGACACGATCAGGCGCGCGCTCGATGACGCCGAAGGAGTACGGACCGCCAATGCAGCCCCCCATGAGATGCGTCCTTTCGATGTCCAGGTGATCCAACAGCGCGATGTGGTCCGAGGTGTAGGTCTGCCAACCATCGTCTGCGCTGACCGGTGCCCGGGATTGGCCCGCGTTGCGCTGATCCATGGCGATCACCTTGAAGTGCGGCGACAGTGCCGCGATCGGATCCCACTCGGAACCGCGCCAGAACGAGGCGGCCGAGCGCATGCCGCCAGGGGCGAACAGCAGTATGGGAAAGCCGTCTCCGTGGATCTCGTAGTGGAGGCTGACGTCCCCGCGTTCAAAAACCATGTTCAATCAACTCCTCAACTTGTTATCGACAGCTGCCCGCCGCGCACACGGGCGCGCCGGCCGCAGAATTCCTCGGTCACCATGCCGTGGACCAACTCCGGATCCTCGGTGTTCACCCACGCCCTGGACCCGGCAGGCGTTCGACACGCCACATGGCCGATGACCGGCTCGTCGTTCTCGTACATCACCGTGTACGACTCGATGGCTGCGTCGCCCTCGTACTCGGGCAGGCATTCGCGCCCCGGCAGGCTGGCGATCTCGGCTTTCACATCGTCGTGCCTGAAGTCCTGCGCCGGCGGGCGCCCGGAGTAGATGCCGTGGGCATGCTTGTAGAGGTTCCCGCCATTGCCCGTGACGAGCGCGTACCCGTCGGGTTCCTGGCGCAGTAGTTCCACGGTGCGCGCGATGCTGTGCATGACGTAGTTGTTGAGCGGTCCGCCGCCGAATGTCAGACCCCCGGTGACGGTGAGCGGACGTTCTTCCCCGAGACCCAACTCCGCCGCCGCGATCTGCACCGCCGATGGGAAACAGCTGTAGAGATCGACGAACGTGAGATCGGCCACATCGATATCGGCGAGTTCCATCGCCCGGTTTCCGGTGATGCGTATACCCGGCGAGGTGTGGAAGTTGTCCCGCACCGATGCTGAGAAGTGATCGTAGCCCTCCACCCCGGAATGGGGATAGACGAGGCGGTCTTCGGCGATGCCCAGGCGTCTGGCGGTGGCATGGGAGCAGACGATCAAGGCTGCCGCCATGTCAACCGACATGTTGGCGTTCATGAATTTCGTGTAGGGAAAGCTGATCTGCCGGTTCGTCGGCGACGGCGTGCGGATTGTCTCGGCACTCATGTCCTCGCGCACCCAGGCATTTGGATTGCCTTGGGCGACGTCGTTGAACCGGGACCACAATTCGGACACCCGGGTGATGTGCTCGTCGAGGCTCTCGCCGCGCTCGTGCCGCAGCGCGTTGTCGTACATCGGATAGACCTGCAGCGCACGGCGGATGCCCTTGGCGACCTCGTAGTCGTGGTGCTCCGGCCGCTGCTCGGCGCCGAACACCGCGTCCGGGCGACCGGGGACCTCGGCCTGCGGGAGTTCGACACCTGCTCTCCTCGCCTTGCCCGCGCTGTTGCCGTTCTCTGCCCCGGTGATCACGACCAGATCGTGCTTGCCGGCCAAGATTTCCATGGCGGTGTGAGACAACAACGCTTGGTTCTGGTTGCCCCCGATCAGGGTTCCCATGGTCTGCGCGCCAGGGGCGCCGATGCGTTCCGCGATCGCTTTGGCGGGATTCTGGTAGCTCCACATCCCGCGAACGACCCGTACTGAGTCCACGCGATCAAGGAACGGCGCACACCCCGCGTCCGCTGCGGCACTGTCGACCGCTCGCATCATCATCGCCAGCGGCTCAATGGCCTGGTCCAGGGACTCGATCCGATTGACGAACTGTCCGACGCCGACGATGACCGGAGTTCTCGGGTTACGCATGGGGCGGTCGTTGGTAAAACCCATAGATTGCCACCAATGCGTTCCGCGCGGCCAGCGGCGTGTCCTTTGGTGGCAAGGCGAGCGACTAGCCGGTCTGGTGTTCCCGGTCCCCTTGGATCCTCGCGAGCCCGCGCGTCGCGTTGTCGAGGCGCATCTGCAGGTTGTCGAGTCGATCCTGAACGCTGGCGATCCGCTGCTGGACGGTGCTCAAGCGCTGCTCAACACTTCTCATGTGGTGCTCGACGCCTTCGATTCGCTGTTCGATGCGCACCATTCGCCGGTCTATTGGATTCAGGGCATGGGAAATGGCGTCCGCCAAGGCCGTGCTTAGCTCGTCGGTATTCGCCATCTCGTCATCCGCCCTCTTCCGGAGCATCCGTCTGCACCGGTGTGACTACGCGCTCCAAGCCATCAAGTCGCACCTGCAGGTTGTCGACGCGATCCTGAACGCCGGTGACTCGCTGCTGCACGGCGGTCAACCCTTCCTCCACCACCTGCATGTGCTCTTCCACCCGACCGATCCTTCGCTCGATCCGCGCAAGGCGTTGGCCGATGGGCATCAGCGCCTTTGAGACCACCTTCGCCAAAACCTGGTTGTCCTCGCTATTGCTCATCGTCGCGGTCCAGCTCCTCCCACGTCAGTTTCGACGGCGCGCTTCAGTGAAGCAACCTCGGACAGAGTGACTCAGTTTGAAATTCGACGCCCCCGTCGCCGGTCGCCGAATACGACTCCCTCGCGGTCGGGATTTCAGTGCTCTCGCTCGACATCATTGCTCCACCAACTGTCTATGACGCGCGCCAAGCCGTCGACCAGGTATTCGTACTTCGCCACCGAGTCGTCCGGGCGACCGAACTTGTCCCAATAGAGAAAGCGCTCCTCGGCAGGCATGTTCAGGGGCACGTGATAGAACCCCCACAGCAGCACGCGGTCGAGGGCCCGGCAGACAGTCGTCGCCACCTCCATGCTCGGCGCACGCTGAGCGAGCTCGACGAGTTGGTCGACGACGGGATCGCGAATCGCGGTAATGTTGCCGCCCGTCTGCAAGTCGGCGCTCGCCGAACCGAAGTAGGTGTGCAGTTGTCCCATGGGCGGATTCAGAAAGTCGAGACCTCTGAAGTACATGTCGAACCTGCGCTGGCGTTTGAACTTGACGGCAGTGACGTTGTCGAGCAGGCGTAGGCGTGCGTCGATGCCGAGCATGGCCAGCGACTCGATGTAGGGAAGCAACATCCGTTTGGCCCACGCCTGCTGGGTTGCGATCTCGAGCGTGAACGGGCGCCCGTGAACATCCAGAAGGCGACCGTCCACAAGTCTCCAGCCAGCCTCGGCCAACAAATGCCTGGCGCGCTCGAGCGCTTCCCGGTTGGGACCCCGACCCGTCGACACCGGCAATCGGAACGGCTTGGTGAACACGCGATCAGGCAATTGGTCGCGATATTCAGCCAATAGCGCGATCTCCTGCTCGGAAGGCAATCCCACCGCCGCCAGCGAAGAACCGGCAAAGTAGCTCAGCGCCCGGTGCTGGGAGTCGTAGTGGTAGACCCGGTTCTGCCACTCGAAGTCGAAGGCGAGGGTCAGTGCTTCCCGAACGCGGGCGTCGCGGAACATCTCGCGTTCGAGGTTGAATGCCAGCGCGCGTTCCTGACCGATGGCCTTGCCGACGCGACGCGTATCCCGTCGCAACCGAGCAGCCCTGCTCGCGGCCACGTCGTACGACGTATGCCAGTAACGAACGTCGGTCTCCCAGAAGACGTCCAGCAGCCCCTTGCGGAAGGCTTCCCGTGCCACCGTGGTGTCGCGGTATACGTCGTAGCGGATCGTCTCGAAGTTGTATCGCCCCCGGTGGACAGGGAGATCACGGCCCCAGTAGTCGTCGACGCGGCGATAGACGACATGGTCCCGATCGAACTCGGCGATTCGATAGGCACCGCTGACCAGCGGCGGCTCCAGGGTTGGTTTGCCCGGGTCGCGATCGGCGTAGTAGTGAGCTGGGCGCATCGGAAACGTGGACAATGCCAACAGGTTCGAATGCGTGAAGACCTCGCGATGGTGGATGACAAGCTCTCGGGCGTTCACGATCTCGATCGACTCGACCCACGATCGCAGGTAGCTCTTTCCGGCCAGCGACGTCTTGTCCATGACATCGTAGGAGAACTGCACGTCGTGGGACGTGATCGGCACCCCGTCGTGCCAGCGGGCCGACGCGTGCAAGGAGATGAACAGCGATTTCCTGTCGTCCGACAGCGCGACCCCATCGACTAGCGAACCGTAGAGCGCCGATGGCTCGTCCGCCGAGCGGACGAACAGTCGATCCATCGTTCTCTCAAGGCCTGCCGCATTGGCAACGCCCACGCCCCATGCCCCCGAGAAGTTCCTGATCGGCGAGGTCGTCGACAGCGTCAGGCTTCCCCCCTTCGGCGCCGATGGGTTCGTGTACTCGAAGTGCGCGAAGTCGATCGGATACTTCAGGTCGTGTAGCAATGAAATGCCGTGCTGATATGGCGGTCTTTCGGCCAGGCAGTTCGCCGCGAGCAACAGCGCGGCAACCGCAAGCGGTCGACACCGAACCACGGAGACGGTTGCGTGTCTCCTGCCGGCAGCGCGGCGCCGCTGACTGCTAGACAGCAAACGGGTTACGTGATCCATGGGTGGGAATATACGTGGGTTGGCGCCCGCGGGGTTCCTGACGTGGGGCGTTGGTCGCCCGGGCAGGCCAGAATCGACGCAATGGTTGTCCACAGCGCACACGAAAGCTACGCTTCCCTCGAGCAGAACTCCGTCTGAACGCTAGGGACCAGCGGCATCTTGCTGTCGGGAAGAGTTCGCGTAGCGGTCGCGTCTCGCACGTTCGCTACGAACACACAAAGGGGAAGAGCGAAGATGACCGAACCGGATCACGAACGCAGGGACTTCCTGCGCACGACGGGTACCGCCGCAGGCGTGGCCGCATTGGGAACGGCTCTTACCGGCTCGGCCGGGGCCGCTGAGGTTATGGAGCTCAATCGGATGGGGCCGACTCCCGAGCAGGTCCAGCGGTTTCTCGCGCTCCCCGACCGACCGGTCGTGATGGTGAACCTGCTCAAGTTCAAGGACGGTGCAGGCGCACTGGAATACGGCAAGTACGGTCAGGCGATGCAGACAATCCTCAAGGATGTCGGTGCCGAGATCATCTTCTCCGGCCAATGCCAAACGACGCTCATCGGTGGTGCCGAGTGGGACGCGGTGGCGCTGGTTCGCTACCCCAATGCGCGTGCGCTCGTCGAGATGAGCCAATTGCCGGCGTACCAGGAAGCGCACGTGCACCGCGCTGAGGGTCTCGAAGGACAGGTCAACCTGGCGGTGTTCGAACAATGAGCTCCCGGTCGCGACAGTTCATCGTACTGGCTGTACTCCTCCTGGTGGGGCTCGGCGCTTATGCCAACGTGAATGGAGAACGTCCAATGACAGTCGAGCAGACGCAGATGGAGGCCGGCGAGTACACCTACGAGGTTCGCCGTGCCGGGAACCGGGGCGATCTGGTCATCCTGATGCATGGCTTTCCGGAAACGTCCCACATGTGGATACCGTTGCTCGAGCATCTGGCAGCCAACGGCTACACGGCGGTCGCGCCGGACCTGCGTGGATACAGCCCGGGGGCGCGACCGGAAGGCGCGGAACACTACGGCTATGCCGCCATGGCGGCCGATATCCTGGCCATGGCGGATGCGCTGGGCAAGGAACGCTTCCACCTGGTCGGCCACGACCACGGTGCGGGACTCGGCTGGTACATTGCTGGCCGCCACGCCGACCGACTTCAAAGTTGGACCGCCCTCTCCGTCCCCCATATCGATGCCTTCGGCGAGGCAATCGCCAACAATCCTGAGCAACGTCAGCGCAGCGGCTACATGCAGTTCTTCCGCCAGGTCGGGATCGCGGAGGCGGCTCTTTCGGCCGATGACTTTACCTCGCTG
Source organism: Gammaproteobacteria bacterium (assembly GCA_009839505.1). GTDB lineage: Bacteria > Pseudomonadota > Gammaproteobacteria > Pseudomonadales > Azotimanducaceae > VXYL01. The sequence goes on from VXPO01000099.1 coordinate 32,027, forward strand.
CGCAACATCTGGAGTGCGTCTTCTGCCGACCAGGTCGAGGAGTACGTGCGAGTGCTCAGGCAGCCGGGAGCGCTCACCGGCGCGCTGAACTGGTATCGAGGCGCGCTCACGGAGGACCGGCAACCCATCGGCAAGATCTCGGTCCCCACGATACTGATCTGGGGCAACCAGGACTCGGCGATCGGACGACCGGGTGTCACCGCCACGCCGCCCTTGATGGCCGGTCCGTACAGGCTGGTCGAACTCGACGTGGGCCACTGGCTCATACAGGAGGCCGAAGCCGACGTGCTCCGTGAGACGCTGGCCCACATCGAGCAATACGCCGACTGAATTCGCGCCCGAACTCCCAGGCGAGCGTCGCCGGGCCAACCGTGAGTCGCGTCAACGGACCTTCGGCCGTGTGGGTCAACGAGCCTGTCGCCGGCGAATTGCCGCGGGGCGTTGCACACCACACGTTCCGTTCCAAGGCACACCAAGCCGACGTGGGCTACTGCATCTACCTGCCGCCCGGTTACGACTCAAATCACGACGAACGCTATCCCGTGATCTACAACCTGCACGGGGCGGACGGCAACGAACTGCATGGTTTCGACGAAGTGGAAGTACTCGACGCGGGCATTCGCGGCGGGCGTTGGCCGGCGATGATCGTGGTGATGCCGAACGGTGGCAAGCGGACGTTCTTCAAGGACTCCCACGACGGGCGCTTCAGCAGCGAGACACTCATCATCCGCGAGCTGATTCCGCACATCGACGCCCGGTACGGCACGATCGCTACCCGGGAGGGACGCTGCATCGAAGGCCACAGCATGGGCGGTCGCGGGGCCACCCGCCTCGCCATGAAGTATCCGGCGATGTTCTGCTCGCTGTTCAACCTGGCGGGCAACGTGCCGCGGACGTCGGCGCACTTCGACCCGTCCAGCCCGGACACCTACCCCAACAACTATCTCGGTCCCGACCTGCGAAACTACGTCGACAACGACGCTTTCGAACTGCTCAAGAGAAATCTGGACCACATCAAGGGCAAGCTACGCATCCAGCTGTGGTGCGGCACCCAGGACATGGACCACCTAGTGACGGTCCGCGACTTCCATCAAGCCCTCCTGGCAGCGGGAGTGGACCACACGTACCTGGAGATCGAGCGACAGGGACACGCCAAGCGACCGATCATCGAGAGGTACCGCGACGTTTGGTTCGACTACCACGTGGAGTCGATCCGACTGGCACAGGCGAAATGAACAAGGGTCGTGGGCCGGCCCTAACGCGCCCGCCTAGATAGGCGGGCGCCCTCCAAGGGCGGTCTCGATACAGGAAGGCGGGTGCTTAGCGTTGTCGCCGCAGAAGCTCTTCCAACTCGGCGACGCGCGCCTCAGACGCCTTGAGCGCCACCGCGGTCTCACCGTGGTCCGGCAGGACGTCGCCCGTCGCCGAGTCGCGGAACCGGAAGCCGTCGCCGCCCGGAACCAGATCGAGGCCTAGCACGCGGCTCCGGTATCCGCCGTCCGGCATCGCCGGCACCGGTACATAGACGCCGTCGGCGTCCAGATGCCAGCCGTTGATCGGGCGCGGCAGCTTGCCGATCGGATCGAACAGCCAGAACTCGTCCACCCCCAGCGCTTCGTAGAGGCCGGGCTTCGCCTCGACATCGTTTCGCCAGGTCCGCAGCGACAGCAGTTCCAGGACGAAGTTCGGCGGCTTAGGTTCCTCCCACAGCTTGTAGGATCCGCGCTCTCTGTGACCGGCGCCGAACGCGACCATCAGGTCCGGCGCGACCAATGCGCTCCGGTCGCCACGCTCGAAGAAGAGTCCCAGGTCGGCTGCCACGAAAAAGTCTGCGCGCGCCGCGTAGTGGACGCGCAATGCGCCGATCGCGTAACCGCGGAGCTTCTCGTGGATCGTACTCTCCACGGCCGCGCTATCCGTCTCGGGGTAGCCGTCGTCGTCACACGCGACCGGTGGCACCGGTCGGTAGAGGGCGCGGGCGTGAAGGGTGGCCAGGGACGTCCGATGCGCAGCGACCCCGCTGGTGGCGCTCGAGGAGGTTTGCTGTACGGTGGACGGTGGTTCGGTTGGCATCTTCGCAAACTACCACAGAGGTTCCCGGCGCGGCGATGGTCGGCGAAGCATCGCCGGAGGTACGCCATGGGCGTTAGCGACGTTGACCTGGGCGGATGTGCGAGATCGCTGATTTTCCCACGCACAGCAGAACGGGCGACCACAAGGGACGCCCCTACGAGGGTGTCGCCGGCCTTGTGGCTCGTCCGGCTTCTACGCTTCTTCGATGGCGATCGCCCGGACCCAGGTGCCTTCCATGCGCTCGACGTTGAGCGGGAGGCTCATGAAGAAGCAGCGATCGCGCTCAAGGGTCTCGATGTTGACCAGCGGGTAGACGATGGGGATGTTGGCGCCCGTCATCGCCCGGTGCGTGGGGCAGTTGTCGGGCTCCGGGTCGAGCTGTTTGGTTTCCCAGCGAATCCCCGGCACGCCGACGCCGAGCATCTTGATCTTCTGCTCCGCCAACCAATAGGCGGTATCGCCCTCGATCCAGGGGACGTCGTCGTCCGTGTGACTGCTGCCCATCAACACGATGTCGCCTTCGCGCACGTTGGACAGGTGCTCCGGCAGGATCGGCTGTCCTTTCAGATGGTCCAGCTTGCACACGCAGGCTTCGCCGTAATAAGTACCCACGGGCACCTCCCAGATGCCCTTCATTCCTTCCGGCAAGCCCGTCCAGTTGTCGTTGTGGCCGATACCCAGTTGCACATGCGACCCCATGTGGCCGCTGACCCCGCCAACCGGCCAGGCGGCGACGGTGCCCTCGTTGCACGCCACCAAGTGCTCGATGGTGCCGTCCTGTTCGTTGTAGGTCTCCTCGACGATCCAAGGCATGTTGTAGACGTCCCGCTTGCCTTCCTCGACGGTCTGGTCCATGCGGGTCACCCGGGAAACAAGCTCCCAGCTCAGATCGACGATTCGCTGTCCTTCGAGACTGATCATGTTCCCTCCCTATTCCTCTTCCAGGGCGATGGCCCTGATGAAACTGGCTTCCGACTTCGTGAACCGCATCGGCAAGCCGACGTAGAAGACCCGGTCTTGGGTCAACGTGTCGATGTTCACCAACGGATGCGCGATGGGGACGTTGGCACCAAGCAGCGCCCGCCGAACCGGCGAGTTGTCCGGTGCCGGCAGCTTGAGGTCGTATTGCCATTCGATGCCGGGCGCGCCGATTCCCAGCATCTTGATCCGGCGATCGTTGATCAGCCACTCGCAGGTGGCCGGGGACAGCCAGGGCTGCTCGAGGCCGGTGAACGGACTGGTCATCAGCACGATGTCGCCCACCTCAATGTTGTCGAGATGTTCGGGTTTGATCTCTTGGCCCCGCACATCCCCTTCCCGGCTCTTCAGCGCCATTCCGGCGCCACGGGGATACTCGCTCGCATCCGCGATGGCGCGCGGTTCGAGATCCTTGAGGTTGCACACGGCCGCCTCGCCCATGAAGGTCGTCAGCGGCATCTCCCACAACCCCTTCATGTCCTCGGGAACACCGGACCAGTGACTGATGTGGCCCTTGCCCCCCTGCACGTGAGCGCCATGGTGCGTGGTCATCCGCTCCTGGTGCCACGCTTCGTCGCCCCCAGGCGGCGCCGAATACAGGGTGAACAGCGAATTGTCCGCCGGGAACCTGCCCTCCTTCATGACCCAGGGTCTGCCGTACGGGTCGGCATTGCCCTCCTCGATCGAGCCATCCACCCGATATACCCGGGCCTTGAGGCGCGGACTCAGGTCCACCGGCCGGTAACCCTCGAAACTGAACATGGTGCTTCCTATTGCCTTGGCGACGCTCAGTGTACCGGACGGTGCGTCGATGAGTGCGTCCGGGACTCAGATGTAGCGCCCGTAACTGACTTTGCGGGCGCGGTCGAAGAACTCGTCCCACTGGGCGGTGGTCAAGCGGTCGGGTTCCCCGATCTGACGCGACACCAGGTACTGACGGCACATGATCTCGAGACGCTGGGCCAGCTCCACGCCTGACTTCAGGTTCCCCGCCCGACAGATCATGCCGTGATTGCCGAGGAGGCACGCGCTGCGTTCCTTCAACGCAGACGCCGCATCCCGGGCAAGTGTCTCGGTGCCGAACGTCGAATACGGCACGCAAGGCACGTCGTCGCCGCCGAACGACCCCACCAGGTAGTGAAAACCGGGCAGCGGCTGGTTGTGGCACGACAGGGCCACGCAATAGTCGGAGTGGGTGTGCACCACCGCCTGTGCCCTCTCGTGCTGCCGGTAGATCTCCGCATGCATTCGCCACTCGGACGACGGCTTGACGTCACCCTCCCAGTCGCCGTCCAGCGACACGCGGACGATGCGCTCCGGCGCGATGTTCGCCTCCGACGCCCCACTCGGCGAAATCAACATGCCGTCCTCGAAACGACAGCTCAAGTTGCCGGACGACAGCTCGTTCAATCCGAGACCCGCCGAATAGCGGTAGCACTCCGTGATCTCTTCGCGGACCTGTTGCTCGTCTTGCTCACCGCTCATTGTCAGCCTCCGTCCTCTGTTCCGATCGTCTCATGCGCTCCAGCGCATACTCGAAGAAGGTCGCATTCCCCAGCCCCCCTGCCTTGACCACCATGGCGAGCGGTCCAGGCGCATGGCTGAAACAATAGCCGCCCGAGAGGTCGTCGAAGGAACCCACTTCGACCTGACGGATACCGAGCGCACCGAACACCTGCCCGCTGGTTTCGCCGCCTGCCACGACGAGCTTGCGCACGCCGAGCTCATAGAGAATCTTCGCGGCCTCCCCGAGCAGACGGTCGGCGCGGGCGGCTGCTTCATCCCTGCCGAGTGCGTTTTGAGCGCGTTCGACACCGGCCACGTCAGCCGAGGTGGATACGGCCACCGGACCTCTTGGAACGTGCTCTGCTGCCCAGCTCCGAATTTCATCGAGCACGCCATCGCCTGATTCCACGAGATCGATGCGGAATACCGGGTGGCGGGTCTCGAAGTCATCGACCTGGCGTAGCGTCGGCGGTGCACAGCTGCCGGCGATGACCGCCTCGTGTCCAGGAGCCGCGGGCAGCACGGTTCGATCTCCGGGAGGGTGATCGGCCGGCAACCACTGGCGTGCAAGGAAGCCCGGCAATGCATCCCCGCCCGTGGTCACCGCCCAGTCGTCCACGAGCTCGGCGACCCGGGTGACGTCGTCGTCATCGACGGAGTCGATCACGAACGCGCGCGTGCCCGACGCGATCTGGGCATCCACATAGTCCCGTGCCGCGGCGAGGCCCCGATGCAGCACCCGGTGGGAGATCACCCCGACCGGTTCCGTCATCTGCGGCTTAAGCACCTGCACGAGGTTGGCGTTGGTCATGGGTGTCACGGGGTCGTACTGCTTGAACGACTCGGACAGCAACTTATCGCCGACGAACAGGCGACCCTGGAACACGGTGACGCTGTATTCGGGGAAGGCCGGCGCGAAGATCACCCGGTCGCCACCCGTGACCGCCAGGAGCGCCTCGGCGGCGGGCCCGATGTTGCCCTCGTCGGTGCAATCGAAGGTCGCGCAGTATTTGTAGTAGATGCGTTTCGCGTCGATGGCCTTGAGCGCACGGCCGATCGCACTCACTTCGTTCCGGGCGTCCGCGGCGGGGATCAAGCGGAGCTTCTTGCCCACCACCACCGCATCGGCCTCGGCATCGAGATCGCCGAGAGCCTCGGCGGAGGTGACCAGGGGACACCGGACGCCCTCCCGCTCCAGCAGGCTCGCGACCATCATCCCGCCGGTGAGGTCATCCGCTATCACTCCGAGTTCGAGCGCCATAGAACCATTCGTCAGTAGACCCGGCGAGACATCTTATACTCCGACCGCACCCATTCCCTATGCAGAGAGGACCGTAGTGACAAGACCGGTGATGGTTCTGGGTCTCTTGCTGATGCTGACCCCAGCGGGCAGTGCGATCGGCGACGAGCAAAAAGAGGGGGGATCGATGGCCGCCACGTCTGAATTGCCGCGCGCAACTCCGGAGGAAGTGGGAATGTCGGCGGAACGACTGAACGGGGTCCGGGATGTCGTCCAGGAATTCATTGATGACGGCCGCATCCACTACGCCGTCGTCGGCGTCGCCCGTCGCGGCAAGGTCGTCTACTTCGAAGCGCAGGGTGTTTCCGACGGTGAACCCGTGCGGGACGACGCGATGTTCCACATGGCTTCATCCACCAAACCGATTCTCGGCGTTGCCGCCATGATGATGATCGAGGAGGGCCTCATCAGTCCGTCTGATCCCGTCGAGAAGTACATCCCCGAGTTCAAGGACATCAAGGTGGCTGTTGTCGACGAACCGGTCGACATGCAGACCAGCGCCAAGAAGCGATCGGCGGAAGCGTCCGAGCATCGACTGGTCGACAGCCATCGTCCGGTCACCATTCACGATCTGCTAACGCACACTTCCGGAATCTCCGGCAGAAGCCTCGGCAGGGCCGGCAAGGGGCCGGGCAGCGACGACACCTTGGCCACTTGGATACCCATCGTCGCCGAAGGGCCCCTCAACTTTCAGCCCGGATCTCGCTGGGGCTATGGCGGTGGGCTCGATGTGGTCGCGAGAGTCATCGAAATCGTATCCGGCATGCCGTTCAACGACTTCGTTCAGCAACGCATCTTCGACCCACTGGACATGAAGGATACGTATTGGATCGTCCCCAAGGACAAACTGCATCGCATGCTGATCTTCGTCGAAGGCAAGGCGGGCACGCCCACCACCTATTTCTCGGGTTCCGCCGGCTTGGTCAGCACCGCCCGAGACTACCTGCACTTCGAGCAGATGCTGGTCAACAAGGGCGAACTCTTCGGCAACCGGATTCTGCAACCCGAGTCGGTTGAAATGATGTCCACCGACCAAGTGGGCGAGTTGTTCGCCGGCGGCCCCAAGGGCATTGCCGGGGTTGCGTTCGGCTACACGGTTTCCATCACCGTGGATCCGGCTTTGGCGCAGACGGGGAGAAGCGTGGGCGCCTTCGGCTGGGGCGGTGCGGCCGGAACCGTCTCCTGGACGGATCCCAAAGAAGCGCTGGCCGTGGCGATCATGGTTCAGCAACCCACGAATGACTTGGCGTCCAGGATTGCAGAGGCGATTGCAGCGGCCATTGATGACTGACGGCTACCGGGCGGCGGACTCGTCCCGATAGTCGGCGCCGGCGATGCTCCTCTCGACGCTCGCCTCCCAGACGCTGAGTTCCTTCATCATCCGGGCGGCGATATCCGGGCGCTGCCTGATCAGATTGTTGGACTCGGACGGGTCGCCGACGACGTTGTAGAGTTCGAATTCTCCGTCCTCGCCGCTGGTGTAGTTGCGGACCAGCTTCCATTCGTTGTCCATCCACGCCCGCCCGGCGACCACCCTGAATCCCATCGGCTGTTCCCTACGCGAGGGCTCGTTGCCATTTAGAACGGACACCAATGAGACGCCATCGTTGACCGGATTGATGGAGTTCGGGTCGAGGCCGGCGACATCAATCAATGTTGGGAAGATGTCTGTCGTGGCGGCTGGATAGTGCGACACCCGGGGTTCGATGGTTCCCGGCCACTCGACAATCGTCGGCACTCGTATACCGCCTTCGTAGAGATCCTTCTTGAATCCACGCAGGTGTCCGGTGGTGTCGGGGTGAACTCCCAAATGCTCCCCATAGTCGATATCGGGAAGACCGCCGTTGTCGCTGGTGAACCAGACGAGCGTGTTGTCCGCGATCCCGAGTTCTTGAAGTCCTTGCCGAAGCGTACCAATCGAACGATCCATCGCCGCCAACTCGCCGAGCTGCAGGGCCGAGCTCTTATCGGTGCGGTCCAGGTAAGGAGCGACATCCTCCTCGGTCGCTTCGAATACACGATGGGGCGTGGAGTACCAGACCACCACGAACACGGGGCGACCCTTCTTCGTCTCGCGGCCAATGAATTTTAGTGCTTCGTCGACGATCACCTCGGAGCCATCGCCTTCGAACTGTTCCGGGACGCCATTTCGGCTCAACACCGGATTCAGGTTGAACTGGGTGGAGATGCTCAACCAATAGTCGAAGCCGAGTTGACCGGGGCTGAGCGGGTCGTCTGCCAGAACTTGGTGACCGGGCGTATTGCTTCCGTTCAGATGCCACTTGCCGAAGTGCGCGGTGGCGTAACCGGCCCTCCGGAATGCGGTGGACAGCATTTTCTCCTGCTTGTTGATCGGATCACCCACCTTGAAAACACCGGTCCGATCATTGGTACGACCGGTCAGTACGGCGGCGCGCGTCGGTGAGCACATCGGGGCCGTTGCATAGAACCGATCCATGCGCAAACCGTTCGCCGCCATATCGTCGAGGTGCGGCGTCTTGAGGAGCGGGTGACCGTAATAGCCGGTTTGCGTCCAACCATGATCGTCGGACATCACCAGTATGACGTTGGGTTTGTCGGCCATTACGGGCACGGACAGAAATAGCCCGAAAAGGACAAGCGAGGCGCCAAGACTGTTCGTAGTGGTTGTTCCCACTCGAGAGACCTCCCGTCCGGAACTACTGATTGCCCAACAGGAATCTCAAAGGAACATGAAGACGCTCACGCCAAGCTCTCGGCGTGTGATCGGCACCCTCGAAGCGACGCGAGACCCAATCCTCTCCGGATCGATAGCCCTTGTTGCGCATCAATTCGTCCATCTTCAATTGAAAGGGTCCGTAGTTTGCATCGTAGGTCTCCGTGCCATGATCGAAATAGAACCGGTGTACTCCGGCCTGCGGCCAGCGGTCCCTGTACCACGCGATGACAGCGCCATCGCCGTTCGTCCAATCGGTGGACAGGCACGCCGCGGCACCGAAGACGTCGGGATACTCGACGATGGCGTAGGAGGAGATCATCCCGCCCATGCTCGAGCCCATGACGAGCGTGTTCGCTCGATCCGGTTGGGTTCGATAGTTCTGGTCGACAAACGGTTTGAGTTCGTGGACTAGAAACTTCAAGTAACTGTCGGAGACGAGCTTCCCGCCTTTCAACGGCGGATCTCCGGCGACCATCCGTTCCCAAACCTCGCCAGTGACGGGCTTTTGCGGCATGTATTCCAAGCCTCGGTTGGGTTTCGCATCCAGGTCCGCCCAGACGGCAACAACGATGGCCGGCCGGATTTCGCCATCGTCGATGAGCCTTGCCATGGTCGTATCCAGATCCCAGAGCCAATCCGTTCCCGAGAACGGTGATTGGCCGTGGAGGAACATGAACTGGCCGTCGTGCACATATAGGACCGGATAGCGGACATCCGATGCCGCGTCGTAGCCTTCCGGCAGCCAAACCTCCACGGGGCGCGGCACGACATTCCGGGACGGAAAGTCCGGGTGATACTCGAAGGTCCCTCTTTGCGGATGGGACGTCGTCCTATACACAGGCTCTTTATCTTTAGATGGATCCGGCGCTTCCGACGCATCAGCGCCCATTGCGTTCTCCCCAACGGCAACAAGTGCCATCATGCCGATCAGGCATTGTGATGCAACGAGCGTCACGGCCACGCGACCAAATGGTCTGATAGTCATCGAGTTCCCCAGCAAGGCATCGCCTCATCCGTCATCGTCCTCTCCCACATCGGACGGCCGCACGCGGACACCGCTCATGCGTTCGACCAGCTCCATTATCGCCCAGCTCTCCTTGTCCGCCCATCCATGCCCGAAGCCGGCGAGGTAGAGCTGTAGCGCGCTAGAGCCCACGGACAGAGGAACGCCAAGGTCGCCGGCGAGCTCGACAGCCAAGCGGATGTCCTTGCCGATGGTCCTGAGGCCCATGTTGGCCGTCTCCCCAGGCGGCGGCTCAGAACTCCGCCCGATCGACGCAACGGTTCCGTCGAACGCCCGGCTGGCACCGCTACTCTCGCTGATGACTTCCTTCATCTTGTCGACGCTCAGTCCCGCCTTCACGCCAAGTGCCAAGGCTTCCATCGTGGCGACCGCGCCAATGGCGTTGAGCAGGTTGTTGACAAGCTTAACGGTGGCCCCCGCGCCGGTTTCGCCCACGTGGAAGATCCGCTCCCCGATCGCCTCGAGCACCGGCCGAGCACGCGCCAAGGTCGCCGCATCGCCACCGACCATCACCGAGAGCCGCCCCTCCCGACGCTGCGCTATGCCGCCGCTGACCGGTGCGTCGAGGACTTCCACGCCTCGTTCCGCGGCTTGACGCGAGATGCGGCGAACGACGTCGGGACTGATGGTGCTGAGCTCTATGTAGATGTCGCCCGCCGAAGCACCCGCCAGCACTCCGTCGGCGCCGAGCGCAACCTCCTCGCTCACCTCGTTGGACGGCAGCGAGGCGAGGATGATGTCCGAAGCCAACGCCACTTCTCGCGGCGAGCGGGCGACACGCGCCCCCTGCTGCTCGAGATCCTTGAGCGGCTGCTCGCGCAGGTCGTTGACCGTGAGGTCGAACCCGGCGCGCGCGATGCTCGTGGCCATGGGCTTGCCGATGCCGCCGAGGCCGATGAATCCTACTCGCATAGGTCAAATACTCCGTGGTTGCAGCGTGGTCGCGCGATGATCGCAAGCATCACCCCTATGAGCCCCTACGGCCACCCCTAGGGAAAAAGCGCCCCGAGCGGCGGGTCGACGGTCGGCCCTTGTTAGGCGCGAGGGAGATGCCGTACGGTCCGTCGGACTTGAAGAGGAGTAGCCCGTGAAAATCGGAATTCTTGGCAAGAACCTCCGCCAAGGCGCGTCGCTCGCGAGTCTCGTCGACGAGGTTGTCGGATACGAAGAGCAAGGCTTCGCAAGTTACTGGATGCAGCAAGCCAGCACTTTCCACGCGCTAACCATGATGGGTTTGATCGGCCACAACACGACCAGGATCGAACTAGGACTCGCGACCATACCCACCTACCCTCGTCACCCCGGCGCGATGCTGCATCAAGCAAGCACAGTGAACGTCCTGGCCGGTGGTCGCCTAGTGCTAGGCATTGGACCCACCGCGGAACCCGAGTACGAGACGTTGGGTTTGTCCTATGGCGAGTCTGTTCGACACATTCGAGATTATCTGAGCGTAACCGAGGAGTCTGGGGAACCCGACAAGGCTGAACTTGGAGCTGACGAGGCAAGCGCAGAGGTCGAGTCGGACTTTCCAGAACCCGAGCCATACAAGGTGGTTGTCTCCGCCCTAACTCCCGAGATGCGAAGAGCTGCGGGTCGTGTCGCCGACGGCGCGGTGACTTGGATGGTTAGTCAGAAGACCATTCGCGATCACACCGTACCCGAGATCAAGAAAGCAGCCGAAGCTGCCGATCGAGACGCCCCCCGCGTTGCAGTAGGACTGCCAGTTTGCGTCCACGACGACGAGGAACAAGCCGTAGCGCGAGCCAATGAGGTCTACAGCATCTACGGCGAGCTGCCGACCTATCGTCGTCAACTCGATGCGCAAGGAGTCGAGAATCCCGGCGACATCGCCGTGGTAGGCAACGAAAGCGAGGTCGAGGCGCAATTGAAGACCTACTTCGACGCAGGTGCCACAGAGATTGTCGCCAGCATCTATCCCGCAGGCGATGACCGTCGTGGATCGGTCGTACGATCCACGGAATGTCTTCGAGGCCTTCTTTAGAGATTCGACGTATAGGGCCAAGATCACCCGGGGATGGGACCAGCGAGCAGGAGATTGCCCGATGGCTCAGCGGCGGGTCGGCATGACCCAAGTCGAGTGCGGCAAGATGGATACAGGCCGAGCGGACGACTGCTGTTCGCCGGCAGCCGTGCGCATATCCCACCTTGGAGTCCGAAAAGGCCCGGGTTCGGGGGCGTGGACGGGAGAATGGGGCCGCAGCCGACCTTCGGGCAGTCAGCTCCGCGGCACGCCGTACGCGCAGTTAGTTTTCTGGGGTGTGCGTGGCGGAGCGGACGGGACTCGAACCCGCGACCCCCGGCGTGACAGGCCGGTATTCTAACCAGCTGAACTACCGCTCCGTGGTGGGTGTTGCAGGGCTCGAACCTGCGACCTACGGCTTGTAAGGCCGTCGCTCTCCCAACTGAGCTAAACACCCCTTGGTACAGGGGTCGCGTATCTTATCGCGAGCCCTAGGGGTGTCAATGGCGGGAGGTCCGAACGAGGCTGTTTCCGGAACCAACCTAGATGCGCGTTTGCCAATGCGGGCCGCCACAAGGGCGGCCCCTACGACCGTTTCCGAGGCGCGGTTCGTTAGCTGCGCAACGTCCGGCCTGCCAAAGCCCCCGTGTGTTCGCCGTGTTCCATGAACAATTCGCCGTTGACGATCACCTGCTCGTAGCCGCGGCCGCGTTGCACGTAGCGGCCAGCACCTGCGGGGAAGTCGTGCTTGTACTCCGGGAGTTCCATGGCGAGGTTGTCGAAGTCGATGACGTTGATGTCGGCGTAGGTGCCTTCGCGGAGCACGCCACGATCCTTGATGCCGAAGATCGCGGCCGTGTCGCCGGTCCAGCCCCGGATGGCCTCCTCCAGGCTCATCACGCCGCGGTTCTTGACCCAGTAGGACAAGAGCCAGGTCGGTGAACTGGCGTCCATGATCTGGCCGACGTGGGCACCCGAGTCGCCGAGGCCCATGGCGACCGTGGGGTTGGTGATCATCTCCTCGATGGCGTCCATGGACTGGTTGAGCCCCGGGTGCCAGAGCTGCACCCTCCCCTGGTGTCGGCGATTCAGTTCGATGAAGGCGGCTACTTCGCCCTGGCCGGTGCGTTCAGCGTAGGCCGTCAGCGACCGCGACCGGTCGTGCACGTAGTCAAGATCGTCGTCGGTGAGGATGTAGGCGTTTTCGAGGTCGATGACGGGCGGTGACTCGACTTCGAGCAGTCGCACCCGGAAGGACTCGTCCTCGAGTGCCGCCAAGCGTTGCGCGAACGGCATCCTGCCGAGTTCGCGCCACGCGGCGGAACCATTGAACGGTGTGCGATGGTCGAGGCCGAACAGCCCGCCGATGCCCCGCGAGCTCGTCTGCGGGCGAAGCTGTGCGCCGTTGGCGTTCTCCTCCTCCGCGAAGCCGATGACGCGCCGGTAGAGATCCGGGCGTCGGTAGCTGTGCGCGAGGCCGAAGGTCACGCGGACGTTGTTCTCCCGCGACAGTTGACCTACCCACGCGATCTCGGCGCGGGTCTTCGGCAGGTGCTCTTCGCGGTCCCGTTCACCGATCCGCAGGGCGCCTTCGAAAATGCCCTTGCGCCGTCGACCCAGGACGCGGCCGATGGCCAGGAGCTCGCTCGGGTCGGCGTGGGTTCCGGGGACGTAGCGGCCGTCGGGAACCTTGTGCAGGAAGGTTCTGGAGGTGGAGAACCCCAGGGCGCCGGCGGCGATGGCCTCGTCCACGAGTTCGCACATGCGTTGCACGTCCTCGTCGCTGGCGGGCGTTTCGTCCAGGCTGCGCTCTCCCATGGCATGTATGCGGACCGCGCAGTGGCCCACCATGCCGCCGACATTCACGCCCTTGTCCATTCGGTCGAGCGACTCCAGGTATTCCCCGTAGGTCTCCCAGTCCCAAGGCAAGCCGGCGTCGATCGATTCCTTCGGGATGTCCTCCACCGACTCCATCATCTCCGCGAGGTAGCCGCGGTCCTCCGGCTTGCAGGGCGCGAAGGTGACCCCGCAGTTGCCGATCACGACCGAGGTGACACCGTGGTAGCACGACGACGAAGCGATAGGGTCCCAGGCGATCTGGGCATCGAGGTGGGTATGGATGTCGACGAAGCCCGGCGTCACGATCTTCCCGGAGGCGTCGATCTCGCGTCGACCCTTGGCCCCGACTTGCCCTACGGCGACGATGCGATCGCCCTGCACGGCCACGTCGCCCGAGCGGGCCGAGGCACCGGTGCCGTCGACGAGCGTGCCGTTTCGTATCACCAGGTCGTAGGCCATTGGGGATCCTCGCTTAGTCCTTCAGGAAATAGACGCCGACGCGATACTCGCAGCTTTGTCGTTCGCTCAATACATCGGGTGGCTCGAGTGGATGGGGTTCATCGAACGCAGAATGGAAACACGTTCGAAGTTTAGGGCGTAAGTCACTCTTCCAGCATTGGAAGTTCTTGAAGGCGAGCACTTCGCCCGTGTTCATCCTAGGGTAGTAGTACCAGTGCTGCTCCGGGTTGTGGCGCAGCCCCAGTTGGTTGGACGGTCGTCCGGTCGGGGTGAAGTTCGTGAGCCCCGTGGAGATGACATCGCGGGGCTCGACCGTGTACGGGTCGCAGATCGTCAGCGGCAGATGGCGCAGCGGCTCGTCCATGTAGACCGTCCGCCAGAAGTTGATGACCAAGAACCCGGTCACGTCGTCCCGGGCGTACTGTCGGCGCCAGGCCTCGGCGGCCTCGGCGGTGCCATAGGCGGCAACATTCTCCTCGTAGTCGTCCGCGCTGAGCCCGTAGTCCTGGTGGGCGACCTGTCCGTAGAAGGGGTTGGGGGTGTTCGGCCCGCGGCGCAGCAGATACGGAACCTGCGGAATCTCGACTCTGGCGCCGGGCAGGAGGCGTTCTCGGATGATCGAGGTGATCTCCGGAAAGTAGACGCGGGTGATCTCGGTGTCCTCGGCCGGAGTTGCGGGGTCGTTGTCCCAATCTCGAACCGCCGAGGTGTGGTCGAGGAGCACGAAACTGTGTTCTTCGAAGAAGCCAGCCTCGGTGAAGGATCGTGACGTCCCGGCCCGACGCTGCAGATCCCGGCCGTCGCGAATCGTGACCACCGGCGCTTCGCGCAGCACACCTGGTGTCGGCGTCTCCCCTTTCGCATCCATGAGTACGCGATCCCCGGAGGTGAATCCAGGCTCGAACAGGCTATTCAGCCTCGTCTCGACCTGCGCGACGCCGGTCATTCCCAATCTCTCGCTGGACACAGCCGCTGAACTATAAGCGAAACGACTCGTTCAACGCAGAATGGCGGCCGGAAACCGGTTACGTTGCCAAAGGCCTTTCGCGACAATGGGCCGGAGTGCAGCCGAAAGCGTAGGGGCGACCCTTGTGGTCGCCCGTATTGGCCACTCGATACCGTGTCGTGACGGGGACGGGCGACCACGTGGTCGGGAGGGCGACCACAAGGGTCGCCCCTACGGGTACACTGCGTACTTTTGGCTAGTCGACTCTAGGAATCCCACATGGCTGAACACCCCGCCGAGTTGCTTGAACAGCTCGCCACGATCGATACCCCCACCGTCTGCAACGCGTTGGAGAGCGTTGCGCCGCAGCGCCGTGGCTTCGGCTACACGGTGGAGCCCTTGGTCTGCACCCGCCCCCAACTGGGCGTCATGGTGGGCTACGCCCGCACCGCCACCATCCGCGCGCAGCATCCGCCGGACCGGCGCAACAGTCCCGGCGACTACTACGACTACATCGACAACGGCGGGCCGAAGCCGGCGATCTCGGTGATCCAGGATCTCGACGGCGATGCCCGCGGCTACGGCTCGTTCTGGGGCGAGGTCAACAGCAACATCCACAAGGGTCTCGGTTGTCTGGGCGTGATCACCGACGGCAGTGTCCGGGATCTGCCGGATGTAGCCGACGGCTTCCAGATGCTGGCCGACCGGGTGGGTCCCTCCCACGCGTTCGTGCACGTGGTTTCGTTCGCGGGCCAGATCAACGTCTGCGGCATGACTGTCATGGACGGCGACCTGGTGCACGCCGATCAGCACGGCGCGGTGGTCATTCCCCACGATGTGGCCGACAAGGTCATGGACGCCGCGGCCGCAATCGCGCGCCGCGAAGGTGTCGTCATTGCCGCCGCGAAAGAGCCCGGGTTCAACATCGAGAAGTTGAGAGCGGCCCAAGGCAAGTCCGCCGAGATCCACTGACCACGCGACGCTGGTCATGGCAACGATGCTGCCCGCATTCTCGCTGGCCGACATGGCGGGCGGCGATCGGACGTTTCCCACTGGCGCACCGGCGCTGGTCTGCTTCGTCAAGGAGGACTGTCCCACCTGCAACCTCGTGATGCCGCTGCTGCAGGCGGCGCACGATGCGGGCGAGGTGCCACTGCTCACCGCCGGACAAACCGTGGAAGGCAACCGGACGCTCACCGAGCGTCATGGCCTGACCGTTCCGCTGCTGGACGACTCGACGCTGAAGGTGTCTTTCGCCTACGACGTCGAGACCGTACCGCTGGTGCTGCTCGCCGACGGCGACGGCGAGGAGGTCGACCGGCTGGTCGGCTTCGACCGCGCGGAGTGGCAGGAGTTTTTTGGCAACCACCTGCCCGGAACCCAGGTCGACTGGGAGTCGCTGCCGAAGTGGCGTCCGGGCTGCGGCTCGCTGACCCAGGATCCGGTGATCGCGGAACGACTGCGGGCCGAGTCGGAGAACAGTCCGCTACGGGCGCGCAAGATCGAGATCGCCCCGGCCGACGACGTCCACGAGTTCCTCTTCGACCAAGGCTTCACCGATGGCTTGCCGGTCGTGCCGCCGACCCCCGAGCGGGTGCTGCGCATGTTGAGCGGTACCAAGCGTGACAGCCAGGAGGTTGTCGCCGAGATCCCGCCCAACTACGCCCCGGCGACCGTCGAAAAGATCGCCATTAATGCCGTCCTCGCCGGCTGCAAACCCGAGTACCTGCCGGTGGTCATCGCCACGGTCGAGGCGGTCTGCAACAAGACGTTCAACATTCACGGCGTCAACGCCACCACCATGGGCGCCTCGCCGGTGGTGATCGTCAACGGCCCCATACGTGAGCGCATCGGCATGAACATGGGGCTCGGCGTCCTCGGCCAGGGCACGCGCGCCAACGGGGCTATCGGCCGTGCCGTGCGCTTGGCTGTGCGCAACATCGGCGGTGCCAAGCCGGGCGGAACCGAACGCTCAACGTTGGGCAACCCGATGAAGTTCACGATGTGTTTCGCCGAGTGGGAGGAACGCAGTCCGTGGGAACCGCTGCACGTCGAACGTGGTTTCGACGCGGAGGACTCCGTGGTAACCGTCTTCGCCATGACCAGCGGTCCCGCCCTGTGTGTGGATCAGTCGTCGCGGACCGCGAAACAGCTCGCGGGCAGCATCGGCCTATCGGTGGAAGCGGCCCACCATGTGCGGGCCCACAACGCCGGCGATGCGCTGCTTGTCATCTCGCCCGAACACGTCGACACCCTGAGACGCGATGGTTTCACCAAGGACGACGTCCGCGAACAGATCCAGAAGGTGACTGCACGACCGCTCGCCGAACTGGCCTCGACCGACGAGGCCGGAGGGGGCATTTCACCGGAACGCCTTGCCGCCATGCCCGAGGATCGCCGCAATCGCCCAACGCCGAAGTTCGCCTCCAAGGACAACATCCACATCGTCGTGGCGGGGGCCGGAGCCGGCAAGTTCACCGGCGTCTACCACGGCTGGGCCGGCGGCGCGATCGGCTCCATGCCGGTGTCACGAAAGATCGACCATTGAGTTCGCGCCCCAGACGCGTTAAATCAACACTGCACTAGGAAGGAGGGACCATGGCAACGATCCTCGACCCCACCGACGAGCGGGTACCGGTGGCACGCACGGTGACGCCGCGCAGCGGCACCGTGCGCGGCAACGTCGCCCTGCTCGACATATCGAAGCCGCGCGGCAACGTGCTGCTCGATCAACTGGAGACCCGGCTTGCCGAGCGACTGCCGGACGTGACCATCAACCGGTACGCCAAACCGACGTTCACCAAGCCGGCGCCGGATGCATTGCGCCGGGACATCCGCGACGCCAACGACTTTGTGATCGAGGCGCTGGCCGACTGAGGCTCCTGTACCACGTGCAGTTTGCATGACACGGTATGGTTCGAGATCCAGGGAGTTCCCTCGGTCAGCATCGCTTCAACGGAGTTCGTGGACGCGGCCACGGCACAGGCCGAAGCCCTCGGCATGGACGACGCGCGTCGCGTGTTCGTCGCGCATCCCATCCAGGATGCCACCGACGACGAGATGCGCGCGAAGGCGGACGCGTGCGTTGACGCCGTCGTGGATGCGTTGACCTCGTAGCGCGACCCTATCGCGCGGGGGGCGCGTGATACCCCGCACTATGGGACATCCAGCCTAGGGTGGATGTCCCTTTTCGGCCGTAGGGTGGATGTCCCTTTTCGGCCGTAGGGTGGATGTCCCTTTTCGGCCCCGACGACGAAATGCGGGCCAAGGCGGATGCGTGCATCGACGCAGTAGTGGATGCGCTGACGTCGTGACCCGGCTTTAGCGGGCTCGCATCGCCGGAGCGGGGTTTATCCCCGCCCACGCGAGTTGGAACGCGGAAGTTGTCGCGCGCAGACGCGGGCGACCACAACCCGCCCGCGAGGGCGCGCCCTCGCCCCTACGCGATCACACCGCTCGAGCGTAGCTCCTCGATTTCGGTCGGCTCCAGCCCGAAATCGGTGAGCACGCCGTCGCTGTCGGCACCCGGATCCGGGGCGGCGTGGTCGAACCGCTCTGGGTGCGGGAACCCAGACAGGTTGATCGGCGAACGGATCAGGTTGACGTCCCCCAGCTCCGGATGTGCGGCCGGCTTGGCCATCTCCAGGTACTTCGCCTGCGGGTTGTCAAAGCCGCCCTTGATGTCGCCGATGGGACCACACGGCACGCCGGCCGCATTCAGCCTTGCCACTACGTCATCCACCGACAGATCCGCAATGGCCCCCTCGATCTCCGCGTTCAACTGCACCTTCGCCCCACGTCGTTTCTGCACCGTGTCGTACCGGTCATCGCCGTAGAGCGCATCGGCACCAACCGCTTCGCAGAAGCTCTTCCACATCCGATCCGACGGCGCCGCGATGTTGACGTGGCCGTCCCGGCAGCGGAACGCGCCCATGGGCGTAGCGATCGGGTGGTCGTTGCCCTGCTGTGCGGGCACATCACCCAACATCGTGTACCGGGCACCCTGGAAGTCGAGTTTGTTCAGCATGGCTTCGAGCAGCGAGGTATGCACCCACTGCCCTTCGCCGGTCTTCTCGCGATGCAGCAGCGCCAGCAGGATGCCCTGCCCCAGGAACATGCCCGCAGCCGTGTCGCTGATGGCGATGCCCACCCGCATCGGCCCGCGGCCCGGTTCGCCGGTGATGGACATGAGTCCGCTCATGCCCTGAACGATCTGGTCGACCCCTGGCCGCTTGCTGTAGGGACCTTCCTGCCCGAACCCCGAGATGCTGGCGTAGATGATCGCCTCGTTGGCAGCCTTGACCGACGCGTAGTCCACCTTCAGCCGGTGCTTGACGTCGGCGCGGAAGTTCTCGACGACGACGTCGGCCCGCGCTGCCAGCTTCATGAAGAGCGCGTGACCGTCGGGATCTTTCAGGTTGATGCAGACGCTGCGCTTGTTGCGATGCAGGTTCTGCTCGTCGGGTCCCCGGCGGGCACCGGTCATCGCGCCACCAACAGCCGGCGGCGCTTCGATCCTGACGACATCCGCTCCCCAGTCCGCCAGCAACCTGACAGCGGTGGGACCGGCACGGGCGATGGTTAGATCAAGGACCGTGTAGCCGGCAAGTGGACCGTTCATGAAGCCTTCCTGGTTGGGCCCGGTTGGGCGGGTCGGCATAGCCTAACCGTTGACCCTGGCGACCGGAAGCAAACCGGCTGTTCGCCAACGACACAGGTACTCCGATTCCGTTGCCTCGCAAAAGTTGCATAATCTTTCCATAAAGATACCGTTAACTCGGAACGTGAGCACGAGAGATACCCAGCCGCATTTCCACCGAACTCCAAGCTTCTGCAACCTGCTCGCGCTTTGCGCGATCGCGGTAGCGCCCACAGTGGTCGGACAGCCGGACGCCAGTGACGCGTCCCCGTCCAGCAGCCGTTCCGCAGACGACGTTTGGGCGTTCGTCGACCAGCCGGAGATCGGCCCGCTGCGCGCCACGGCCGACGCGTACCGGGCCGCGCGTATGGACCAGGACACCCTGCTCGGGGTTCTGGAGCGGGTGTCGGAACGTCGCTACAACGAGCCACTGCCTGTCTTGACCTTGCCAATGCCCGATGGCTCGTTCGCGCGCTTCAGGATCAGAGCCGAACCACAGCCGGGACGTGAGGCCGTGCAGGCCTACCGCGGGCGGGGCCTAGACGGCGGGGATGCCCGGCTCGAGTGGACCGCCCAAGGCCTGCACGCCATCGTCTCCACGGCCCGGGGCGCCGTCTATGTGGACCCGGTGGCTGGCGTTCCGGGTGCCTACATCACCTATTTTGCAACCAATGCAGGCCGCCCGCTGCTGAACGGCTCCGATCTGCCCCTCGCGGCCGTGCGCCAGATCGAGACCGTCATGGGGGAGAAGGAGGATCGCGATCCCGCACAGCGCAAGATCGACTCCCGGCTCCTCGACGCGTCGCGGCTGGCGCAGGGCAACGAGGTGGTTCCCGCCTACAACAGGCCGCCGGTGGAAATCGAGGCCAGCGGCGACCCCGAGCGAACAGACTGGTACGTCGCCCCGTCGCAGGACGGCCCGCTGCGGGTGCTGGTGGACTTGAGAGCCGACGTCACCCCGGAGTTGCTGGCTCGGATCGAGGATCTCGGCGGCGAGGTGGTCAACAGCGTGGGCAAGTACCGCGCCATTCGCGCATGGATGCCCCTCGACAACATGGAGACCATTGCGGCACTCGACCAAGTGCAGTGGATAAGGGTTGCCGATCAGGCGATCACCAACCCGTCGGTGCAACGTCCGGAGCGGGTCGGTAGGACCGTCTCCCAGGGCATAGACAAGGTCGATACCTCCCAGGGCGATGTAGCACACGATGTCGCGAAGGCACGAACGGAATTTGGCGTCGACGGCACCGGAGTCGGCATCGGCGTGCTGTCGAACGGCATCGGCACGCTCGCCGATCGCCAAGCGTCGGGTGATATTCCGGGCGCGGTGGTCGTCTTGGAAGGGCAGGCGGGCGAGCGCGTCCACCGAGAAGGGACCGCGATGCTGGAGATCGTCCACGACCTAGCACCTAGTGCTCACCTGTATTTCGCCACCGGTTTCGGCAGCCCCGCCCAGTTTGCCGCGAACATCGAAGCGCTGTGCGAAGCGGGCGCGGACGTCATCGTCGACGATATCATCTGGTTCGCCGAGGCCGCTTTTCAGGACGATGTGGTGGCCAAGGGCGTCAACGAGGCGGTTGATGCAGGGTGCTTCTACTTCTCGGCGGCCGGAAACGCCGGCAACCTCAACGACGGCACGGCTGGCGTCTGGGAGGGCGACTTTGCGGATGCTGGTGGCGAACCTCAGGTGGATGTCGTGCCAGGGCGCAACCACCACGAGTTCGCCGACGGGGTCAGTGCCAACCGTATTACGAAATGGGGTCGCGCGTATCTGTTGAAATGGGCGGACCCGCTCGGCGCCTCCGCCAACGACCACGACCTCTATCTCCTCGACGAGTCACTCACCACGGTGATTCACGCGTCTACGAACGTGCAGGACGGGGAGCAGGATCCGGTTGAGGGCTTCAACGGATTTCCCGACGATGTCGGCAAGCATCTTGTGGTGGTGCGCAATGAGGGCCAAGCGCGGTACATCCGGCTCAATGCCATTCGCGGTGAGCTGGAGCACGTCACTGCGGGGCAAACATTCGGTCACGCTGCCAGCGAGAGTGGTATCGGTGTGGCGGCGGTGGCCGCGTTCAGCGCCGGCGGTGACGCTGGAGTCTTCGATGGCAGCGAGTCGGTGGAGACATTCAGTTCGGATGGTCCGCGGCGGATGTTCTTCCGGCCGGACGGTACGCCCATCACGCCGGGGAACTTCTCGTCGACCGGTGGCATAGTACTCGACAAGCCGGACATCGCCGCTGCCGACGGCGTTTCCACATCGACCCCCGGCTTCCGGGTCTTCGAAGGCACGTCGGCGGCCGCGCCCCATGCCGCGGCCATTTCGGCACTGATGGTGGAGGCGGCCGGCGGCCGAAACCAGATAGATCAGGAGACGCTGCGCCAAGCACTGGCGGAGGCTGCCCTCGACATCGAGGCTCCCGGCGTCGACCGCGACTCCGGCGCGGGAATCCCACTGGCGCCAGCCGCGGTTTCCGCTGTCGCATCCGACAGGACGCATCGGGCGCCGACCGGCACGCTGCAGGATCAGACGCTGAGCGTGGACGCCGATGTTCGAGAGCTCGACCTGTCCACCACGTTCGATGATCCCGACGGCGAGGCGCTGACCTATAGCCTGCTGCCGGGCGCCGAAGGCATCGCCGCGGTCACCCTGTCGGGGACCATTCTGACCATCGATCCACTCGCACCGGGAACCGTCACCGTTACGATACGAGTCACCGATCCCGGTGGCTTGAGCCGGCTTCAAAGGGTCGCCGTCACCGTGGAGCGGGACTACGGCGACACCGACTACGACGCGGACGACGACGGGTTGATCGAGATTGCCAATCTGGAGCAACTCAACGCGCTGCGCTACGACCTCGACGGCAACGGCGAGACCGACGTACCCGCCGATTGGATTTCCTACTTCGAGGCCTTCGACGATGCCCAGGAAGCCATGGGTTGCGCGGACGGCTGCACGGGCTTCGAGTTGACGGCGGACCTCGACTTCGAAGACCCGGGAAGCTACGCCTCCGGGGTAGTCGATCACGGTTGGACCCGGGCCGAGGGCGGTTCCGGTTGGACGCCCATCGGCATGGGCGACGACGACTTCCCGAACGGTGGGGACGGCACCTTTGCCGCCAACTTCGACGGCAACGGGCACACGATCGCCAACCTTTTCATCAACCGGCCGGCGATGAAGTACGTTGGCCTGTTCGGCCAGGTGCACATGCGGCCGATCACGAACCTTGGATTGACGGCCGTCGACGTCACAGGCGGCAACCGGGTGGGCGGTCTGGCCGGAGACGTTGTCGGGGGCAGTAGCCTCCGAACCAGCCATGCGACCGGAACGGTGTCGGGACACGACGTCGTGGGGGGGCTGGCAGGATCGGTCAGTGTTCCCGTCCGAAACTGCTACGCCTCCGTACGTGTAACCGGCCGCTGGCTCGTCGGCGGTCTGATCGGCGCTCAGAACCTCGGTAGCACCCTCCAATCCTCCTTCGCCACGGGCACCGTGGCCGGAGTCGCGAGTGTCGGGGGGCTGGTCGGATCGAACTGGTCACCGATTGTGGCCAGCTATGCCACCGGTCCCGTGTCGGGAGAGGGCCTCCGGGACGGTCGCTGCAACAAAGGAGGCGTCGGCGGCTTGGTGGGCCACGTGTGCGGCCAACCGGTTGTTGCCAGCTATGCCACAGGGCCCGTATCGGGAGCAAGCGTCGCCGGTGGGATCGCGGGCAGCAAGTCTATAACGACGTC
This sequence comes from Gammaproteobacteria bacterium, assembly GCA_009839505.1. GTDB lineage: Bacteria > Pseudomonadota > Gammaproteobacteria > Pseudomonadales > Azotimanducaceae > VXYL01. The sequence continues at coordinate 55,208 of VXPO01000099.1, forward strand.
CTTGCGATCCAACTACTGGGACATCGAAACCTCTGGCCTCGTCGTTGGTGTCGGCGACGATGACAGCAACGACAACGGGACGCTGGAGACCGATGAGATTCGCTCGCCTGGTGTCGGCGGCATGACGACGGCAGAATTGCAGACACCCACGGCCTACACGGAAATCTACCGTGATTGGTATCGGACCGATGTCTTTCCAACCGGCGACGCCTGGCATTTCGGTTCTTCATCGCAGTACCCGGCCCTCAGGGCCGATATCGATGGCGACGGTACCGCCACGTGGCAAGAGTTCGGCACCCAGATCCGCGAACGTCCGCAACTCACCATTGCCGCGAACGACGGGCAGGCGACGTTGTCGTGGACAGCGGTGAACGACGATCACTGGACTCCACGACCCGAATTGACCTACTCCGTCTACCGCGATGGCATCCCGATTGCCACCGGCGTCGTCGCCCATGGCTACGCGGACACGCCTCCGGCCGGTACGGAGTCCATGTACCAGGTCGTCGCGATCGTCGACGGCGGCGAGGCTTCGCGAAGCAATCTCGTCCCGGTCCATAACCGCCCGCCGGCGTCACCCCCAGTCGCCGATCGGTCGGCGCGCGCCCGCGCGTCCTTCAGCTACACGTTCGGGCATGCCGGCGAGCCGGACGGCGATACCGTCACCTATAGCGCGACCGGCGTGCCGGGATGGTTGACGTTCACACCTTCCTCGCGAACGTTCAGCGGAACTCCGGCTGACAGCGACACCGGCGCCGCCGACATCACCGTAACGGCTACCGACGACGGCGCACCCGCACTGTCCTCGACCGCCACGTTCACCCTGACCGTCATCGATTCCAACGCGTCCAACCGGGCTCCGTCCACGGTCGGAACCCTGGACGCCATCTCGCTTCCCACAGGATCAACCGCAACGGTGCAGGTCGCAGACGCGTTCGAGGATGCCGACGGCGACAGTCTGGGCTACAGCACAGCAACGAGCGATGCCGACGTGGCAACCGCGCGAATCTCCGGGGACGCGGTCACAGTCGCGGCTGTTGGTGTGGGGCAGGCCACGGTCACCGTGACCGCGAGCGACGGCGCACTCACCGCCGACCAGACGATCTCCGTGTCCGTGGTGAACGCCGCGCCCGAGGCCGTGAGATCCCTCGCCGACCGCAGGCTGGTGATTCCCAGTGCCTCGGCGACCGTGGTGCCATCCGACGCTTTCCGCGATCCAGACGGAGACGCGTTGACCTACGGTGCAACGTCAATGGATGAGGATGTTGCAACGGCCAGCACCTCCGGCGGAGCGGTGACGCTCACGCCGGTGGGTGTGGGATCGACTAGCGTCACGCTCACGGCCACGGACGTCGGGGGATCCAACGCCACCGCAACGCAGTCGTTCGGCGTAAGCGTCCGTCGAGACTACGATGTTGACGACGACGGCCTGATCGAGGTCGGAGGGTTTAGCCAACTCGATGCAATTCGCCTGGATCTCGATGGCGATGGCATCGTCGATCCAACCGGTTTCCTGGTTTTGGAAACGCTTCCAGAGCATGTGGCCGCCCACGAACTCGCCTATCCGGACGCGGCGGCGCGCATGGGCTGCGACAGTCTGAACGGCTGTTTAGGCTACGAGTTGATGGAGGACTTGGATTTCGACACCAACGGCAGCGGCGACGCGGACGAGGGGGATTCGCATTGGAACGATGGTCGGGGTTGGGAACCGATTGGTGACCGCCAAAGGCAGTTTCAAACCACGTTCGACGGGAATGGCCACGTCGTCGCCAACCTGTTCATCGACCGACCCGACGAGCAATTCAACGGCCTGTTCGGGCTTGTCGGCGAGTACCAGCTTCACCAGGGAATCGTCCGAGACGTGGGCCTCGCCGATGTGAACGTGAGCGGATCGGGACCAATCGGCAGCCTAGTCGCGCAGAACTGGTCCCTGGTCGAAAACTGCTTCGCCACCGGTAGCGTGCGCGAGACCTCACGGGCGACCCGTGGCCGGGCCGCTGGTGGTTTGGTTGGCTGGAACGGTTTCGTAAACGTCGGCGGTGTCATTCGAAGGTGCTACGCGGCCGTGGCGGTTTCAGCGGATGTCAGCAATGCGGCGGGCGGCTTGGTGGGGTTCAACGACCGTGGCGGGCACATCCTCTCGAGTTTCGCAACGGGCAGTGTGGAGTCGGACGAGTGGTCGGGCGGCCTGGCGGGTAGCAACGCGGGCGAAATCGGCGACAGTTATGCGACCGGTCGAAGCTCGACTGCCGTATCTGGCGGACTCGCAGGCGGTCTGGTCGGCATCAATTGGGACCATGGTGTCATCACCAGCAGCTACGCTACGGGGCGACCGACAGCAGAACGGCCCGATGGATCGACGGAGTTCCGCAAGGTCACGCTAGGCGGGGTCGCAAGCATATCCCAGGGCGAGATCCTTCGGAGCCATTGGGACCTGCAAACCTCGGGCTGGCAGGTCGGCGTGGGTAGGGACGACCAAAACCGAAACGGCCGCCTGGATAGTGATGAAACCGCCACCACCGGCGCGTCCGGGAGGACCACCGCAGAACTCCAAGCACCCGAGGAAGGTGCCGGCATCTACCAGGACTGGAGGGTCGATGGCCCGGGTTCCTGGCACTTCGGCTCCGCGACGCAGTACCCGGTCCTGCGCGCGGATCTCGACGGCGATGGACAAGAGACCTGGTCGGAGTTCGGCTACCAGCTCCGCGACAGGCCGCGGCTCACCGCCACCGTCAAAGACGGTAGGGCCGAACTGGCGTGGACGCTGGTCGACACCGGTCATTGGGATCCCGAGCCGACGGTACGCTATGCGGTCCTCCGCGACGGGAAGCTCTTGGCGACCGATCTCGACGGATCGACCTACACAGACCCTACGCCTGGCCTCGACTACCAGGTCGTCGCGTTGGTCAACGACGGTGAGGGATCGCGCAGCGGCCTCGCCGTTTTGGTCGCTCATTGCGATGAAGGCACCACGTGGCTAGCCGGCCAGAGGTGCCGCATCGGGCCCACGTCGTTCACCTTTGAAGTCAACAGCGACGGGACCGTCTGCGTGGGTTCAACGTGCAGCGCCCCGGGCGAAAATCGGTTCGTCGCCCACATCCGAGCCGGCCACATTCGAATCGTCGTCATCGCGGACCGCGACGACGCCGGTGCCTGGACATTGTCCGAGCTCGCACCGAAGGCTCCGCCCAACCGCAAGCCGAACGCGTTGGGGTTGGTGAGAACGGTGACGCTGGCACCTGACGGCGACTCGGTGACGATGGATGTGGTGCGGTTCTTCGAGGATCCGGACGGCGACGAGTTAACGTACACGGCCGAGACCTCGGAAAGTAGCGTCGCGACCGTCGACTTGGTAGAGAGCATCCTGACGATCACATCGTCAGGAGAAGGCCAGGCGACGGTGACCGCTACGGCCCAGGATCCGGGTGGTCTGTTTGCGACCCAATCCATCGAAGTGACGGTCCGTATCCAGGACACCCTTCTCTCTCGGTGGGCTCGGGGGTGGCGGCTGGCAATCGCCAGCCAGGTCGAGGACTCCCCTGGCGAAACGAGCGAAGACTGACAACGGTCTTCGCCGCTACCTCACAGCCCCTCGCTCCGGCGTGGCCCAACCCACGACGGTTTCATTGCCGGCCCGGGGCGAGCGCGGGATGTTCTGCGCGAACACCAGTGAGAGGAATGCGAAACCGGTGCCGATAAGAAAGACCGCCGCCCGCGATTCGAGCCACACCAGGCCGAGAACGGCCGGAATCACCACCGCGGCGATGTGATTGATGGTGAACGAGACCCCCGCCGTGGACGCGATGTCCGCCGGGTCGGCGATCTTCTGAAAGTACGTCTTGATGGCGATCGACAGCGCGAAGAACATGTGGTCGAGGACGTAGAGCCCAGCCGCGAGATAGGCGTTCTCCACGAACGCATAGGCGGTGAACACGACGATCAGCCCGCAGTACTCGAAGGTCAGCGCATGGCGTTCGCCGATTCGACCGATCCAGGCACCGATCCTCTCGGCGAAGAACCAGTTGAACAGGTGGTTCACCAGCATCAGCGCGACGATGTTGTCCGCCGAGTAGCCGAACTTCTCGACCATCAGGAAACCGGCGAACACGACGAAGATCTGCCGTCGTGCCCCCGACAGGAACGTGAGCCCGTAGTAGAGCCAGTAGCGCCCACGCAAAACGATCTCCTTGCGCTGCGGCGTCTTGCCCTCGAAGTGGGGGTAGCCCGCTAGCGCGATGGCGATCACGAGCGCACCACCGCCGGCCGCGAGGTAAATCCAGCGGTACTCCAGGTCAAAGACCTTGAGTGCAACGAACATGGCGCCGAACGCCACCAAGGACGTGGCCGAACCGACGCCGATCAGGCGCCCGAGGATGCGGGGTGCCTCGTCCTTCGACAGCCATTGCAGCGACAGCGACTGGCGCACCGTCTCGAAGTAGTGGAAGCCGATGGACATCAAGACCGCGGTGAAGTAGAGCCCGTACTCGCTCGGGAAAAAGCCCGTGATCGCGACTCCAACGCCGAACACCGCCACCGAGACCACGGCAAAGGTCTGCTCTCTCAGGATGAGGATGACGAATACCGCCGTGAACGCCAGGAAGCCGGGGATCTCGCGAAGGCTCTGCAGGATGCCGATCTCCCGGCCCGTGAACGCCGCCTGCTCGATGGCGAAGTTGTCAAGCAGCGCGCGCCAGGCCGCGAATCCCAGCGGCATCGCGATGCTCGCGAGCACCAGGAACGCCACCGGCGTACACCAGCGTCGAGGAATCCCGTAGGGGCGACCCTTGTGGTCGCCCATGTCGGATAACACGTCCTTAGCCGCCCCTACCCATCGTAGAAACCCGGTGGATGCAGCCCCAGCAGGCGCCGTTCTCGCTTCGATCGGATTCGGCCGAGGGCATCCAAGTCGATGTGATTGACCGTGGCAGTGCGCTTGATCCGCTGGGCGATGTCCCGACGTGCGTAGTGAACCTGTAGGAAGAACCGCCCCGTGTCGCCTTCCCTCGTCGGCAACCGGCGATGCCAGACATCGGAAACGAAGAGTGCCACGTCACCTGCCGCCGCCGTCAGGGGAATCGCGCCGCGTCCCTGGCAGGTCAGGCTCGCATCCATGCGTCGGTCCAACGGCGGCGGCTGACCGGAGGTGTGGCTCCCGGGAATGACTGCCGTCGGTCCGGACTCCATCGGGCAGTCCTCGAGGAAGATGTGCACGCCGATGGCGAACACGGGATACGGAATCTCGGCAGGCCAGGCCATTCCCGGTGGACGGGGAATGTGCGGTCCCGCATCGATGTGCCAGCCGCCACCGCCATGGCGGTGCTCTAACCCGGCAGGGTTGCGCCAACAGGTGTTGGCGATGATGTGGCAGTCCTCGCCCAACAACGGTTCGATGACATCGAGGATCTCCCGGCGACCGGCCAGCTTCTGCGCCCTCGGGCTCTTGTTGAACATCTCGTAGCGGAAGTCCTCGTCCTGCACCCCGGCGCGGCCGTCCCGAGGCCGTGTGGCGTAGATACCGGCGATCTCGTTGCGGATCGGCCCGACCTGACGGGGCGACAGCACGCCGCGAAGAACGGCGTAGCCTTCACGCTCCAACTGCCCGCTGGCTTCGGGCGCGGGCGCCTCGCGCGGGAACAGGTAGCCACCCACACGTCTAAGCACGTGCCGCCTCCGCCCCTTCTTCGATCACCCAGGGATTGTCGCCGTCGCCCGCAACGGTCGTCCGACGCATCACCCGACGCTGGTCGAACGGCCACGGATGACCCCGGTGCAGGACGCACCGGTTGTCCCACGCCGCGATGTCGCCGTCATGCCAATGGTGACGGAAGATCCGCGGCGGCCGGCAGGCGTCGTCGGTCAGTTGCCGCAGTAGTACCCTCCCCTCGGCCTCGTCCATTCCAACGATGTGCGACGCGTGACGACCGACGTACAGGCTCCTGCGTCCCGTCGCCGGATGGGTGCGTACCACGGGGTGCTCCACCGGCGGCAGGTCGACCCACTCGCGCCGGGTCAGCAGTGTCGTGCCACCCACCTGTCCCTGCGAATAGGCGTACGAGTGCACCGCGGTCAAACCGTCGAGACGAGCCTGGGTCGCGGGATCAAGCGCATCCCAAGCCGCCCGCATGTCAGCCCACTCGGTGTCGCCGCCGGTTTCCGGGACCTCGAGGGCACGCAGCAGCGACACCTTGGCACCCACCTTCTTGAACGACGAGTCCGTGTGCCAATACCGGTTTCCCTTGAGGAAGAGGCCGAGCTTGTCGTCAGGCTTCGCCACACCGCCATCCGCACCGACGTTGGAGAGCAGCGAGATCTCCTGGCGTTCGGTCCGTTTCGACAACGTCCGTTCCAACGGTCCGAACCGACGGCTGAACGCGATGTGCTCGTCCTCGGTCAAGTCAGCCCGGGGAAAGATCAACACCGCGTGCTCGTGGAAGGCATCCTCGATCGTCCGCCACTCGCTCTCCGATAGCGCGTTCAAGTGGACGCCGGTCACCGTCGCGCCCAAGGTCGCCGTGCTGGATGCGATCTTCAGCATCGTCGCCCACAGCCCGAAAGGGGCGATTCTGCCACAGGGGAACGTCTTGGATTCACGCCACCCGCCCGACAGGCTAAACTACGCGCCTCACGACGCTCCGATGGCCAAACTGGATAAGGCATCGGCCTACGAAGCCGGGGATTGCAGGTTCGAATCCTGCTCGGAGCGCCACATTCCTTATCCATCGCGCCTGCCACACCGGACACTCCCGTAGCGCCCCAAAGCCGTCCCCGGCGCTTCGCTTCGCTGTGCCCCGGGGT
>VXPO01000114.1 GCA_009839505.1 Gammaproteobacteria bacterium
GAAAAAGGGACAGCCACTCAAAGGTTGCGAACCCCTGGCCGCAGCCCTTTGTGGGAGAAGCGCGAGAGGGACATCCACCCTACGGCGGAAAGGGGACATCCACCCTACGATGAAAAAGGGACAGCCACTCAAAGGTTGCGAACCCCTGGCCGCAGCCCTTTGTGGGTGTCCCAAAATACGCCAAGGGTGGATGTCCCTTTTTCTTCCAAGGGTGGATGTCCCTTTCTCCCCTTTCCTTTCTCCCCTTTCTCCCGGGGCTCGTTGGCCGTCCGGGGGTAGAATGCCGTCGGTTCGCACGGAGGTGTGCCATGCCATTGCCCAAGACACTGGACATGCTCAAGGCGCTCGTCGGCGAGCCCTCGGTGAGCTGCATTGATCCGGCGATCGACCAGAGCAACGCGGCCGTCGTCAACCACCTCGCAACCTGGCTCGACGACCTGAACTTCGAGGTCGAGGTCGTGGCGGTGCCAAACAAGCCCGGCAAGAGCAACGTCATCGCTAGGCGGGGAAGTGGCATCGATGGCCTCGTGCTCTCCGGCCACACCGACACGGTGCCCTTCGACGACGCGCTCTGGCAGTCGGACCCGTTCACGGTGACCGAGCGCGACTCGAAGCTCTACGGGCTCGGCACCTGCGACATGAAGGGCTTTTTTCCAATCGCGCTGGCCGCGGCAGCCCGCCACGCCGACAGCCGGCTTAAGAAACCGCTGACGATCATCGGCACGGCCGACGAGGAGTCGACGTTCTCGGGCGCCCGCTACCTGGCCGAGCGTGGCGTCCCGAAGGCCGCCGCTGCGGTGATCGGCGAGCCGACGGGCATGACGCCGATCCGCGCCCACAAGGGTTTCACCAGCGCGGCCATCGCGATCCGGGGATCCTCCGGGCACTCGTCGAATCCGGCCTTGGGCGACAACGCCCTCGATGCCATGTACCGGGTCATGGGAGCGTTGATGGCGTTTCGCGAGGAACTCGGAGAACGGCATTCCGACCCCAGTTTCGAAGTCCGCGTACCGACGCTCAATCTCGGCTGCCTGCACGCGGGGGACAACCCGAACCGGATCTGCGGGCACGCCGAACTCAAGATCGACCTGCGCGTATTGCCGGGCATGGACACGGCCGCCGTGCTCGACGAACTGGCTGCACGCGTCGACGAAGCGTGCGCGGACACGCCGGTGACGATCACGACCCTGAATCAACCCGTGCAACCATACGAAACGCCGGCGCATGGGCCGTTGGTCAAGTCGCTCGAAGCCCTGTCCGGCAAGCGGGCGCGGACCGTGGCGTTCGGCACCGAAGCGCCGTTCTTCCAGGCGCTCGGCATGGAGACCGTGGTGTTCGGGGCGGGCTCCATCGATCAGGCCCACCAGCCGGACGAGTACCTGGACGCCGCCCAGATCAAGCCCATGGAAGACGCGCTGACGACGCTGATCCATCAGTATTGCTGCTAGCACGGGTATTTGATCGTGTCCGAGTCCTACGCGCAGTGGTTCCGTGCCTCGACGCCGTACATCCGCGCCCATCGCGGCCGGACCTTCGTCGTCATGCTCGGTGCCGATGCCATTGGCAGCGAGAACCTGGTCAACATCGTTCATGACCTGGCCCTGCTGAACGTCCTGGGCGTGCGCCTGGTGGTCGTCCACGGGGCGACGGCGGAAGTGGAGGGTCCGGTCGACGCCGACGACCTCGAAGCGGCCCAGCAAGGTGCCAACGCGGCGCGCGCGCAGCTTGAGGCCTTGTTCACCACGGGCATTCCGCAAAGCCCGCTGCGGAACCGGCATATCGCGCTGGTCAGCGGCAACCTGGTGACCGCCCAGCCCTTGGGGGTCGTGGATGGTGTGGATCATCTCGGCACCGGCAAGCCGCGGCGGGTGCAAAAAGATGTCGTCCGCGACCTGCTCGCTGCCGGCAACGTGGTCCTGTTGCCGCCGGTGGGTTACAGTGCTTCGGGTGCCACGTACTTCATCGCGCCGGAAACCCTGGCGGTGGCGGCAGCGATCGACTTAGACGCCGACAAGCTCATCGTCTACCACGCGGCATCGCGGGTGGCCGATCGAGGCGACTTTACGACGGCGGGTCTCAAGGCGGTTCGGGAAGCGGCCGCATTCGACGCGCTGACGGAGAGGCGGCTGGCAGCGCTGTCGGACGCGTGTCAAGGCGGTGTCGAACGTGCGCACCTGGTCGGTTTCGACGACGATGGCGTGTTGCTCGAGGAGCTCTTCACGGCCGAGGGCGCGGGTACCCAGGTAAGCGACGGCGACTATCGTGTCATCCGCCGTGCCACCGTGGGCGATGTCAGCGCGATCGTCGAATTGATCCGACCCTTGGAAGCCGCCGGCGCCTTGGTGAGACGTTCACGCGATCGGATCGAGCGTGACATAGGCGATTTTTTGGTCGCGGAGCTGGATGGCGCGCTGACCGGCTGCTGCGCCGTCTTGGACCTCGGCCACGGAAGCGCCGAATTGGCCTGCCTGGTTGGCGGCAACGCGGTGGGCAGCCGTCTACTCGCCGCCGCCGAAGAGGCCGCGAAGCAGGCGGGCGTCGCGCGGCTGTTCGCCTTGACCACGACCGCAGCAGACTGGTTCGTGGAACGTGGCTTCGCGCCGTGCGCGTTGGCCGATCTGCCGACGAATAGACGGAATCTCTACAACGACCGCCGCAACGCCAAGGTCTTGGTGAAGGAACTCCGCTAGGGCGTCTCGCGAGTACGCGAGCCGTCAAGGAGCAGTTCCATGCGCATGTCCAAATGCGACCCAGCCGTGAACATCATGCGCCCGCAAGCAACCTAGGGCTACGGCGAGGATCGGTCTCCGAACGGACGCTATAATGCCGCGCTTTGCGCACGCCCCACGGGCGGGGCCAGCGCCTAGGAGACGTCGTGGCGGACATCGAGCAGTTGGCGGAATCGGTGGACTCCTTGAAGGACAGCTTCGAGGCCCATCGCTACATCTGCAGCAACCAGATCGCGACGGCGGTCTACCTGGCCTTTCACCTGCGCAAGCCGGTGCTCATCGAAGGCCCGCCCGGCGTCGGCAAGACGGAACTTGCCAAGACCACTGCGGAGATGTTCGCGCTGCCGCTGATTCGCCTGCAGTGCTACGAAGGTCTCGACGAGACCAAGGCGATCTACGAGTGGAAGTACGGCAAGCAGCTGCTCTACACCCAGGTGCTGAAGGAGACCGTGGACGAGGTGCTCCAGGGTGCGCAGGGGTTCGCCGAGTCGGTGGGGCGTCTGCACGAGTTCGGCGACATCTTCTTCTCCGAGGAGTTCCTCGAACCGAGGCCGTTGATGAAGGCACTGCAGGAGGAAGCGGGCTGCGTGCTGTTGATCGACGAGGTGGACAAGTCCGACCACGAGTTCGAGTCGCTGTTGCTCGAGATCCTCTCGGATTTCCAGGTCTCGATCCCCGAGATCGGCACCGTCAAGGCGCACCGGGATCCGCCCATCGTCTTTCTCACCAGCAACAACACCCGCGAGATCTCCGACGCCTTGAAGCGCCGGTGCCTGCACCTCTACATCCCGTTCCCGGACACCGATCTCGAACAGCGCATCATCCAGGCCCGGGTGCCGGACATTCCGCCGGAGCTTCGCCGCCAACTGGTGACCTTCATCCAGGAGTTGCGCGACCTCGATCTCAAGAAGGTGCCGGCGATCTCCGAGACTATCGACTGGGCCCGCACCCTGCTCTTGTTGCACACCGAGAGCCTCGATCCCGAACTGGTTCGCGACACGCTGAACGTGATACTCAAGTTCCAGGAGGACATCGAGAACGTGGATGCCGAGATCGCCACCCTGACCAACGCCGCGGTACGCGCGGACGGCATCGGCGCCAAACCCCGCCCGTAACAATCTGCGGCGACCCAGCGCGAGTCGCACAAGGAAGCCAGTTGGATGTGATCCCGTCCCAAAGGGTGGGTGTCCCCTTTTGCCCAAAGGGTGGATGTCCCCTTTTGCCCAAAGGGTGGATGTCCCCTTTTGCCCAAAGGGTGGATGTCCCCTTTTGCCCCGGCTAAGGTGAACGCATGGACCGCACCCTGACCCACTTCATCGCGGCGCTTCGCAACGCCGAAGTGCGGATCTCGCCGGCGGAGACGCTGGACGCCATGAACGCCCTGGAACTGGTGGGTTACCGGGACCGCGCCTTCCTGAAGGACTCGCTGTCGCTGGTGCTGCCGAAGACGGCGGACGAGAAGGAGACCTTCGACACCACGTTCGACCAGTTCTTCTCCTTCGAGGACGTGGCCGAGCAGAGTGTTGCTGTCGACGGCGAGGGCGACGGCGAGGACGGTGAAGGTGGTGGCGAAGGCCAAGGCCAGGGCGAGGGACTCGGCGGCGGCAAAGGTTCCGGCGCCAAGGGCCGGAAGAGCAAATACGCCGCAGCGGAGGAAGAAGAGGAGGAGGATCTCGGGCCCGGCGCGATGGCCGAGCCCCGCTCGGCGCTCGGCAAGCTGCTCATCCATGAAGGCAATGTCGAGCTAACCATGCGCATGGCCGAAGCCGCCAAGGAGGCGAACCTCACCGAGATCCAGGTGTTTACCCAGAAGGGCCTCTACACGCGCAAGATCATGGACGCCATGGGGCTCGCCGACCTGGTTGCCGAGATCGGCGAGCTGCGCGCGAGCACGCACATCCCGGAACGACGTTTGGCGCAGGAACTCAAGCGCCGCCGCGACTGGCTGCGGGAACTCGTGCGCGACTACGTGGAGCGGCAGTTCCTGCTCCACGCCGACGCCACCGGCAAGCGGCTGCGCGAGGATCTCTTGCAGAAGGTCAAGCTGTCCAACGTCGAACACCGCAACTTCCGGCTGATCCAGGAGATCGTGCTGCGCATGGCGAAGAAACTCGCCGCGCTGCACTCGCGGCGGCGCAAGGTGTTCAAGCGCGGCCAGCTCCACGTGTCGCGCACGCTCAGGCACAACATGAGCTACGACGGCGCGATCTTCGACCTGCACTGGAAGTCGGTGAAGGTGGACCGGCCGAAGGTGTTCGCCATCTGCGACGTGTCCGGCTCCGTGTCCGCCTACGCCCGGTTCATGCTGATGTTCCTCTACAGCCTCGAGGAGGTGATGCCGAGGGTGCGCTCGTTCGCGTTCTCATCGGATCTGGCCGAGGTCACGGAACTGTTCGAACGCAACAAGATCGAGGACGCCATCGCCAAGACCCTGCGCGACTACTCGGGCGGCTCCACCGACTACGGCCAGGCCTTCCAGGATTTCCGCAAGCTGTGCATGGACGACGTGGACAACCGCACCACGATCGTCATCCTCGGCGATGCCCGCAACAACTACGGCGACCCGCGAACCGACATCCTCAAGGAAATGTATGATCGGGCCAAGCGCGTCATCTGGCTGAACCCGGAGTCGCGCAACACCTGGAACGTGGGCGATGCGGAAATGCGCAAGTACTCGGCCTACGTCCACCAGGCGGAGGAGTGCAACTCGCTCATGCATCTGAACCGCATCGTCGGTAACCTGCTGCGCATGGTGTCGTAGGGGCGACCCTTGTGGTCGCCCGTGTCGGAGGTGGGAATGCGTAGGCGCCAGGTGGGTACGAGGACGGGCGACCACAAGTGTCGCCCCTACGGCACGTGAGGGAGTCGTGACCGAGATCGCCGATACGCCAAGTCCAGACGTCCCGGGAGGCGCGGCGGGTACCGGTCTCGACATCCGCTCGCTCGGACAACTGCTGTACATGGGTGCCATCGGCTTCGGTGCCCTGGCGCTCCTGCTGTGGGCGCTCGCGCAGTGGAACGAGGGCGGCGCCGGCGAGGCCGTGGACGCCGTCACCGGGACCATCACGCTGTCCCTTTTCGGCGAACCGCCCCAACTCGATTCCACCCGCGGCACCGATGCGGTGAGCTTCAACATACTTGGCCACACCATGGAAGGTCTGCTGCGCTACGACGCCGACAACCGGTTGGTCGGCGGCGTCGCCGAACGCTGGCAGATCGACGACGCCAAGGCGACGTTCTGGCTTCGCCCCGACGCGCGGTGGAGCAACGGGGAGCCGATCACCGCGCACGACTTCGTGTTCGCGTGGCGCAAGGTGCTCGACCCGCTGAACGCCTCGGAATACGCCTTCATCCTCTACGGCCTGAAGAACGCCGAGGCAGTGAACCGCGGCGAGATGCCGCTGGAATCCGTCGCTGTGTTCGCGCTCGACGACCGCACGCTCGAAGTGCACCTGGAACGTCCCGTGCCGTACTTCGACAAGCTGGTGGCTTTCGCCACCTACAACCCGATCAACCAGGCGTTCTACGAGTCCCGCGAAGGGCGCTACGCGGCGGACGCCGACGACCTTCTCTTCAACGGGCCGTTCACTATCGCGAGCTGGGTGCACGGCGCGAGCATCCGGCTGGAGAAGAACGAGCGCTACTGGGACGCCGACCGAATTCGCCTGAACGCCATCGACTACGCGTACTTCACCACCGACTCGAACGCCATCATCAACCTGTTCAAGGACGGCAAGACCGCACTCGCGGGACTGGTCGCGGAGAACCTCGACGACGCCCTGCAGCGGCGTTGGCGGATCAAGCGGTTCAGCGACGGCGCGGTGTTCTTCATGGAGTTCAACCACCGCGAGGATCGCCTGACGCGGAACTACCACCTGCGCAAGGCGATCCAGGTGGTCAACGACTCGCCCGAATTGGTCTACCGCGTCATCAAGCTGCCCGGGAACTTGCCGGGCGCGTCCCTCTTCCCGGTGTGGCTGAAAGGCGTCGACGGCTACTTCCGCCAGGAGTACCCGTTGGCCGACCCTCCCCCGGACGACGACCTGGGTCGACGCCACCTCGCCACGGCCATCGACGAACTGGACCTCGACGGACCGCCCACGCTCGTCATGCTGGTCGGCGACAGCCCCACGGCCAAGAAACAGGCCGAGTACTACCAGAACGTCTACAAGCAGAAGCTCGGCATCGACATCAAGATCGACGCGCAGATCTTCAAGCAGCGGCTCGCCAAGATGACGGCTGGCGACTTCGACATCGTGATGGCGGGCTGGGGTCCGGACTACGACGACCCCATGACGTTCGCCGATCTGTTCGCCTCCTGGAACGAGAACAACCGGGGTCGATACAGCAACGCCGAACTCGACGAGGCCGTCGATATCGCGCGCTCTTCTTCGGACCCTGCCACGCGCATGGACGCCATGGCCAAGGTGCAGCAGATCCTCTACGACGACGCCGTGATCGTGGTCAACTACGAGCGCGGTTCGGTCTACGTCTCGCATCCGCGCTTGAAGGGCGTCGTCCGCCGCGCGGTCGGAACGGATCCCGACTACACCGGCGCCTGGATCGACTAGCCCGCAGAAGTGGAGTGACGGCGGTGCAACGCGGACTAAAGCGATAGATGTTCCTGTACGCGGTCAAACGGCTGATCCAGGGCGTGGTGACGGTGTGGTTCATCGCCACGGCGACGTTCTTCGCCATGCACGGCGTACCCGGTGATCCGCTGATGAACGACAAGGCCGTGCTGCCGGAGATCCGTGCCAACCTGGAAGCGCGCTACGGCCTCGACAAGCCCATCCACGTGCAGTACTGGATCTACCTCAAGAATATGGCGAGCGGCGACTTCGGCATCTCGTTCACCCAGCAGAACCGGGAGGTCAACGACATCATCCGCGAGCACTTCAAGGTCTCGGCGACGCTGGGCATCCTCGCCATCGTGTTCGCGGCGTTCGGCGGCATTCTCTGGGGGGCGCTGACCGCCCTCTACCGCAACCGCATGCCCGACATCGTGATCATGTTCATGGTGATTCTCGGGATATCGGTGCCGGGGTTCGTGTTCGCCGCCCTCGGCCAGCTGAGCGTGGTGGAGATCAACGACTGGCTCGGCTTTACGCTGTTCCCCGTGGCTGGATGGGGCACGGTGCAGCACATGATCGTGCCGTCCATGGTGCTCGGGCTCGGCACCATGGCGTTCCTCACACGCCTCATGCGCTCGTCGATGCTGGAGATCGCCAACTCGGACTTCATCCGCACGGCCCGGTCCAAGGGCCTGCCGGTGACGCGCATCCTGCGCAAGCATCAGTTGCGCAACGCCATCCTGCCGGTGATCACGGTACTCGGCCCGTCCGTCGCGGCCATCACCACGGGCGGTTTCGTGGTGGAGCTGGTGTTCGCGATTCCGGGGCTCGGGCGCTACTTCGTTCAGGCGGTGCAGCAGTCCGACTACACCGTGATCATGGGCACCACGGTGTTCTACGGTGCGTTCCTGGTGTTCATGGTGATCGTGGTCGACGTGCTCTACGGGTTCGTCGACCCCCGGGTGCGGCTGGAGTAGGCCATGGCGGAAGGCACGCTGTCCTGGGAGCGGGTCGAAGTCGAACGCGAGGTCGAGACGGTCGCGCGGCCTTCGCTGTCGTACTGGCAGGATGCCTGGATACGCCTTAGGGCCAACCGCCGGGCGTTGATCTCGCTCTACCTGGTGATCGCTCTCATGGCCTTCACGGTCCTTGGACCCTTCGTCTGGACCGTGGATCCGGCCGCCCAGGACCTCGACCAGATCAGCGTTCCGCCCGGCGCGGACCGGGTGGCCACGGTGGTGGATGACTACCGGCCGTGGGACGGGGCCACGGCGACGCCCATCGAAGGCGACGGGGGCGAGCTGGCGGCGCCGGGGGCGGTCGAGATCGCCGACCAGGCGACGACGAACGCGGTGAGGCTCTATTGGGATCCCGTCGCGGGCGCCGGAGGCTACCGGGTATATCGCAACAAGTACGATCCCGAGCCCGACGGCGCCCTGGGACTGCCGATCGGCGAGATATTGAGCCCGGCGAACGTGAGCTTCGAGGATCGCCTCGACCTCAAGGCCGAGACCTACTTCTACTCGGTCGTGGCCCTCGATGGCGCCGGCCGCGAGGCGGTGGGCTACACCACCGTGACCGCGGACGTGACCCGTGTGATCACGGCCGCGGAAGCCTTGGACAAGGGGCTGATCGAGGACATCTCGGACGTCGCGCCCGGCGATACGGTCAAGATGGCGTTCCACCCGCTGGGCACGGACTATCTCGGCCGCGACTTGCTCGCAAGGCTCATGCACGGTGCCAGGGTGTCGCTCTTCATCGGCATCGTGGCGCCGTTCCTGTTCGTCATCATCGGCATACTCTACGGCAGCGCTGCGGGATTCATGGGGGGCCGCACGGACCAGGTGCTCATGCGCTTCGCCGACTTCGTGGTCGCGCTGCCGTTCCTGCTGTTCATGATCCTGTTGCGGATACTCTTCAACGTGGAGTCCGGCGACAGCGGCGTCGGCCCGATGCTGGTGGCCATGGTGATGCTGAGCTGGCCCGCTGCGGCGCGGCTGGTGCGGGGACAGATCCTGCAGATCCGCGAGGAGGGCTACATCGGTGCATCGCGACTGCTCGGCGCCAAGACCAACTACCTGATCCTGCGCCACATGATCCCCAACACCATGGGGGTCATCCTCGTGACGCTCACTTTCGCCGTGCCGAGCGCGATTTTCACCGAGGCGTTCCTGTCCTTCATCGGTATGGGCGTGGCCCCGCCGACGCCGTCCTGGGGCAGCATGTGCAACGAGGGCTTGAAGACCATGCTGACGACGCCCCACGAACTGATCGCGCCGGCGGCGTTCATCAGCATCACCGTGCTCGCATTCAACCTGCTCGGCGATGGCTTGCGGGATGCACTGGATGCCCGCATGCGGGCGACGGAGTGAGCTTCGGGATGCGCAAACGAATCGTCCGCACCGTCCCGGCGCTCCTCGGCTTCGTACTGGCGGCGGGATGCGCGGTGAACCCGGTGACGGGGCAGCGGGAACTGTCGCTGCTGTCAACGGCGGACGAGATCGCCATCGGCCAGAGGCAGTACCGGCCCCAGCAGCAGATCGGCGGTGGACAATACAAGGTGGATCCCGGTGTCGCCGAGTACGTCGCTTCCGTGGGGCGGCGGGTGGCGGCTGCGAGCGACCGGGACCTCCCCTACGAGTTCGTCGTTGTCAACGACGGTACACCCAACGCCTGGGCACTGCCCGGCGGCAAGATCGGTGTCCACCGCGGGCTCCTCGTGGAACTGGAGAACGAGGCGGAACTGGCGGCCTTGCTGGGTCACGAAGTCGTTCACGCGGCAGCGAAGCACGGTGCCAACCGGTTGCAACGCAATGCCCTGTTCGGTTTGGCGGGGTTGGGGTT
>VXPO01000084.1 GCA_009839505.1 Gammaproteobacteria bacterium
AGACAGTTCCAAGACGGCTCGGTCCAGCAGGGCGGCACCCTGCGCTACAGCAACATATCCCAGCAATTCTCCGACCCGGACAACGACCGACTGAGGATTACTGCAAGCTCGAACGCGCCGCACTTCGCGACAGTCAGGGTGTCCGGGGACCAGTTGATCGTCACGGGCGTGCAGGCGTTCACCAGTGGCGCGGTCACCATCACCGTGACCGCCACCGACCCTGGCGGACTCTCGGCACGCACCACATTTGCCGTGCGGGTTACCGCCGCGCCGCGCCAATGGGGGTACTATGCCATCTTCCCGAGTAACTGCAGCGGGAACGGGCAACATGGATGGTCGATGAATAGCGGGTATTCGGATCAGGCCAGCGCCAGCAATGCTCGTAATTCGGTCTGCAGCAGCAGAGGCGGGTGTCCTACTGGACAGGCCTTTCAAAACATCTGTGTAGGGGTCGCTGTGTGGGATGGATGCGGGTATGCCGTTCGGTCCGCAAGGAGCGCTACATCCGCCCAGAATGCAGCGTTGGCCCAGTGTCGACGCGACGGGGGCACCAATTGCCGCAGCGGCGCCCGATGCGCCGGTAACCCCTGACGGTGACCACTGCTAGGGAGGTACGTCATATCGGATGCACGCAAGTTGCCTCGGGGCGTCAACACGCGCTCCGCGTGCATGCCTGTAAAGCAATTGCGCGACAGGTTTGCGCACTACTACTGTCAACACTCGGGGACAAACGTTATGTTCAAGAACATTGAGAGACTGCAGCAACTTACCTGCTGGGGCCTCGCCGCAATTCTGCTCGCCGGCTGCGGGTCGGCGTACACGGGGATGGTGGACCGAAGCGGCCTCGGCGCCGGCCAGTACATCCCGGCTGTCTATGTGGAGCCTGGTCAGGAGGCGAAGTACCAGCAGGTACTGGCCATCTGCCGGCAGGCCGCTGTAAACCGGCAAATGACCGCGGCCCAAGAGGCGCAGCTGAAAACGCTGACCGAAACCGCGGAATCGACGGTTGCAGGCGCGGCAGCAGCTGTTGAGATGAGTCAGATCTTCAACATGGCACAATTTGATGTCGACGTTGGGGACCAGGCCTTGGTTGGAGCCGGGGTTGGGCTGCTGACCGGTGTCGTGGGGGCGATGGCCGGCGGCACGGAGACCGCGGCCGCGGAGACAAAGGCCGTGCTGCTGCGGTGCCTGGAGGCGACGTCGCAGGGCGGCAAGCTCTGGCAAGTGCTGGAGTAGACCCGTAGCAGGTACGGATTGAAGGTCTGAGGCACGGGTCTGGCTCGCGGAGCAGCATGTTGGCTAACTGCCCTGCCAGCCAGACCCGTACGCGTTGCCGTCTGGAGGCGTATCGGGCATAGGTGTCCTGCCATTAGCTGAGTCTGCGACCATCCGTGACGAGAGTGGAAGCGCGCAATGGATTCGCCAGCCACGACGCCCGCGGCCCGTCCGCCAAGGAGCAACGGGGCAAAGCAGACGTGTCCGGTTGTTTGGGAGAGTGGCTGACTGAGGTAGCGCAATGTCGGAAAGCGGTCATTGGGCTCGAAGGGTGCAATGGATCCAAGCGTCATGGGGTTCGGATTCACCGCCGGCTGGGAGGTGGCGGTCGTCAGGGGCTGAAGGCCGGTGGAGGTGAAGGGCAACAGTCCTCGACCTGTAGACCGTAGTGATCGGCAGCAATCTCACTTCGACGTGCTAAGGCGAGTCGCAATGATGGCCGCCGTCGTTGCGGCAATGCTGTCGGCCCTGGGAGTCTGGCGACTGACCGCCGGGCCGGTGGAGGTCCCGTTCCTCTCGACATATCTGGCCGCCCAGCTGGAGGGTGCCGACCTGCCGCGTGAAGCGCGATGGCGGGAGGTAGCCGTGCACTGGCCGTTCCTGTCCGAATGGCTCCATGTACGAGTCGCTGACGTTCGCGCCACCAACACATTTAGAACGCAGGGGCTCGGCGTGCGAATCGCCCTGCTTGAGTTGATCCGGGGACGTGTGGTCGTAGCGGGAGTTGTGCTCTATTCACCCGAAATCGTCCTGGAGCAGAACGAAGACAACGGGCCTTCCTGGACGAATGCACGACTAACCGCCGACTCCGAATACCAAATCGCAGCCGTTTTTGGCGGGACCGAAGTCCTGATAACGGACGGAACACTGACATTCGTAATGGGCGGTGCCCAGGGTCAAGTGCAGATCGTCAACCTCGAGGCCATCGTTACCCAAGAGGATGATTGGTTGCTGGTACGAGGCACCGGCGACGGGTTTCTGCCGGGCCACCCGTTGGTGCCGCTTGAGCTGACCGGCCAGTTCGCGCGACCAACGGGGGAGATCTCAGCGACCCTGGTGTTCCAGGGGGCCGAGCCACGGGCTTTGTGGAAGCTAACGGGAATCGACCCACCATTCGAGATTGAGCATGCGCGACTGGAAGGGAAGGTCGCCGTGAACGGGCCGCTCGAGTCGATCGCACTGAGTTTTCAGGCGGCAGCCACGACTGGGCAAATCCGCCAGCCAGGCCCGCCCCAATCCGGAAGTAATCCTGTCATCCCGATCGACGCGATGGCAATTGATTTCCGGTACTCCGCAGCTGACGCAGCCCTTGAACTCCGTGAGTTCGCCCTAACCGGACCGCTAGGTCACCTGGCGGTAGAGGGTAGTTTTCAGGATCCGCTAAACGGCGTCGGGGAAATTCACGGCCGGTTCGAGGGCGCGATTCCCGTGCTCGATATGGCAGGGTGGCTCGGTTCTGCGCTCGACCGCGCGGCCCACAACTGGCTGCGCGAACATGTGGACGCCGGAGTCGTTACTGAGGCGTCGTTCTCGGCCGACTTTCCCGAAGAAGATGGAATCGGCCGCCGGCCGGAGATCAGCGGTGTGATTCGGGATGCTGTCGTGGATTGGGAGACAGGACAACCGGCTCTTCAGTTGGGCGTGGTGGAACTGAGCCTTGCCGGGCAGAAATTTACCGGGACGTCCGCGGTCGCGACCTCGGGAGCGGCAACTCTCAAGGACCTACAGCTCCACAGCGCGAACCTGTTCGCCAAGGACGGCGAAGCCGTCGTGACCACGCTGGTATCTGGTGAATCCGGCGCGCTACTGGTCCAGGCAGGCCTTGATCTCGGGCCAACCAAGGAGGCTTTGATCCAGGGGCCGATTACGGATGCGGAGTTACGCGTACTGATTCCGTTTGCACGTGAACTGGAGAACGAGGTCACACTGCACGCCGACTTTCGGGACATTCATGTCAGTACCAATGCCGCGGCCGAGCAGTCCGCGAGGAGCGGCCTTCATGCAATTGCCGGAACGGCGGAATACGGGCCCGACGGTTTCGCCGTCCGTTTTGCCGGTAACTTTGGCGACTCCATCCGAATCGAAGACGCGGCGCTTAGTGGCGAGCAACTGGAGGGACCCCTGGTTCAGTTGGTGGGGACGGTGAGCGGCCCCGTGGGAGCAATTTCCGAGCTTGGGAGCACAGCGCTCGGCGCCACCGGCCTACCTAGCGAATTGCACCTGCTTGAAGGAACAGCACGGGTCCGTGCCGAGGTAGAGATGCCGCTGGCGGCTGACGCCGAGCCCATTGTCAGGACCGTGAGTGGTACTTTTGGGCTTCCGTCATTCACCGTCAAGACCAGTGAAGGAGGGCTGTGGGGAGGCAGCACGTTCCGTGAGGTGTCGGGCGCGCTGACATGGAGTGGTGATGAGCGGACGGTAACAGGCGACGCGAGCCTCGCTGATTCTGACTTGTCATTCGTTTGGCGGACGGGCCATTCCCAATTTCCCGACGCCCAGATGCTGACCGTGCGCGGCGTTCTGGGTCCGGAGGCACAGCAGGCCCTCGGGCTTGACATCGCAAGCCTAGATGGGCTCGCCGACGTGGCCGTTAGTGCTCGGCGCGTTCGGGCTTCCGACGAGTGGGAATTTGATGCAGAGGCCGAGCTCTCCGGAGTCGACGCTTCGATTTCGGCCATCGATTGGAACAAGCCGCCGACCGCGCCGCTTCATGCCCGGATACGTGGCGTGCTTGCCGGCAGTGGGCCCTTGGTCCTCCGCGTGGAGGGAAGCGGAATGGATGTACGTGGTCAGATATGGGTCGTGGATGGACGATTGGACCGCGCAGAATTCGAGCAGCTAAATGTCGGTGAGTTCCGGTTGGCCGGCACGATCGCACGAGATGCCAATGGGCTAGTGATAGCAGAGTTGGAGGGCGAGCAGGCAGACCTGCGCCCATTCATGTCGACGGAGGTCGGGCAGCGTGCAATGCCAGCAGGGTTCATGCTGCATGTAAACGCGAAGCATGTCCGAACCATGGCCCCCGATCGGGCTGGCCCGCTGACCGGCACGGTGAGAGTCGGTGAATCCGGTGTCCAGGAAATGCAGCTGAAGCTACGATTCCCGGGCGGAGAAGACATGGAGTTGGTCGGAGTGCGCAAGGATGGTGCGCTCGACTTGGTGATGACCGGCTCGAATGCTCGGACCGTCGCCAACGCGCTCGGCCTTGGTGTCGCGGCGAACAACGGCGCACTGCGCGTTGAAGCGGTCGAGAACGGCGGAGAGCTCGCCGGCACAGTGCATGTGGACGAGTTCCATATTGTTGATGCGCCGGTGTTTCTGCAGTTGTTGCAAACCATCACAGTAGTCGGTGTCCTTGAGCAGATCGCGGGCGGTGGAGGCGTAGCATTTGGCAGCTTTGACGCCGATTTCACGGCTGCGGAAGGCGTGATCGAGATTCGAAACGGCATCGCCAAGGGCGTGACGCTCGGAGTTTCGGTGGAAGGCGCAATACATACGCAATCGGAAACACTTGACCTGGGAGGGGAGTTGGTTCCAGCGTACGCTATCAACACGCTACTCTCACACGTTCCCCTGATCGGTCAGATATTTACGGGTACAAGGTCTTCCGGCATCATTGCGGCAGACTACGCCGTGGTCGGTCAGGCCGAGGAGCCAACGGTGACCGTGCGGCCGCTGCAGTTCCTGATGCCTGGAATTTTGCGAGACATGCTGAGGACTATCGAGGACTCCGTCATTCCTTCGCCCGGGCCGCACGAAAGTCCGGCCATGGGACGCCCTGGGTTCGCGACCCAGTGAATTGCAAGAGGTTGGACACGGGCGGCCGCTGCCACAAAATGAGTGTGCTCGGTAACAGGCGCATCTGGCCCACAGCAGCAGCTCCCCCGGGCACGGGAACGGTTTCCGTTCCCCGCTCTATGCAGCGGCCCAGACATCGTGGAGTGACCTTCCCCGGCATGCGCGAGGGGCAGACTGCTTACGCCGGAGCCGGCAGCTAGCACCTTCGTAGGAAGCGATATCTCGCGTCAAGCGGTGGATCACTGGCGTACCGAGCGCAATACGCAACAACCCTCGCCATGACCGACACCCCCCGCCTCACGAGGAATTCGACATCATCATCGTGGCATACTCGGAACGCGCGATCAGGCTGAGCGGGAGGAACGTGTCATGACCACGTACGGCCCTAATCGTCCTTGTTTGGCCGCCGCAGTGCTGGCGCTGGCGTTGGCCGCGTGCAGCGGGGGAAACGGCAGCCCCAGTCCCGAAACCGGTGACGGTGCGGGCGGCACCGGCGACGCGTACGACAGGAGCCACGTCGTCGGCCTGTTCGATGCAGGCGCGAAGATCGCCCAATTTGCGACGTACTCGCCGGTCGATCGCGGCAGCGCGCTCGATGAGCTTGTCGTGGAGCTCGACAGGTCGGTTCTCAGAGGTGAGCTCCCCGACGACTACGAGCTCTTCGAGGGCGGAAGTTTTCACGGCGTGCCCGTCGGGATGACGTCCTCCGGCGCATCCGTCTCCGATGCGGACGCACAGTTCACGAAGCTAGGAGGGTGGCTCCACCACGGCTATTTCGAGGCGCGCATGACCGGGAGCTTCGACTCCTCCCTCGGAGACGCCGCCGCTGGCGCCCTCACATACATGATCGGCACCGTTACCGGCACGAATCCCACCAGCGGAAGCGCGACGTGGAAAGGGGCGTCGGTCGGAGTCGACGTGCGGCCGAACACGGCATGGCCGATCGTAGGTGAGGCAACCCTGACTGTCGATTTCTCGCCCTACGAGCACCTTCCCGAATTTGCCGCCGTCGACATCGAGATCAAGGACCTGCGACGAGTCGACGGGACCCAAGCTTCATATGACGACCTGTCGTTCACAGGTGTACCGGTACACAATGGGGAGTTCTATGACGGCCCGATCACGGTGCTGCCGGTGCCCGACGGCATGGGCAACCCCAATACCGAGTTATTCCTCAGGCACCACGTCTCCGGCGCCTTCTTCGGACCCAACCACGAGGAGGTGGGCGGGGTCTATGTCGTCTCTCCCACCGAGGACTACCGGGAACAGGTGATCGTCGGCGCGTTCGGCGCGACACGAGATGACTGAGCGCACACCAAGGAGCCCATGCACGCCTTCGACACGGATCGGCCCCACGTTCATCTCAAAGCGGCCTGAGAAGATCCGGCAGTCGCTCACGGAATGCACTGTGGTTCCGCTCGACCTCTTCCCGCGAAGCCGATCATTCGGTTTGAGCGCACTCCATCCAAGATCTCCCTTACCCGCGTGACCTGACCCAACCGCAATGGATTCATCGTGCGTCCTGCGAACCGGTGCTTCGCATGCGCGGCCGACACGTCGCGCCATGGCTTCTTCCAGGTGTCGCCTCCCGCATCACTCTCGAACCAGGGCTTCTTCCCTGCACCGCCGTTGCCCGGCTTCCGCGGTACTACCAGCCCCTCCGCCGCCCTGCCGGCCCGGCCGGCCCCTCGTGGGGTTCCGGTTGCCGCGTGCCACGCCACCGACGGGACTTCCCGTGTTGCTCCCGTCCCCCTCTTCCATGCGTGCTGCCGCCACTACCTAGGCGGAACCGACCGGTGCATGCGTCACTCGCTTCCCGGTCAATGGCGGCCTTCCCCGTGAGAATGGCGGGTCAGCTGCCGCGCTTGCAGTTTCGGGGCCTGCTCGGCGTTCACTCGCGTTGCGGCCCGTATGGTCGCTGAACCGCCCAAGGCGGCCCTTCTCTCGGAGAGGTTCTTCAGACGACGACGCCTCAATCATCCGCTCCGATTGCTACCGGCTGGAACGACCGTTGCTGGGCGGGTTACGCACCCGCTGGAGGACAGTGTGTAGCTGGCAACCGTAATTCTCCCATGCCTGGCAACCCAAAACTGCACCCCTGACGGATTGGCGGTTGCGGCGCCACCCAACATCGGCCGGTGGGACCGCGGCGTCGCGATACCTACCGCCAGTTGGCGACCGGAGGAGCGCAGCGCGACCCCACGCGTCTCAGGGAAGCCGCATGGCCGACGCGACTCCCTGCCGACATCCCCAAGTTGACCGCATCGCAATCGTTGCTTAATTGCGCACATAGTGCCCATACGGAGGACGTCGTCCATGGCGAGCATCACCATCCGCAACCTCGATGACGGGCTGAAACGCAGGCTTCGCGTGCGCGCCGCCGAGAACGGCCGTTCCATGGAAGAGGAAGCCCGCGACATCCTGCGCCGCACCGTCGGCGAGGCGCCGCCCCCGAAGGACCTCGGCCGCCCCATCCACGCGCGCTTTGCCGCGCTCGGCGGCGTCGAGCTCGAACTTCCCGAGCGCGGCCCCATGCGCCCGCCGCCCGAGTTCGGCTGAGCACGCCCGCCATGGTGGTCGTAGACACGAATGTGATCTCCGAGCTGATGCGGCCGACACCCGAGCCTGCGGTAATGGCGTGGTTCTCGCGACAGGACTCGGGCGATCTCTACCTGACCGCCGTCAGCGAGGCGGAGCTCCGTGCAAGCGCGGCGATCCTGCCGTCCGGCCAGCGCCGCGACCGCCTCGCCGCCGAAGTCGACGCCGTCGTGCGGGAGGATTTCGCGGGGCGTGTGCTGCCGTTCGACAGCGACGCCGCCAGGGCCTATGCGGCGATAGCCGCTCCGTTGGCCGCCCGATCCTAGAGGCGGACTGCCAGATCGCCGCCGTCGCCCGCGCGAGAGACGCGGCGGTCGCCACCCGCAACGGCATCGACTTTCAGCACTGCGGGATCGCGGTCATCGACCCCTGGGCGAACGACCGCGCATCGCCCTGACAACGCCCCGGCCGCCGCGTCTCCGCCGACCCGCCCCCCGCGTCAGTGCAACAACCCCTCGGTCCTAAAGAGGCCGGCATCGAACCCGAGGAACCGGGCGAACAGCGCGCTCTTGCGCCAGTTCGCCGCCTCCAGATCTTCGCCGTCGCCGACGCATTCCAGGCAGTTTCACCGCCGCGGCTAGGTCAGACCGCCGCACTTGATCCACGCGCCGCGCGCCGGGCCGGGGCAATAAGTACTTCGCGAGGCTCCCCCAATACGCGTGCTCCGTGCTGCGACCCACCCAGCTAGGGCCGAACTCCTTGAAGAACTCCTCGACGGCTTCCGCGACCGTCGGTATCTCCCCGCGTGCCCGCACCGGATTCTGGCCGTGCCGGGCCATTCGATGATTTTTGCCGCAGTCGCCTTCGCCTCCTCGAGGCGGACGGCAGGCCAAGAACCAAGCCCCATCTCGACACGCTTGCCGCTTCCGGCCGAGCGCCCCCCATCGGCGGCATTCCCGTCTGACGTCGGACGTGGCACGGCTGAAAGGAGCAGCAAGCGACGGACCGAGACGCGACCGATGCACACGGTGGCTCGATTGGCATAGCACTAGGTGCTATATAACTCGGCATGATGGTAGACGGACGAGAAGCGCGGATTGCGCACGTTCAAGACCAAGCCCTTCGCGCGCTTCGCCAGCCGCGAAGGGATATCCGACGAAGCACTGTGCGACGCGGCGGCGCGCGCCACGAGAGGATTGGTCGACGCCGACTTGGGCGGTGGCGTCGTCAAGCAACGCATTGCCCGGCGCGGCCAGGGCCGGTCCGGCGGGTTCCGCACGATTGTGGTGTTTCGCAGAGGGAACCGCGCGTTCTTTGTGTACGGATTTGCCAAGAGTGCACGGGAGAACCTGCGACGGGACGAATTGGAGGCGTTTCGGCTGCTGGCCGACACGTATCTTGCGCTGGACCGGTCGGGCCTCGCGGCGGCGCTGACGGCTGGGGCGCTGATCGAGGTGCGATGCGATGACCAAGCGGTACAAGAGTGAAGCGCTGGCGGCGGTGCATGAGGCGGCGCTCGGCCTAGACGAGACCGGCGTGATGCCTAAACGGACGATGAAAGAGTTCGACCGGATGTGCCTGACCCCGGTTGAGGACCTGGCGCCGGAAGAAATTCGCGAGATCCGGCTCCGCGAGAACGCGAGCCAGGCGGTGTTCGCCCGCTACCTCAACGTGACGACGGGCCTGGTGAGCCAGTGGGAGCGGGGGGAGAAGCGGCCGCGTGGCGCATCGTTGAAGCTCCTGACGCTGGTCGCAAAGAACGGTCTCGGGGCGGTCGCCTGACGACCCTCGCGATCCGGGGCTCGCGCCATCCGGTGTAGATCAGTGTCCAGTCCCGCGCGCACGAACCGTCCGGGCGCAAACGTCCATTTCATCGGATGAAGCCGACGTAGACGTAGGCTGCCGCCAGCGCGGCTGTGACCCCGAGACCGATGTTGCCGTAAAGCGGCTGGACCTGGAGACCCAGAAACAGCGCGAACGAGGCCACGAGATAGAGCAACGCGATCGCGATTACATGGGCGATCACCCTGAACACGGCGCGGCCTTGCCGTTTCCGCATCGGCAACTCCCGCCCGGTTCGTCGCACGCGAAATACGGGGCAGTTTACGCATCCGTGGCCCCCTTCCACTGAATCACCGCCCGGCCCTATACTTCGCCGCCGCGGCCTCGGTTCAAACCCGCCCGTCCTTCGGATGCGAGCACTCGATCCTGTCGCAGGACGGCAGACCCAAACCTCACGAGCAATTCCCGCAGGGTTCTAACCGACCGCCCTCAACGTGCGTTCCCGATGGTGAGCGTTCCCCACCATCGCGTGTGCTTTCCGAATCCCGACCCTACAATGGGGACCCCGCCAGTCTGGCCCGAAGATCACCATGCAACTCACCGGTGCAGAAATCATTGTGCGCGCGCTCGCCGACCTCGGCGTCGAGGTCGTGTTCGGCTATCCGGGCGGCGCCGTGCTCCCCATCTACGACGCGATCTTCCGGCAGAACCGGGTGCGCCACATCCTCGTGCGGCACG
>VXPO01000144.1 GCA_009839505.1 Gammaproteobacteria bacterium
CATCGGGCGACAGCGGTTCCTCCAACCACCAGATGTCGCAGTCCTCGACCGCCCGCGCGAAGCGAATCGCATCATGTGGCCAACGCCAGGCGTTGTTGGCATCCAGCGCCAAGCGGCCCGTCGGGCCAATGGTCTGCCGTGCGGTGCGTACCCGCTCCACGTCGACCTCGAAGTCGGCGCCGCCCACCTTGATCTTGAAATCGGTGAAACCGAGCGGCTTATAGGACAGGATTTCGTCCCGGACGTTGTCGAGCGGGTCGCCGGGACGGTAGTAGCCCCCAGAGGCATATGCCGGTACCGAGTCGGTCCAGCCGCCGAGAAGCTGATAGAGCGGCAGTCCAGCGATCTTGCCTAAGAGATCCCAGAGCGCGGTATCGACTGCGGATATGGCGCGCAGCGCGGCCCCCCGCCGCCCGGCCAACAGCACTTCCTGGTACATCGCGGCCCAATGGCCATCAATGAGTCGCGGATCCTGGCCGAGCAGCAGGGGTCGGAACGCGTCCAGCACGAACTCGACGGTTGCCCGGCCGGCGACCGTCCCGGCGTAGGTGTACCCGATGCCCGTCTGGCCCGCGTCGGTGTCGATCCAGACGAGGATGTACTCCCGAGCCGCGAGTTGGCGCGTGGCGATGGCAGTGGGCTTCTCGACCGGCACACGGGCTACAACGGTACGAATGTCGGTAATGTTCATGTTGGCTCCTCGTCGGGGTCGGGCAGTCGAGTCACGGTGGTACGGGCTTGTCCCGCCCCGGCGCGCCCTGCGGGTGCGGTCGAGAGTGCTGCCTCATTCTCGTGTCCCCGGATCAAACAAGCGCAGGGTACAGACTTGCCTCGCCCCGTTGCATTCGCTGTAAGCACGAAATCGTCCCGGTTTTATCACTCATGATAAAATATCGCCGTGATCGGGCTGCAAATCAGACAACTGCGAAAGCGCCGTGGCATGACGCTGCAGCAACTGGCTGGCGAAGCCGGTACGAGCGCGTCGGCACTGCATCGCTACGAAACCGGCTGGGACCGTTTCGAGGTGGCCACGTTGCGGCGCATTGCCATGGCGCTGGGTGCCCAACTGGAGGTCCGCTTGGTTGCCGGCGAATCGCCGCCGGACGGGAAACCTAGCGCTGAGTCGCTCGTCAACACGCTTGAGCCCCTTTTCTGGGACAAGCGCCTCGTGGCCGATGATCTCGCGTCCCACCCCGCGTGGGTGCTGTCTCGCGTCTTGGCATTAGGCAACGCGGACCAGGTGCGTGCCGCCAGGGCGTTCTTTGGCGATGGCGCGATCCGCGAAGCGATCAATCGACACGGCATGGATGCCCGGACACGTCGGTATTGGAATGTAGTGCTCCGTGCATCCCCGAGTACTCAGTAAGGCGGGTTGGTCAACGGTCCGGCAGCTGGCTGCGGCGGGCATCACGGACGGCTGGACGCTCGCAGGCGGTACGGCCCTTGCCTTGCAGATCGGCCACCGCTACTCCGAGGACTTGGATTTCTTCCGGACGGGACCCTTCGATGTGGGGAGCCTGCTAGCCCGCGCTGCGCACGTTGGCGAGGTGCGCGTACTGAGCCGGACCGGCGACACCTTGCATGTGCTGCTGGCGGGCTTGAGCATCGGCTTTCTCAAGGCAGAGGCACCGTTGTTGTTTCCGGGGAGCGAATACCGCGGGCTCTCCCTGGCGGATCCACGGGACATCGCGGCGATGAAGGTCGTTGCCATCGGTGGTCGAGGTAGTCGCAAGGACTTCATCGATCTCTATTGCCTGCTGAAAGGCGGCATGAATCTGTCGGAGATCCTGTCGCTCGTCGAGCAGCGTTTCACGAACATCGACCACAACGCCTACCACCTGCAGAAGAGCCTGGTGTGGTTCGAAGACGCCGAGGCGGAACCGATGCCGCACATGATCCGGGACATCGATTGGCAGATGGTTCGCCAAGAAATCGAGGCTGCCGTCAAGGCGATGTCGGTGTGATCTCGTGAACCGAAAAGTGCGGTCTACGAATGCCCCTCGAGTCCTAGCAACTCCCGGATCTCGTCGTCGCCATCTTCGATCAGTTCGCGGGTCAGGCCGTCGTCCGGTGCCGGGCCGCCGTGGGGCGACTCGCGCAGCCAGCACGGCGTGTAGGCCAAGATGAGCATGCGACGCTTCCTCGCGCGCGGTGACAGGGCCCGATGCCACAGGTTCGAGTGGATGATCACCATGCTGCCGGCCGGTAGCCGCAGCGTCTGCTCGTCGGGCACCGGCTCGTAGCGCAGCGGCGGCGGCTCGCGGTCCAGCCAGTGGTGCGAACCCGGCACCACGGCAAGGGTGCCGGTGTCATCGTTCAATTCGTCGAGATAGATCAGGCAGTCGATGGCGTGCGGTCGCGAAAACCAGGGCGGCAGCGGGTTCGGAATCACCCGCAGGTGTTGATGCCAAGGCGTGTCCTGGGATTCCGCACCGGGGAAGGATACGCGGGCCGACAAGCCTCGAAGTCGCACCAGCGGCCCCATCATGGCACGCGCGACCGACAACGCCGGCGGCCAGGCGAGCAGGTCGTGGAACGCGGCATCCTTGTCGAGCAGGTGGCGCAGGATGATGCCCCAGGAACGCGTGGGAAGGTCGTCTGGCCGGGCGTCAGGCGGTGGCCGCTGCGCTGGCCATTCCTTCTCCGTCAGGCGATCTAGGGCTCCCCGCATCGACTCGAGCCAATCGCCGTTGATGGCGGCCTCGCGGACGAGAAACCCGTCTCGACCGAGCGCTTCCAACTCGTCGGGCGTCGCGCAGACAGTCACGTCGCGCTGCAGGGGCTCGCCGCCCATATGGTCCCTGAGCACGTGGTAGCTGATGCGGTGGGTCGTCATTGCGGCGCATCGTAGCACTCCGCTTCTGTGGCAACGGAGGCATGTGTCCGGCGTGTCCAGGCAATGTTGCTGGCTCCCGTTGCGGACTTCATCTACTCTCGGCGGCGAACTCACGCCGCTCGTGGGATAGATTTTTGTTAGCCGTCTCATCGGGAGGCGCCGGCGCGGGCCGGACGCCTTAAGCGTGCCGGTCACCGTATGAAGAAGCTCTACCGGTTCGCGTGGCTGCTGTTGCTCGCCCCTGGCTGCGGCGGGGGCGGCGGATCGGGCTCGCCGCCCGTGGAGCCCGTGGGTCCGGTCGTCCCGCCACCCGAACCCGTGGCATCCCCATTGACCTTCGAGCTGGACGCGGCTTCGTCGTTCTCCCGCTCATTTGGGAGCGACCCCGCCGGCGCATCCGTCCTCGAAATAGATCCCGAACTGTTTGGCGGGGGTTTCGCGGCCGCCGACGTCGATGCCGATGGCGACGTGGACTTCTACGTGGTCGGCGGCAACACCATGCCGAACCACTTCTACCGCAATCGAGGCGATGGCACGTTCGAAGAGATCGGTACCGAACTGGGGTTGGACCTCGTGCATTGGGGCAGCGGTCCGGCGTTCGGGGACATCGACGGCGACGGCGACCTCGACCTGTTCGTGGGTGCAGTCGTGGGCGACCCCCACCATGTGTTCGAGAACCGCCTTGACGAATCCGGCGAATTCGTTGATGTGACCGACGATTCCGGCATCCGTTTGAGCGCACGGAACACCGTCTCGGCGACGTTCTTCGACTACGACCGGGACGGCTGGGTAGATCTGTTCCTCAGCCATTGGGGCAATCCCTACGAACCCGGCAGGAGTACGCAGACGGTATGGCGCAACAACGGCGACGGCTCGTTCGCCGACACCAGCATCGAAACGGGAATAGCGGCCGGCTTGGTGGGGCGCGAAACCGACTGGTCTTTCACCCCGAACTTCAGCGACGTCGATGGTGACGGAGACGGCGATCTGCTCATGGCGGCCGATTTCCACGAGAGCAAGGTGTTCCACAACAACGACGACGGCACGTTCACCGATGCCACGGAGCGGCGGGTCATCCAGGACCAGGCCGGGATGGGCGCGGCGGTCGGTGACTACGACAACGACGGCGACATGGACTGGTTCGTCACCTCGATCTACGACCTCGACCTGTTGGACGGCGACTACCTCGGCAACTTCCTCTATCGAAACGACGACGGCGAGTTCGCGGACGCCACACTGACTGCCGGCGTGCAGGATGGCGCTTGGGGGTGGGGGGCCTGCGCGGCGGACTTCGAGAACGACGGCAATCTGGACATTCTGCACGTCAACGGCTGGTATCTGGTCGACGGCAAAGACTACCGGCGCCGCCCCGTCCGATTCTTCTACAACACCGGGTCCAACATGGTGTTTCGGGAAATCGCCGGCCAGGTCGGTCTCACCGACGACTCCCAGGGACGCGGGGTCGCCTGTTTCGATTTCGACCGCGACGGCGACATCGACGTCTTGATCTCGAACAACGCCCCGACCAATGTCGTGCTGTATCGAAACGAGACGACGAACGACAACCACTACCTCGCAATCCGGCTCGAAGGGGCTGCCCCGAATCACCTGGGCGTGGGCTCGCGGATCACCGTCACCACTGCCAGCGGTTCCCAGATTCGCGACCTCGGCGGGCGCAACAACTACGTTTCCCACGGTCCTTTCGAGGTCCACTTCGGGCTTGCGGAAGCCACCGAAGCCGATATCGACGTACGTTGGCCGGATGGCACGACGTCGACGATGGTGGACGTTTCGGCAAACCAGCTGCTCACGATTCGCCAGCCCGCGACGAACCTGCGTCTGGTGGTGCTGCAAGGCGGTGGCGACGGCGTCTACAACGAGGGGGACGTCGTTCCGGTGCAAGCGGCCCAAGCCGCCGACGGCTATCACTTCTCGCACTGGTCCACGAACGGCGGGGGCGCCTTCGCGGACCCGTCTTCGGCCAACACGACGTTCACGATGCCGGACATGACCGTTGCCATCACTGCACACTACCTGCCCGGTGTGGCACCGGGCGAGGATGTCTCAGTCCCCAGGCGCTGGATCGAGGTTCTCCTGCAGGCGATCCGCAACGACTACGCCCGGCCGACCGTGCATGCCCGCAACCTGTTCCATGTCTCGGCGGCCATGTACGACGCTTGGGCTGCGTACGACGTGGGCGGGGTCAACCCGTCTACGAACCCCGCAAGCCCGTGGCTGCTCGGGCGGACGCGAGCCGGCCTGCACTGCGAACTCGACGGACTCCCCAGCCCGGACGATGCCGACGAGGCACGCCAAATCGCCCTCAGCCACGCGGTCTACCGCCTCATCCGACATCGCTTCGACGCTTCGCCGGGGGCCAGCGGGATAATCCGCGATGCCAATGCCCTAATGGGCTACCTCGGCTACGACATCGACTACGCCGAGACGGACGTCGAACTCGGTGCCGCGGCTCTCGGCAACCACATCGGCCAGTGCTATATCGACTTCGGCCTTGTCGATGGGGCGAACGAGGCGAACGACTACGCCAACATCGCCTACGAACCCGTCAACGCGGCCCTCGAGCCGGAACTCCCCGGCAATCCGGACATCACTGACCTGAACCGTTGGCAGCCCCTTGCCCTCGAGGAATTCGTCGACCAGGCGGGGAATCCGAGTGACTCGGAACCGGAATTCCTAAGCCCCGAGTGGGGCTCGGTGGTGCCTTTCGCGCTCAAGGACGAAGATCTGACGATCCGTTCTCGGGACGGCTACGACTACTGGGTGTACCACGACCCCGGGCCCCCGCCCCTGATCGATGGCGTTGGCGCCGACCAGTACAAGTGGTCCCATTCCCTGGTTGCCGTCTGGTCGTCCCACCTCGACCCGACCGACGGCGTGACGATGGACATCTCCCCGGCGAGCGTCGGCAACGTCACCGCCTATCCGCGCGACTTCGATGGCCATCCGGATTTCTACCGGCTCGTGGCAGGCGGCGACGCCGGTGCCGGCCACACCGTCAATCCGGCAACGGGTGAACCCTACGAGCCGCAGGTCGTGCCGAGGGGCGACTACGCCCGGGTACTCGCCGAGTTCTGGGCCGACGGGCCCGACTCCGAGACGCCGCCGGGCCACTGGTTCGTGATCCTGAACGAGGTCAACGACCACCCGCTCATGCTGGAGCGGTTCCGGGGCGAAGATGCCCTCGATCTGCTCGAATACGACGTGAAGGCGTACTTCATGCTCGGCGGCGCCATGCACGACGCCGCCATCACGGCCTGGGGCATCAAGGGCTACTACGACTACATCAGGCCCATCTCGTCATTGCGTGCCATGGCGGACCGGGGACAGAGCAGCGACCCGGACGGCGAGTCCTACCATGTCGACGGAATCCCGCTGCGTCCCGGCTACATCGAGCTCGTGGACGCGGGCGACGCGTTGGCCGGCGACGACGGAGAGCACGTCGGCAAGATCAAGTTCTTGGCATGGCTGGGGCCGGATGCGATCGACGACCCCGACGTCGACGTCGCGGGGGTCGACTGGATGCTCGCCGAGAACTGGTGGCCCTACCAGCGCCCCACGTTCGTGACGCCGCCCTTCGCCGGCTACGTATCGGGACACTCCACCTATTCCCGGGCAGCGGCCGAGGTTCTCACCGCGTTGACCGAGGACGAGTTCTTTCCGGGCGGCATGAGCGACTTCGAGATCGAGGCCAACGAGTTCCTGGTGTTCGAGGACGGTCCGTCGGTGGACATGACGCTGCAGTGGGCGACCTATCGCGACGCCTCGGACCAATGCAGCCTGTCGCGCATCTGGGGCGGCATCCACCCGCCGGCTGACGACATCGCGGGACGCCTGATCGGCATCGAGGTCGGTATAGACGCGTTCGAACTGGCGGAGCGGTACTTCGCTGGCGAGGTCGACTGATGCCAACGAACATCCTGCTGATCCTGATCGACGACCTCGGTTGGACGGATCTCGCCTGCTACGGCAGCGCCTTCTACGACACGCCGAATCTCGATCGCCTGGCAGGAGAGGGGATGCTCTTCACGGACGCGTACTCGTCGTGTCCTGTGTGTTCGCCCACCCGGGCCAGCATCATGAGCGGCAAGTACCCGGCGCGGGTGGGTGTGACCCAATACATCCCCGGTCACGCCATCGGTCGGTTGCAGGATGTCCCGTACTTCCACGGTCTGCCGATCGGCGAGTACAGCATTGCCCGCGCGCTGGGAGACGGCGGCTACCAGACCTGGCACGTGGGTAAGTGGCACCTCGGTGGCGCCCGAACCACCCCGGAGCGGCACGGCTTTGACGTGAACATCGCCGGTCTCGGCTGGGGGATGCCCCAGAACGGCTATTTCAGTCCCTACGGCATGGCGAACCTACCCGACGGCGAAGAGGGCGAGTACCTGACTGACCGCCTGACAGACGAAGCAATCCGACTGATCGAAGCCCGGGACTCGAACCGACCGTTCTTCCTGAACCTCGCGCACTACGCGGTGCACATCCCGATCCAGCCGCCGCCGGGGCTCGTCGACAAGTACCGCCAACGGGCCGCCGACATGGGCCTCGACAAGCAGGATGTCATCGTCGAAGGCGAACCGTTCGGTTGCGAGCACTTGCACGGCGAACGGGTGTTGAGGCGCATCCGGCAAAGCGACGCAGCCTATGCCGCCATGGTCGAGAATCTCGACGCGAACATTGGCCGGGTGCTCGTCTGCCTATCCGAGCAAGGCCTCGACGACAACACGCTAGTATTGTTCACCTCGGACAACGGCGGACTCGCGACTTCGAACCGCCGCGAAGGCGTTCCCACCAGCAACGCGCCGCTCGCCGAGGGCAAAGGCTGGATGTACGAAGGCGGCACCCGCGTGTGCCAGATGGCACGCCTGCCCGGCATGATTGAACCGGGGAGCGTTTGCCGGGTTCCGGTGACCAGCACGGATCTGTATCCGACCTTCCTCGAGGCCGCTTGTTGCCTGCCGCGACCGGACCAGCACCGCGACGGCGTCAGCCTGTTGCCCCTGTTCCAAGGAGAGTCCACGCTTGCCCGGGACGCCATCTTCTGGCACTACCCGCACTACGCCAACCAGGGCGGACGACCCGCCGGTGCGGTACGACGGGGCGACTGGAAGCTGATCCAGCACTTCGAGGACGACCGGCTGGAACTCTTCAACCTCCGCGACGACGAGGGCGAGACGACGGACCTAGCAGCCACGCATGCGGGTATCGTTCAAGAACTGCACGGGCTGCTCTCGGCCTGGCAGCAGGAGATCGAAGCGCTGATCCCCGAGCCGAACCCGGACTACCGGCCGCCTCGCCTCGAACCGGGGATCGATCCGGCCGAGGTGTAGGAGTCTGGGGTGCGGGAAGCGGTTCGCGGGCCGACGGTTTCCCGACCGGCCCGCGAATGCGTCTACTGACCTAGGTCGTAGGAAACACCGACGCCGATGGACCGGGGACGGATCATCGTGAACACGCTGTACTGCTCGCGCCAGTCGATGCCAGGACGGTATGGCCAACCTGGGTAACCCGGGTGCTGGAACGTGATCGCCCGCTCGTCGAACAGGTTGTCGATGTTCATCCAAAGCTCGAGGGCATCGCGCCGCACGCCGACGGACAGGTCCGCCGTCATGTAGGACGGTACGGGGTTTTCGACGTAGAAGTGCCCGTATCGTCGCGGTGCGTACCTGGCCGTGGCATTCACCCTGACCTCGCCGATCGGCATGACCCGGCTCCAGTCCGCCAAGAGGGAGATCTGTGCGCCCGTGCCGCTGCTCGAGCCGGGAAGCGGCAGGCCGACGTAGTCCTCACGCTGGTCCGCGAGGATCTCGGCGATCTTGTAGCCCACGTTGAGCTGCAGGTTCAGTTCGTCGTTGACCGCGTAGATGGCCATCCCCTCGAATCCGTCGATCCGCGACTCGCCGATATTGACGATCACCCGCCCGCGAATGCGGTAGAGATCAAGTCTCTGGGCGGATTGGAACACCGGTGATTGCATGTCGGTCCAGTCGACTCGGTACAGGCTGCCGTTCAGCAGCAGGCGGCCATCCATCCAGGTGCTCCGGATCCCTGCCTCGAAGTTGCGCACCGAGTCCGAGTCGTAGGGAATCCGGTACCGTGTCTCGTTTCGTACGGTGTTGTCGCAGGTGGTCTGGCCCCTCGGGCAGGCCTGGATGTTGTTCGTGCCGCCCGGTCGATACCCCGTGGCGACGAAAGCGAACAACATGACGTCGTCCGTGTAGTGGTAGTCCACGTTCAGCCGGTAGGTACCGACATTCGCCCAATCGGACGTCGTGCCGGTCTCCGGTTGGTGGTTGGGATTGCCCGCATCGTAGCAGCGGTCGTCCCTTATGCCCCGGTAGAAGTTGGTGCGCAGCTTGGAATGGCGATACCCGAACGACACCTTGACCTGATCGGTGAGGTTTAGCCCGAGTTCCGTATACGCGGCAAGTTCATCCTGGTTGTTGTACTGATAGCGGTTCGCGATGACCGTGCCGCCGGCAACCTCCTCGACGGTGAATGCATCGCACCGCGGAATGAAACTGCCCCAGCCGCCGCTCAGCGACCGGATGTACTCGACATCGTTGGTGTCCCACCACGACCGACCTGCACGGCGGTGGTTGGCGTTCTCGTACCAGGCGCCGGCGATCCACTCGAGGCGATCGCCTTCCTCGACGTTGGATATGGCTCGGACCTCGAACGTCTCGATCTTGCGTTCCGACGGTCCCTCGGAGGAGTGCCAGTAGGCGTAGCCGTTGGGGGTCAGTCCGCCGACGGTCAAGCCGGGACACCCGCCGTCGGGCACGCACTCCCACAGCGCATTGCGGTAGAAGTGGCTGTGGTTGGTCATGTTCGCGCCGATCAGCGACAAGGTGAAGGCATTGAGATCGACCTCGAGCTTGAGGCTCTTGACGTCTTCCTCGGTATCCCCGGGCTCCCGCCATTGCCGTTTCGGATCCTCGGGATCGAAGGCCGTCAACCGCAGGGCGTGGACATTGGTCTCCATCGACGGTGCCCACGTGGCCATCGGTTTGCCCACGTCGCCCACGACCGTGGTCTGATTGATGAGC
>VXPO01000119.1:0-46480 GCA_009839505.1 Gammaproteobacteria bacterium
ACAGGAGCAGTACTTGATCGGGTGAAATCTGAACGTGTTAAAAACTCCAGAATTTTTGGGTTGGTCGACGGTGAGGTCGCCGCCGAATTCGGCGAAGTGGCTCGCCTGATAAGTTGCCCGGACTTGGTGTTCGAGCTATCGAAATGCGAGGGGATTATTTTTCTAGGTGCTCATGAACTGGAGAACGTGCTAATTGGGGAATCGGACTTTGTGGATTTCGCGGAAGTTAATGTGGGGCTAACAGAGCTAGGAAGCAGACAGAAGGAGGATATTGAGAGGCATTTATCCAGGGAAGCGCATCGCTTCTTCGTGGCGGCCTTGATTAAATATGCGTGGTTACATTTGTACTCCCTCGGATTGACCAACGTGACGCGAGATGTCGGGCACTTTCGATCGGATCGTGGACTTGTGGCGGAGATACAGGAGGCGAAACACAGAATCAACCAGGAGTTCTCGGATGGGGGGGCAGAGTTCAGACGGCAGTTGAAGGAGATCGGGGGGTGGGCGAAGCGCAGAATGGAATACGTCAAGAAGTCCGGGGGAAGTGCGAGAAAGGAGTTCGTGAGGTTGGCGGATGGTAAAGGCCTGTTGGTAAGGCTGCAGAAACGCTGGAAGTTCTGGCCTGGGAACTATGGATTGCTGCTTCAACGCGTATATTCGTCTAGTTTCCGCACAAGATTCCGTGATGAGTTGCTTGCGATCACGAATGCGTGACCTAGCGAACCGGCGCGAGTTTGAGCTCCGTGCAAGCGCGACCAGCTGGAAGTAGCGAGGCACATCCCGCGAGAGGTCGATCAATTTCGGGAAGGTCTGTGATCGTGGCCTCGGGGCATCGCCCGCCGACCATGGCGGGGCAGTGGTGGCGTAGGGCGTTCTTTATTGCGCCGCGAGTAGATGTCAAAGCCCATTGCGGCGACTCGGCGGGCGAAACCAGGTGCCCACTACGACAGCCCGGCCTTGAACAATCGTCCCGCCGGCCAGCAGATTGGCCGGTTTGGCGTCAAGGTGGATGGTTGACAGCTCACCGGGGTTGAACATCCTCGTTGATGGTCTGGTGAGCGGCATTCGAAGCCGTGGGCACATCGAAAACGAATGGGCGTGGACCCCTGAAGGGGCGGAGTGTCCGGTGCGGAGGGAGACCTGATCGGGTAAGATCAACGGGGTGTTCCACCGGCTGGTGTGGATGGCGGATACGATCTACCTGGACTATGCCGCAACGACGCCGGTGGATCCGGCAGTCGTGGAGGCGATGGTTCGGTACATGGGGCCGGACGGAGTCTTCGCTAACCCGTCTTCGACCACTCATCCGCCGGGCCAGAAAGCGGGTGCGGCGGTAGAGGACGCCCGTCAGCAGGTAGCCGCCCTGATCAAGGCAAGTCCGGACGAGGTGTTGTGGACATCCGGTGCCACCGAGTCGATCAATCTGGCGATTAAAGGCGTCGCGGACGCTCGCGTCGGACAGGGGCGGCACATCGTGACAACGTGCCTAGAGCACAGCGCGGTCCTCGACACGTGTCGATACCTTGCTCGCGAGGGGTACGAGATTACGCTGCTACGCCCGGATTCGGAAGGGCTGGTGAGAGCCCGATCCGTGAAAGAAGCGTTGCGGGCGGATACGATTCTGGTGTCGGTCATGCAGGTGAACAACGAGACAGGGACGATCACGGACGTCGAAGCGATTGGGGACATCGTCGGCGAGAGGGGCATACCGTTCCATGTAGACGCGGCGCAAAGCGTAGCCCGGCTACCGGTGGACGTGTCCAAGGCGAATGCGGACTTCATGTCGCTGAGCGGGCATAAGATGTACGGTCCAAAGGGCGTCGGAGCGTTGTACATTCGAGGCCGATCGCATCCGGGTATTGGCCCGCAGATTCACGGCGGTGACCAGGAAATGGGTCTGCGAGCGGGCACGTTGCCGACACACCAAATCGTCGGCATGGGGAAGGCTGCAGCGCTCTTGACGGAACGCAGGAACGCGGACGTGCAGAGGGCGCTGGAATTGGAGGAGCTGCTACTGCAGAGGCTGGCGGGCGTATCCAGAATGCGCATAAACGGCGGCGGGCCACGTGCAGCCGGCATCGTCAACGTCCGTTTCGAGTGCGTTGACAACGAATCTCTGATGATGGCGGTCCGGGACGAGGTGGCGATGTCGTCCGGGTCTGCCTGCACATCGACACATATCGAGCCGTCGCATGTGCTGTTGGGACTGGGACTATCGGTAGATGAAGCCAATACGTCGGTGCGGCTGAGCTTGGGCCGATTCACGTCGTCGGCCGAAGTGGAACAAGCGGCATGTCTCATTGAGGGAGCTGTCGACGAGCTGAGATCTCTGTCGGTCGAATGGGAATGCGTCCGAGTTGGCGGCAACGACCCTGTCGAAGGGACAATCGGGGGATGAGGGAGTAGGCATCGTGAATACGGCGGAGAAGCTCGGGAAGTGTCGCGAAGTCGTGGCTTGTGAATACGGAAGGAAGCACTCGCATCCTTGGGTGATCGCGTACTCTGGCGGAAAAGACTCGACCCTGTTGTTGCAGGTGACATGGGAGGTGCTTGCGGCCCTGCCGGAAGCGCATCGCCATCGACAGGTGCACGTCGTAGGCAACGATACGCTGGTTGAATCGCCACTGGTCATACGGCATCTCCGCGCATCCATGGATCGGATTGCCATGTCTGCGGCGGAAGCCGGACTGCCCATCAAAACCCGAGTCACGCGCCCGAACATCGATCAGACGTTCTGGGTGAACGTGATCGGGCGGGGCTACATCCCACCGACACGTAACTTTCGATGGTGCACGGATCGGATGAAGATCCTACCAACGGGCAGTTTGCTGGAGGGGCTTGTCAAACGGCACGGGCGCGCGGTGCTGCTGGTGGGCACGCGCAAGAGCGAGTCCGAACAGCGTCGTCGCAACATGGCGAAGAGACAGGTCTCAGGGACGAACATGAACGCTCATGGGTCGATTTCCGGATGCCGGGTCTTCGCGCCACTCGCGGAGCTAGACGACGAGGACGTGTGGAAGGTACTGATGCAACGCCGCGCACCCTGGGGCGGGACGCACAGGAACTTGATCACGCTCTACAGGAACGCAACGGGAGGGGAGTGCCCCTTGGTCCTCTCCAAGGAGGACGCCCCGTCCTGCGGCACGACTTCGCCAAGGTTCGGCTGCTGGACCTGCACAGTTGTGGCCAAGGACCGCAGTTTGCGCGGGCTGATCGCCTCAGGACACGAAGAAGCTCCCATCCTCGAGCGGTTGTTCGATTTCCGAGAGTGGCTTGTCGAGTTGCGGGAGGACGATGCGAATCGACAGAGAGTACGGCGCGATGGGAATACGAGATCGAGATCCGACGGGAGCAGGGTGCTGGGACCTTTCACGCTGGAGGTGCGCAAGACCATACTGGGCAGACTGAGAGCACTGGAACGGGCGACAGGTTGGCCCCTGATATCAGAGTCGGAGCAAGAGGTGATCGAGGACATCTGGCGACGGGATCTAATACTCGAGGGCTGCCGCGAAGCACTGGACCGCAAGACGGAGGCGGTCGGGGCGGAAGCGATTGCGTGAACACGGCTCAGGGCACGGCGATCGGCGCCGAGGCAGTACTATTCTCAAGCCTATTTCACAAGGGGCGTTTCGTCGTTCCGTGGCACCAGCGTTACTACGACTGGGGCGAGCAGGACGTCGAGGCGCTGCTGCTAGACATCCAAGAAGCGATGAGGGAGGCGCGCCGGTGCTATTTCGTCGGTGCGGTGATCGTGACCGAGGTCGAGAACGGGACCTGGGAGATCAACGACGGCCAGCAGCGGATGGTGACGGTATCACTGATTTGCGCCGCGCTGTGCCGCAGGTTCGCGGAGGAAACATACGATGCTCAACGTGAAGCACTGGCACTACGGATGCTGTTCGACCTTCACAGCGGGAGCGTGTGGAGACTTGAGGAAGCCGAGCACTACAGGCCGAGGATAGAGCCTCCGCTAAACGATCGAATGCAATATCGGCAGATGATCCGGGGGAACACGATTGGGACGAACGGTAAGTTGACCTCGGCGTGGCGCGTCATCGAGGACTTTCTTGGAACCACTAATGACGACCGGAAATGGGAGGAGTACTTCGACTACATCTGCGGGCACTTGGAGGTCGCGTGTCTCCGCGTACCTGGCGAGATCGACCCGAACGCAGTGTTTGAGACGATCAACTGCCGAGGCAAGTCGCTTGACGACCTCGATCTGATCCGCAACTTCATCTACTCGCATTTCAGCACCGGTCGTGAGACGCAGAGGAGGGACACGGTTCACGACAGCCTAGAGCGTATCCGTCACGTATTCCGCAACGGCAGGCGACTAAACAAGGCGGGGGAGTACCTGCGGTGCCGGACGCAATGCCGTTTCGGCTATTTGTCCAAGGATACTTTCTATCGGGATTTCCGGCGCGTGGTGCGGGAGGAAGCCGCAAAGGCGCGGCCAAAGCGTCCAACGAAGGACTTCGTGTTCGACTTGGCCAGGGACGTGGCACGGCCTGAGGATCTAGAACTATACCGACGATTGACCATACCTACGGCTAGCCCGGAGTTCGTCCACGAATTCGAGGTGAAGTCGAGAACCACAGGCTCGCCGAGAAACCTGGCCGTGTTCCTGCGCGAGTTGAAAGGGTATTCGGTGACGCACACCCTCTTATTCGCACTGATGTCGAAGTACGTTCACGAGGCGGACGGCAGGAAGCAGCGGCGCGTGGCTCGGTTGGTCAACGCGAACTTGAGCCGGCTTGCGGCTTTTGTATTGAGGACCGCGTTCGTGGCAAAGTTCGAGCCATCGCACTTCGAAAAGCGATTCGCCGACTTCGCTGCGGATATCTCAAGAAGCGAAGGGATGGTCGACAGGGAATTCGCAGAGTTTCTGCGCGACTGCGATAGGACAGAACACAACGTGCTCGACGATGCCAGGTTCGAGTTGATCATGGCGACAGGGCAGATGCGCGGTGCGCAGAAAATCAAGGCACTATTGCTCGGAATCAACCGGCAGGGCCGCCACGATGCGGCGCTGTTGAGCGAGGCGAATTGCAGCGTCGAGCATGTCCTTCCAATTGGTGAGGAGCATTGGAAGGGGTGGAAGGATTTCGGAGCGGCGGAGCCTGGAGAGTGGGTCCACCGTGTCGGCAATCTGACCCTCGCGGCGAAGGGGGACAACAAACCCGGCGGGAAGTTCAACGGCAGCTTCGAAAGGAAGGCGGAGGTCTACGCTGAGAGCAGCGTGGCGATGACGCGCGAGATTGCCGGGCGGCAAACCTGGTCGCCGGCCGAGATTGAGAGTCGTCAGGGAGAGATCGCGAAGCTCGCGACGCGGGTTTGGTCCTTCTCGTGAGTGCGGACGTGGCCACTCTACGTCAAGTCGCGGCAGAGCGCGTAGGTGTTCCCGTGCCGCTGCACGAATACCAATGGGAGGGGGTTTCCTTCCTGTATCGCTCTCATGGTGCACTGCTCGCCGATGAAATGGGACTTGGAAAAACGGTTCAGGCGGTCGTCGCAATGGCGTTGCTGCTGGATGGGCGAAACGAGGTGGATCGCGTCCTTGTCGTGGCGCCAGCATCGTTGACACTGAACTGGATGGCCGAACTGTCGGCCTGGGCACCCCAACTGCCGGCCCGGCGTTTGGAAGGAGACGCGGACGATAGAGTAGCGCTTTACATGCTGCCGATTCCGGTCCTGGTGGGATCGTACGAACAGCTGAGGATGGATGGGCTGGATAGGATTCCAAGAGACGCGTTCGATCTGGTTGTGCTGGACGAGGCGCAGAGGATTAAGGAGCGTGATTCGGTGACATCTTTGGCGTGCCGACTGTTACCGCGCAGCCGTTCGTGGGCACTGTCGGCGACGCCACTTGAGAACCGACTGGAGGACATCAAGACAATCCTGGGGTTTCTTGACCCCGCTTTCGGACCAGACCGGCATCGAAGAGATGTGGCGAGGAGGTTGGAGGTCTCCATGTTGCGCCGACGGAAGTCCGACGTGCGTGGGGAACTCCCTCCGGTGATCTTACAAGATATTCGGCTTGACTTGGGGGTCGAGCAGCGTCGTCGCTATGACGCGCTATGGGGGACGCGAGATTCCTATGTGCGCGGCGGCCAGGACCTCGCCACGGCGATGTTCGGGCTCATCACCAGATTGAAGGTGATCTGCAATCGGGACGAGGAGAGCGGAACGTCGACGAAGCTGGAGGCACTAGAGACAGTGATCGAGTCGGCGGGCGAGTCGGCGCGCATCATCGTGTTTTCGCAGTTCGTCAAGACGCTGGAGTGGATATCCGGGCGATTGGCGGTAACTCACGAGCGACTCGTGGGGTCGATGGACATGAGGGCTCGCGAAGCAGCGATGGATCGATTCCGTTCCGGAATGACACCTCGGGCGCTGCTAGTCTCGCTGCGGGCCGGCGGCGTGGGACTCAATCTCGGCGAAGCAACACACATCGTGCTGTTCGACCGGTGGTGGAATCCGGCCGTAGAAAACCAGGCGATATACCGCGCGCATCGTTTCGACCGCGACGATCCTCTTCACGTAGTCCGGTTCGTGGTTCGCGAATCCATCGAGGAACGGATCGCGGACATCCTAGAGGAGAAAGCGGAACTATTCGATGACATCGTGGAGCGCCCACAAGCAAAAGGTGCGGGGTTCGGACGAGCGGAGCTCGAGCGAATTCTTGGAATGACGAACGGTCCCCCGGAACAGGATGGGGCGGTTGGATTGGAGGATTGAATGGCGAAGATCGTGGCGTATAGGGACGTCGAACTGGATGACCTCGTTATCGGGCGGGGTCAAGTGAGGACGAGCAGCCCCGGCAAAGGGATAGAGGAACTGGCACAGAGCATCTCGGTGCAGGGACTACTCCAGCCAATTGTGGTCTGCGAAGCACGTACGCCTGGGAAGTGGGAGATTCTCACTGGGCAACGCCGGTTTCTCGCGCACAAGATGCTGCGAAAGGAGAAGATCGCGGCGGCGGTGCTAGACGGGCGCGTCGACGAACGTGAAGCCAAGGCGATTTCGATCACCGAGAACCTGGTCCGACGTCGTCTGTCAGGAAAGGAACTGAAGGACGGCATACTCTATCTTTACAACATCTACGGTAGCATCAACGACGTATGGGAGGCGACAGGTATTCCTCGAGACCAGATACGGGACTATGTGAAATACCCGCGTTTGGTGCCGGAGTTGAAGGAGCTCGTGGACGATGGCGTGGTGAACATCAATGCGGCCGTGAAGGCGCAGGATGCGTCGGAGGACGATGCCGGAGCGCCCGACGCCGACGTGGCCGTCAGGCTAGCGAAGGAAATGGAGCCGATGTCGGGCCCGCAACGCAAGAACGTGGTGGCGCAACGGCGCGAGGACCCCGACAAGCCGATCGAGGATGTGATCGAGACCGCGAAGACCGGTGCGCGCGTGTATCAGGTCGTGGCCACCGTGACCCACGATACGCATCGGGCGATTCAGGCGCTTGCGACGGACGAGAAGGTTACGCAAGACGAAGCCGCGGCGGGACTGATAGAGGAGGCACTGACGGGGCGCGGACTCCTGGACTAGGCGCGCACGGCAATGCTGCGTGGGCTGAGTGCTCTCGAACTCGGGCGGCTGCGGGTATCGGTCGGGTACGGAACGCACAAGCGAGGACGACCTCTATCGCCAGTGGAGGTGGCTGAGTTCGTGGACAGGGCCCGGCAGGCGGGGAATACTCTAGCGGACTGTGCGCGTCAGATCCGAATCGACGAATCCGGGCTGGGGCGATTCCTGCGGTTGCTCGAACTACCGGAGGATATTCGGCACTTAGTGGACTGGGGTGGAGGCGTCGACGTGCTGGGATTCTCGAAAGCAGTGGAGCTGGTTCGGATA
Organism: Gammaproteobacteria bacterium; assembly: GCA_009839505.1. GTDB lineage: Bacteria > Pseudomonadota > Gammaproteobacteria > Pseudomonadales > Azotimanducaceae > VXYL01. The sequence goes on from VXPO01000119.1 coordinate 7,870, forward strand.
GCGGATCTGGCCGACCTGCGGAGTGTGGCAAACGCGGCACTGGAACACGGATTGAACAGCAAGGAAACGCGTCAGGTGGTGCAACTTCTGGAGCGTTCGGATCGAGGCGTCGAGGAGGTCGTTCGGGAAGTGCTGGGTATGCGTCTGGTGATTGAGCGTCGGCACGTGTTCATCGGCACGATCAGCGATCAGTCGCTCGTGACGGCACTGGGAGAGAAATCGCAGCGGGAAAAGGACGCCTTGTTGGAGGCGGCCATGCACAGACTGGAGCTCACAGGGGCCACAGGTCGTCTGGGAACCAAGCGGTTTACTCTAGTCGGCGACGAATCCTTCGGGTCGTCAATGAAGAAGGTAGGCAAGGAGCGGCTAGAGAGACTGCTTTGCTCGAAAATCGAGTTGGAACTGGACGATGCGGCCGACGGTTGACGTAATGGATAGCGGCGCCGTCGTGTTGGGTGACAACGTTGTGTGCGACGGATACGCGCCGGGGCGCGAGTTCCGCGTGCAGACGCACGTTCATGACGACCATATGGGCGAGTTCAACCGGAGCAAGGGGTGCCAAGACATCGTCCTGACTCCGGAAAGCTTGTCGCTGCTCGTCGCGGAATACAACGCGGATTTGGCATATCGAGAGAATCTGCTGCCCGTGGGGAGAGGCGAGGCGAGGCAGCTGGAGGATGGTTCCACGGTTCAGTTGCTCGCGTCGAATCACATTCTTGGTGCGTGCCAGGTTGCCGTGCAGGGGACCGACGGCCGGCGGGTCGGTTACTCTGGCGACTTCGGTTGGCCGCTGGACGACGTCATCGAGGTCGATGAGGTAGTCGTGGACAGCACTTACGGCAGCCCGCGAAGTGTCCGCCGTTACACGCAAGCGGAGGCGGAGGCGCGGCTGATCGAGGTAGTCTCACACCGGTTGCGACATGGCCGTGTTCACATTCGGGCGCATAGAGGGACGGTAGAGCGGGTGCTGCAGGTGCTGGGCGACGACATCGGAGTGCCGGTGCTGGCGAGCGAGCGGTTGATTCAAGAGGCCTCTGTGTACCAGAAACATGGATTTGCCGTGGGGACGCTGGTGCAGTTGGGCTCCGACGAGGGGGCGCATGCGATGCGACACCGCTCGTACGTTCGCCTGCATTCGAAGGGTGACGGATTCGGAAACGAAATGACCGACGGCGGAACGACAATCGTATGCACTGCCTACATGGCAGACGTGTACGAGCCGCTGAAGGCGTTCTCGGATCGGGCATACAGTGTGGCGCTTTCCAATCACGCGGACTTCGGCGAGACACTGGAGTATGTGCAGGCGACGAAAGCGAAGGTGGTGGTCACGGACAACACGCGGAACCATGGGCAGGAACTGGCAATTGCGATCAACGAAAGACTGCACGGCGTGACGGCCGTAGCGTCGACAAACCGGCCTGTGCCGGAGGGGTCGTAGCAACGCGGCTGTTCGAAGGCACGAGAGGCGCGCGACCTAGCAAGGGGTCCGCCTGCCGTCCAATAGAGTGACGCTGGTATGTGACGACCTCAGCGGATCGGACATCCCATGATTCGTCGAACGGAAACGCACATCGGTCCGACCTAACTCGCCGCAGTGTCGAGTGCTACGACGATGCGGGTGAGTACCAAGGCCAGCACCCTTCAAGAAGCGTGAAAGCGTTCTATCAGCGGGATACCTTAGGTGTCGCCGTTCCACGGGATGGGCTGCCCCGTGACGCCACAGAGATTCACTCGGTAGTCAAGGCCGGCTTCGCGGGTGGCTCGGCTGGGACCCTGGTGAAGGCAAGGGTTTGGCGGAACGGATTTCCACTCTGTGGGAGCCGCAAGGACCTAGACTACGGGGTCCGGGAGGAGGGCGTCTTTGTTCCCCGTCTCTTTGCGGTAACGGTCGAGAAGGTCGTCGGCCGGCATGGTGGCGGAGCCGAGCATGTGCAGAAGCAGCTCTCGGGTCGTAACCCTGTGCCGGTTGGAGATTGTCCGGCGGACCGGATTCCACATAAGGCCCGTGTACGGTTGCTCCTGGAGTTGCCTTGGAAGCTCGGCGGCTCGTTCAAAGGCGTCGTCGAGGGGCATGTTGTCGGACAGGTAGGCGATTACCGTGCTAAACGTGTCCAGCCCAAGTGGCTTGTAGAGGACGTTTCCTCCCTCTTCGGTTCGGTGGCGGCAGACCACGGGTTCAGTGTTCGTGGCTGAGAAGAACTCGTCCAGTTCGGGAAAATGGCGGCGCATGGAGACGAAGATGTCCTTGGCGAAGGCAAAGTAGGCGTCGAGTTCCGAACTCTCGGGCCTTGCGTCCTTCAGATCCGGCCTCTTCTTCCTGAGGGGTGTATTCGCGCGAGAGAAGAAGATGGTGAGAATGTCGTAGAGGTTTCCGATGGTGGTCAGGCTGACTACATTCGAGGGAGGCAGGTTGTTCGTCGGGACAAAGGCGATCCGATCGCCGCAGAAGAGGTCTCCTTCGCGATCGACAAGCCAGCGGACGGACAGTGCCATGACGTCGTCTTCGTCGAGGGCGATCGTATCCCCTTTGGAGACGGGCTTGGCCGTCTTGTTGAGTGTGGTGAACAAACGTCGGGTGCGCTCGAGGCCCGCCTCGTCGTCGCCGTGGGCGACGAAGATGACGGGGACCTTGTCGAAGGGGTCCTGGGAAAGTCCGTCCTCGATGGCCGTCTTGATGCCCGCGAGCCGGTGTTGACCGTCGAGAGCGAAGAGTCGTTCGTCGCCCTGCAGCGTTAGGAACCCGACTGAAGCAAGAGTGGCGTCGCCGAGTTGCGCAAGTTCGTTGGAGGCACCTGCATGACTCTCGACGCTCGACAATGCGTGCCAGTTTGGTTTGCCCCTGTAGGTCGCGACGACGAGCGCGTTGAACAGCCGCTCGTTTTGGGAGGCGAGATACGCAGCAATCTCCTTAGCGCGTGTTTCCTTGAGTTGGCGCTGGATCATGTCGGAAAGCTGCGTGCTTGTATGGATGTCGTCGGCGAAGTCAACTCGGTCTGCCAAGGTCGGGAGATCCATCAGGCACGAGTAGTAAATCCAGTCGCCCATCATTCCACGAAGTGCAGGAAGGACGAGGGGCCTGGGGTATCCGCTATTCATGGGAATGCCTTTTGCATTGCTCGGGTGGCGGCGTCAACGTCCCTTTCTACGCATGGCGGCATCCATACCGTGTTCAGTGCGCGTTCGAGCGACTCAAGCTGCGCCGAGGTGATCTTGTTGTCGACAGGGGCGTAGAAGAAGCGAAGTACGTCGTGCCAGGTGGCGATCATTCGCATGACCTCGGGACGCTCTAGTACCTTGTTGGTGTTGAGGTAGTCGCGGTAACGGGCGCGAAGGGAACGCGCGGAGCGACGGCCCGCGATGCCGATGTACATGATGTAGCCGTGAGTCGGCAACGCGGAGGCGTGAGCGGCGACCACGAAGGCGTATACACCGCGCTTGTTGTTGGGAATGTTGCCGATCTGAGCAGGGTCGTCGAACTTGATCGACTCCCAGTGAAGTGGGAAAGATGGTGGGCCGAGGGAAGCGATGCGATCCGCGTTGAGCGTAAATATGATCTGGTATCGCTGCACGGTCTCGGCCGCTGCATCTCGGGTTGCGCGAATCCTGGCGAGGTCCAAGGTCACGGCGAGACCCGAAGCTAGTCGAAGACCGAGAAATCGAGGTCAAGGAGCAGTCGAGACAGGTCGGTCGGGCGATCCTTGAGGAAGTCGTCGAGATCGGTCCATGAGAGATGATCGGCGGGTTCGGTGATGGTGTCCCGAAGTGTGTCCGCGTCTTGGAGGTCGTGGCTGACGTTCTCCTCGTCGAAAAGCCCGATATAGCTTTCGAGCGAGCGGGGGACGGGGGCGTCGATCATGCCGGCGTCGTCCGAAATGTCGGCGAGATAGTGCTGACGGAGAGTCTGTCCGACCGCTTTGAAACCAGCTTCGTGGTCTTGTTTGTTGTACTTAGTCACGCTTTTGACCGTGTAACGATGGGGTTCTGAGTCGACGAGCGCGTGGCACGTCCCGCATAGCAGCATTAGGTTGCCGCCCTGACGACGTTGCTCGAGGATCGGCTTAGGGTCGAATCTGGGGCCGCCGCTCTCTGCGTCCTTGATAAGGCATACCGCCGCAACGAGTGGCCCGTTGGCATTGATCAGGACGGTTGAGCACCCGGGTTTCCCACGCAAGTTGCCGGAGTGCTCGTAGAGCGTGCGAAGCGTCGGAGTCTTGGGAGCGAATCGGGGCGGTTCGGGCATTGCAAGGGCAAGTGAGCGAAAAGCGCCGGATCGTAACATGATCGTGCGGGGCGAAGGCCGCTGGGGGTCGCGTCCATCCGGTCCGTACTAGCCTGACCTCGCAGCGAAGGGGCAGGTTCGTCCGGCGAGGAGGCCGACCGCCGTTGGCCCTCGCGGCATCCAGGCGATTGAGCTGCGCGCCATAGCAGCAGCTATGCCGGGTGTAACCACGCCCGACTTCACCCTAGCATTGGAGATGGTTTGCGATGGAATGGGGGAGGAGCACCTTAGGTGCCGACTCGACCGCACGTGCACCAAGCGCCACGGTAGGCAACCTCAGCGTTGCCCAACGCGAAGTGAACTCTACGCGGCATGCTACTCCGAAAGAGTGTGATCTGCCCAACTAAGCCGAACTAGCGTAGGAGTCGGTTCGCTCCTGGTGAACTGATCCTACTGTCGGCGCGCAACTTCGCGTGCAGTATGCGATGACAATTCGCGCAGACACAGATTAGATCGCGAAGCCTAGTGGACACACAAGAATCGAGATCGGCCAAGGGCATCGTGTGGTGGACTTCAATGCAGGCATCCGCGACATCGAGACCGTAGTCTTTGGCAGGGACAAGGCCGCATTGTTCGCAGATCAGTTGTCCGTGTTCGCGCCTAACGGCCTTCTTCTTGTTCCGGACGGCCGAGGCGCTACGCTCGATGATTAGATGGCTAACACGTCTGCGGTCACCTTCGATCCATGCGCTCTCTTCCGGATCCTGGGGGGGAACGGGGCATTCGTCTCCCTTCCGGGCTATCCGGTAACCGGCTTTGCGGATGGCAGCGAAACAGGGCGTATGCTCGCCGCCGTAGAAGTCGTTGGGTCGCACGCTAATGCCTAGAGCGTCCTCAATCGCCAGGCCAAAGGCGGCCTTTGGAGGCAGTCGCCGACCGTCCGGTGTGACGAGGTCATAACCAGTTGATCGGCCAAAGGGATGGTCTACATCGCCTTCGAGCAACCGATGGACTGCCCGATGCACGTGGAGCGGTGCAATGCCGCGGAGGGCGGTGGCAGTGAGACGCCCTCTAGGAGTTTTGTTTGGTTCTGCTTTCACGGTGAAGTACCGCACCGTGCTCTCGTGCGACCAAGAAAGGCCAGTGCGGAACGTTGCCCATAGGTCGGGCAGCCGGTCTGCCAGCAGCCTGAAGTTCTTGTAGCGACGCCACAGGTCGCTCTCTTTCCGCATCGCAGAATCTGGCACGACCGCGATGAAGTCGTCCCCCGGTGTCACGGGGCACGCAAAGTCCCTTCCAATACCAATGCCTACGTCCAAGAGGCACGCGACGTCGGCAGAGCAGGTCGATCAACCGCTCGTTGACGCTCTCGGCGGAGACGGTCTCGTACCGCCGCTGACTCCCGACCTCAACGTCGAGTGATGGGTCGCTTTGCGAGTGATGGCTCTCTTTGTCGGTCATGCCTGTCCCTAGCCCGGGCGACGAACAGCAACCTAACCCACTTCGTACACTTATGTGAAGTGTGTGTTCCGATCAAGCGCATCTCAAGAACACTCGCCCGCTCAGCTAGGGTCTCGCGCAATTGGGCATTTTGAGGACCGGGGAGAGCAGATGCTGAGTCCCTACGACGGACGTAGCCGATCAAACTGGGACGTAAGGCGGCCTTCCGCAGTCGAGCGGCGCGATCGCGGTGTTCCGCGAACCGTTCGCCTGGACCGAGTTCGGCGCCGAGCGTGTCGGGCGTGATCCAGTGCCTGGTGATCACCAGCAGGCTGCACGGCGTGAACCCGTACACTCATCTCGTCGACGTGCTCTATCGGTCGGCGGATCGCGTCGTGGGCCTGCGTCAATGACGGTCCAGATTGCCCGCGTACGCCTCGGCAATCGTACGAAAAGACCGCGAGTTGCCGGAGTTGGGCTCGCTCGGAGCACCTGATGCGGCACCCATCGTCAAGGTTCGTCTACCGGCCCGGAACGGTCCGTGGCCCCGTAGTAGGGTTGCCTAGTGGCGGCTGTACTCGTGAATGCTGATCTTCAATGGTGCTATCCACGATGCGTGCGCACGCTTCTTCCCCGATGTTGCCCACAACCTTTTCTGCATCGTGTATCACCCAATGGGTGCCAAGCCGCCGGCAACGCCTCCCGACTTACACCGATTGATCCCTGATTTCCGGGCCCGACTCGTCGTCCACTGATCTGACTCTGCGCAACATCAGCGTATAGCCGCCCGCCTCGGGTGACATTTCAACAAGCGCCCGCCGATACGCTGAGGCCTTGCGTCCTCCCGCCTCGTCCAGTCCGATCACGCGATACCAGCTCTCGGTACGAACCGCCGTTTGAAAGGCATCAGCTTGCTGGAAGCTGTCGGGCGATCCTGTCGCGTCAATCGCGTCCATCTCGTCGAGTACCGGAACCCAAGACGTCCGTGGCGGGACCGGCAGGTAAAGGAACTCCTCATCAAGCACATCCTGGATTTCGACCCGAACTTGCTGCACCCCGTCACGCGGCCTAGGTCGAACGCGTCCATCCGTCCGCACGAGTTTCGACGTACCCCGACCAGTCTCGACTTCCCAGTCTGCGAGAAGCTCCACTCCGCCTCGACGGTCCTCCAAGCCCACGACTACGCCACGGAACATGCACTTGGCGGCATCGAGTACACCTGTTGGCGAAGCCGGCAGTATGTCGAAGAGGAAGACGTGCACCTCCCTCCTCATCGCCCGGATCGCATCCGGGATCTCAAAGTAGATGACCTCGCCCAGCCCCGGAAGCTCCGACTCCGTAGACGCCGCCAAAACCACAATGGTAGGTGCGCCCAGGTCGTCCTTGGGCCGATCGTCGACGTGGCTCTTTAGACCGCCAAGGAATTCCACAGCCCACCAGTTGTACGCATCCTTCATCGCCGGATCGTATTCCACCGCCTGCTTGGCTGCTTCGCCTATGTGTGCACGAACCGCTTCGAACTCGTCGGCCGACGACGGCCCCTCGAGCAAGACGCTCGCCTCTCCGTTCAACCCCCTCATCGCGAAGTGGGTCAAGTTGTGCGATCCAATGAATGCGCATGCCCCACCACCGGTCATTTCCATGAGGTACACCTTGCTATGCAACATCGGGTGGTACCTGGCAAACCCCCGCCCTGCACGCCGCGTGAATCCCAAGTGCACCTGCAGACGCTCGTTTTCCACGCCTGCTTCGATCAACCGATCGCATGCCTGAAACGCCTTGTGAGTACCCGCGCCGATGAGCAGAAGCTCGAGCCTGTCCGGACGAGCAACCAGAGGGTCGCTCATCGCGTCAATCCCGTCGACCGTAACGAAGCCGGCAACCAGTGAAGCCGATTCGCACCGTTCTAGCCGGCTGCGAATAAGGGAGGCAATTTCGGATTGTGGAGTCTCGAACAGTACCCTTGCTTCAACACGCCCTTCACCTTTCATCGAAGGCTCCCTGTCCACACTCGCCCACTCCGCGCCACGCCATCTTCCATTCGCAGGTTTCCCGACATTTCGTTCTCGGCCTATCGATAATACGTCCAATCAGCCTCGCGTTCTGTCCCAATGCGCGCCCGCCGAGCACGTGGCCACGCTCTTCGGCCAGAAGGAGCATCCCAACCGCACTTGCGCAATCCTCTGCTATTGGAAGGCAACCTCGGCTCCACAAGACTCTACCGCAACGTCCAACAGACGCTCGGCGGCCGCCTATTTCAGTTCGTCGATCAGCTCCCCGCTGCGAAAGTAGTCCGCCGTGTCCCGACCCGCCAGCAGCTCGTCAAGCACCTCCTCGCCGATCCGTCCCTTACCGGGGCGTTCGTTTTACCATGGCGGGTCCTCCCTGATGGACCTGCATACTAGCGGTTCACAAACCCGCAATTTCTGGCCGTCTCCGCCAGGAGTGCCCTCGGATCGAGCACGGCCGGAGTCGGTCTGGGAGCAGTTCGTTCCGTTCTTCGCGTTCTCCGCGTGAATCCGCAGGGCGATCTACCCCTCGACCCCATCGGGTACCCATCACGGTACATCGATTTCCGACCCTTTAACCTCATCTCATTCTAAATCCCTCCACGAGACCAACTTCACGAACTTCGGCTTCACGTTCCTCCTTGGTAAAGACCCTGTTATTCGAGAACACCGATTTCGCTTCAGTATACCGCCCCATCTCCGTCAAATAGTGAGCCTTCGTCTGAAGGTACTGACGCAGATTACCTCTACCGTCGTCAGGACTGCGGGAATTGACCATGGTCTCCATAGTGCTCATAACATCCCTAGCTTTAACAAGATTCCCTGCCTTCAATAGGATCTCAGCATGAAGCCTTCTTGGCTCGAACAAACCCGGCGTCATCTCCACAGCCTTCTCGATTAGTTCCGTCGCTTTCTCGTTGTCGCCACAAAGGTGTTCAAACTCCGCACGACGAGTCGTATAGAACGACCGTCCACCCTCTTCGCCAACCTGTTCCAACAGTCGGAACATGTCGTCTAATTCGACGTTATCCCGATTCCCACTCTCCCTAGTTCTTCTGATTAGGACGGAGACCAATATGTCAACAACATATGGATTGCGAGGAGCACGCTCGTGCGCCTCCCGAGCGAACCGCTCACTTTCGTCCAAACTGCCACGCGCTAGGCAAACCGCCGCGAGTTCTCGTGCCGCCGAGAAGTTCCCTGGAGAGTACCGATATGCTAGTCGAAAAAATTCCTCGGCTCCTGGTAGCCGTCCTTTTAGTCTAAGGTTGAACCCATTCAAAAAGGCGATATTACTCTTCGCCCACTCATCATCCGCCGTGGATTCAAGCCTAGCGATTCCCTCGGAAAACGCCCGTTGGTTCCCGAGACGCGCCGCGGCGAGGCATAGGAGCCGACAAGCTGCGACGATTCCCCTTGCAGACAGTCGGTCAGTACGTTCCAATGCCTTTTTGCCGTACCGTATACAATCGCTCCACCTTCTTGAGTTATAGTGATTATTCGCCATCCAGACGTAATGTGACGGGAGCAAAAACGCGCCAACTATTTCCGGCATTTGGTCGCTGCCCTGCAAGCAAGCGAGTATCGTCGAATCGATCAGCACGACAGGCGCCGTTCCTTCCTCAAGTCTCATCGACAAAGAGGTAGCCAATCGACGGACCAGGCCTCGCCTAGCCTCGACCGGTAATCTGATGCGCCTGTCGCGTTCCACGGCCACACGAACAGCCGGCGCGATCATGAATCGATCGCTAACACTTTCGACGATGTGAAGGCCAACCAAACGTAGCAATGCATCGCTAACTGCTCCGCCATCCGCCTCGAGGACGTTGACGATGCTCGTGAAGTCAAGCTCCGGGACAAGATTCAATATGCTCAGTAGCTGAACGTCAGTGTGCGTGAGGTTCATCCTACCGACGTACTCCGACGATTGTCGGTGTTTCCAGTCGATGAAATCAGCTGGGCTCGCTAGAAAAGTTGAATGGTTTGAGTCGGATATCTCCTCGATCATCCGATAGATGTTGAACGGATGCGAGTCGCTCAAATCGACCAATTGTTCTAGTTCTTCCTCATTTACGGTCAGGCCTTCGTTTCGGAGGAGAGCGGAGATGATTCGTTCCGTAGCTTCGCGGCTAAGAGATCTGACCGCTAAGTACGATACGTCGTTAGCGGGCCTTCTCAGCCTCCTTGGGATCATTCGAGGTGAAACGAAGACCACCGGGGGATGAGGTTTGGACGACAGATGGTCCAGAACGTCGTTGATTTCGCGTACTAAGCCACCTGAATCAGTCAGAAGGCCACCATCATCGATGACAAAGGCTGCTTCGCGCACGTGCAATAGGGCGTTTAGCTCAGACGCCACAATTTGTGCACGCTGCCCGCAAGTTGCTACGTTGAAATCCTCAATTCGAGCCAATAGTTCTTCTGCGCGTATTGTTGGCCGAAGCGATCCGAGCACGGTCCGGAATAGTTCATCTAAACCGGCAAAAGGGCCAATGCGCAATACGGGAAAAACTTGGGTTACGTGTGGGAAGTAGTCCCTGTAGATCTTTCTAGCTATTGTTCGCCTGCCGGCTCCGTAGTTCCCAGACAGGTAGAGTGCCTTCGATGGAGGTCGCGAATGATCTGTTATTTGATGCCCTAGCTCTTTTAATTCGTCCTCGCGTCCGATAAATACGTTACGGTCTGTTGCCGTTGCCAAGGAAATTAGATGCCCTTCGATCATCCGAGCGGTCGTGTCAGGGTGGGGGATGTACCTGACGATGTTGAAGTGTTTTGCTCTCTCAGGGGCCGTCTCGAAAGCGGTCTCGTCCAAGCAGATCGCAAGGAATCTAGAGACGTTGCCGCTCGCGACGGATTCGATACCAAGGAGTGTCTCGAAATCCACGTACGGAGAGATGGCGGATTGTGAGGACAGGAATAGGCAGAACAGGTCACATCGCTCCAGGGCACTGACTATTGCCTGGGAGTTGATGCTGCCGAGATCGAACGTTTCGGAATCGAGTTCAAACGTGCCAGGACGGAGCATGGTTGCGACTGACTCGACGTACCCCTTGTCCTTTGATGAATGCGACAGGAAGGCTCTCACGGAATGGGTTCCTCGATGGGAGAAATAGGCACGATTGCCAATGACGCTACTACAACGAAGATCGCGCTAGCCCTTCGGATTCTACACTGTGGACGTGAGTATCCCAATTCGACTTTGACTTGCAGTTGACTTCGTTAGATTGCCAGCATCCCTCGCTGCCTCGACGAGTCGGGCGGCGGCGAAGGATCGAATGCGGTCTGCCTGGGACATGCCTGCCATAGGTTGCGTTGGATTTCGGGCTGGACATCGCATTTCCCAATGAGGCTGAAGCATCGGTAAGGGTGGAGATGGGGGTCTCTGACCTCTCGCGAACGTACGAAAGACACCACGCCTGCTGCGACTCCAACATCGCGGGTCGTCCAACCGGCCGCGAGCCACGCAGAGGCATGACTGCGCGACTTCGAATTGCTCCACCAATCCGGGTGGGTGCGGGCAGACTCCGGCATGGTCGTCTGCAGGTCCGCCCGAACACCACAGTTGCTCTTTCAGCTTCCTTATGCCGGCTCGATCCGACGCTCGCGAGCGTATCGCCGGATCCGATGACTCGTCACATGGAGTAGATGATCGAATCCGCTAGCGGAAATGAACGGGAATGCCTGTCGCGGCATGCAAGAGTCCCGCCGCAAGTGCCGCGAGCAGGAGCCAGAGAAGTACCTGCCAAGTCCAATCCCGGTAGTGACGCCTCGCATCGAAGAACGCGACGGCCAAGGCTACTGCGGCTGAGTTGGCAAGGAACGGTATCCAAACGCGGTGTACGAGGTACCCGGTCGACCACAGGAATGCGCACTGCGCCACCAGCTCGCCGAACAGCCTCGCCGCATGCGGTGACGACCAGATGGCCACGTGTGCCGCCGTGATCGAGACGGCAAGCGCAAGGCAAAGCGCATAGCCAACGTGGGCGCCTAACCGTGTAGATGCGGATGAACTGCGTCTCAGCGGCACGGGCATCTCGTCAAGACCCTTCAAGCGACGACGCCTACCTGTTCGCTCACCGTCGGCTACATCCTTGTGTGTCGCCATAGCAACTAGCGAGGCTCCGCCTCGACCGACAGGCCGTAGCGTGCGGGCTTGTCCCGTCCCGGCCGCTCGAACGGAGCCATGGAACAACGGGCGCGGGCGAGGACAAGCCTCGCCCCTACGGGGTCGCCGGCACGGGCGACGACAAACCTCGCCCCTGTTACCGCCTCCTGAGAACTAGGCCTCAACCTGTTCGCAAACCATCGGGCGCACCGTCGCGAAGATGTGCGATCAGCTCCTCGCCCGTGGCGCAATCGATGATCAAATCTCCCACGCTGGCGAGACCTTCGGAACTGGCGATATCGGCCAGCAGTTCCGCGAGCCGCTCGGCCGTTCGGGGGTCGAACTTGCGTGCCGCTTGACGACACAGCAGGTTCCGCTCGGCGGCAAGGCCTCGCTCGATGCCTCGCTCGATGCCTTGCTCGACGCCCTCGGCGCGGAACTGTTCCTAGTAGGCCCGACGCCGCGCCGCGAAGTAGTCCTCCAGTTCGCCGGATTCGTGCAGCCTGTCCACTACCGCCATGTCGTCAGCTCCCAAATCGAAGTTCATCGACCGCTGCGCCGTTCGGTCTGCCCACAACAGAACAATCTCCAGGAGCGGCCTCAGTTCCGGATCATCGAGCAGCACCCGCAGTAGCGCCGCGTCCTCCGGCAGGCGTTCCATGGTCGGGTTGCAGATCCCGGCCAGCAACGCTGCGGCATTGTCGCGGGGAAGATCGTTGACCGCCACTCGCATTGTGTCAAGGGTGAGGTAGCCGTCTCCGACGAATAGCTCGTTCGTTCGCGATGTCAGGTCCGGCTCGGCATTGTTGGACGGGCGTCGCGGTGTCGGCGATCTGACGGAGCATGTGCGCGCACAGGGCCAGGAGACCCGCGAGGGCGCGGCCAGCGCGGTCTGCTCGATCCCCGTCGTCTCGAGCGTCCGAAAAACACTGGAACCAATCAGTTGCATCCCAGCACAGCGACTTGGTGAGATATGCGAGCTAGTGTCACTGATCCCCGTTCGGTCTTTTTCTCGACGGGGACGTTCGTGGTTTGCGGCCTCGCCGGCGCGGCCCCGGCGTCTCGGTGACTGCGGGTACGGTTGCCAGTTGGGTTTCAATCGCAGACTTTACGGCCCCGGACAGCGGGAGCGATTTGGATTCGTCCCGCCAGATGTCCCGGAACCTCTCGGCCGTTTCGGCGGCCGCTTCCACAAAAGCCACGGGATCTGCGTGCGCGGACTCCGCGACGGCTGTGAAGTCGTCCAATGTCAGATTCCGCCACGATTTGGTCGACCCCAGTTCCAGCGCCATCCTGTCGGTGTGGATGTAGGGCGTCGTGCAGAGGAGGTCGTAGGCGGGCGATAGCTCCGGGGTCCGGCCATCGCGGTAGATCACCGACCAGTTCTTGGCGTGCATGTCGGCGTTACCTGTCAAGGCACCGTACATCAGCCTCTTCGAGAACTCGTTGAGGGACCGCTCGTCCGCGTATACCGACAGGATCAAAGCGAGGCTGGCATAGGTGAATTTCTCGTACTTGTGCCTCGGCTTCATTGAGAGGACTTGGGCAAAATCCTCCGCATGGACCTTTCCGCCATCGTCCGTCCGGTCGTATCTTTTGACCATCAGCGCGTTCGCGTCGGCTGTCCGCCCTTCAAGCGCTTCCGGTGGCAGACCTTCTACTTGCCGCATCGGAGTCAACCGGACTTCGGGAACCTCCAAGCCCATCTTCCGGGCCAGCGTCATGATGGAATACTCGTTCTCGGGGATGGCGTCGAAACGAAGCGAAGGCAGCTTGAGTATCCAATCCCCGCCCATGCCCCGAGCCGGGATCGTCAACCCGCCCGACGCATTTTCCATGGCCGAGAACTTCAACTGCACGCCTGCCAGCGAGAACGTCAGGGCATCGCTGGGCGGGAGCGTGTGTCGGCTGGCTGGCGGATCGTGTGCGGCGGGGCGGCCATCCGCCTCAGGTTGCTCGTTGACCACCTCGACCGCTCCCGGCAGATCCCCTCCCAGCAGTTCGAGCAAATCGAACTCGCGGGTTTCCGGGACACCGGCCTTGGCCGCCAGATAGGACCGCAACTCTCCTTCCGGCAACAGGTTGGAGAAGAAGTCGGGCACCTCTCCGTTGACCGTATGCTCCCCGCCGCCCCTGAGATTGCCGTACTCGTCGACGAACGACAGGCTCAAGGTGGGCCGGTCCCTCTGGGCGGCGTAATGTGGATAGAACTCCATCTCTATCCGCCCGCCGGGTAGCCGGACGATCTCGCACACGTCCTGTCCATGCAACCGGACGACCAACACGTCGCTCATTCGGCGTCGCCGCGACCAACCAGCAACTCGACGGCCGAAGGACGGGGACCGCCGTCGATGTGCTCTCTCATAAGCCTGTAAACGGTCGGAAGCGCCCGCCGCGGGACAAGCACGAACTCAAGCCCGACAGCCCGCGCCATCTGGATGGCGTCGGACACCTTCGCGTCGACCAACCCGTTCTCGATACGGGAAAGCCGGGTCTGGTGTATGCCCGTTCTCTCCTCCATCGCGCATTGAGACATGCGCCGGCCCTTGCGGGCCTTCCGTACCTCGGCGTTCCATGAGTGAGGCGAGAGGTCCGGCATCCTTCCATCCTTCGCATTTCTATGACATCACGTCATAGTTTACCCGAAAACATGCGGTGAACACATAGTTTGTCTCGATGGGCATGACGGCACGAACTAGCGCAGAATGCGCTTGTCCGAGAGTTCAGACAACAGAGCCGGTATACCGCGCCGGCAAGCCGGCGGCTACAACGTGGCGCACAGCGCCTTTCTCGAACACGCCATCGTACCCGCCACGTTCCGCTTCGCCCTCAGGTAGTGCCGATTAGGGTGCGTTGTTGGCCGAGGCGACTTGCATCCAATCGTCACTGAGAGGGCTCACCGACCCGGGGTCTTGCCGCAGCCCGATTCGCCGACCAGCCCCAGCACCTTGCCCGGCGCGATCTCGATGGAGACGTCGCGTACGGCGCGGACGGACCCGGCGCGCGTCGAGTAGCTGACTTCCAGGCGCTCGATGGCTTAGAACGGGTTGTGTCATGGCGCCGCTTTCCTAGCGTGCCCGGGCGTTTTCGCGCATGCCGTCGGCAAGCAGGTTGAGCCCGACCACCATGGAACTCAGCGCGATGGCGGGCGCCAGAACGGTCCGGGGCATGGCGAATATCCACTGCCGCTCCTCGTTGATCATTCCACCCCAGTCCGGCGTCGGGGGTGGGATGCCAAGACCGAGGAAGCCCAGCGCGCCGAATCGAGCGGCTTGAAGGGGAAGTCGGGGGAATCGGCAAGGAAGTTGAGGAGACTCGGAGCAGCCAAGGAAGCCTGACGGATCGAATCCGCCAAGTCGTTCGGGAAGAGTTGCCCGCAACGCAGGACCGTTGGCGGATCGCCACTGGAAGTCTGGTGGTTGTACTAGCCGGAATCGTGATCTCTGTGATCAACTCCAGGGTTGCCAAGGATCTCCTAGCACAGCATGGCGTGTGATTCGGACCGGTATTGGTGGTCGAGGCGATGGGCCTCTTCTGGTCGGCTCGCCGAAGGAGGAAGCGAGAAGACTACTAGGCCGGGTGCGGTCGACCATCAATCCATCGTTGAGTGGCGCGGCGCTTGCTATAACCGCTGAGCAGGGCGAACGGCCGCCCACTCACGCCATTCCTCCAAATCGGCGCTGAAGGTACTCCGCAGTATCTCGCGTCGGCGCATCGCCGCACACCTCCGGCAGCAGATCCTCGACGTGGATACCCCTGAATCGGTCGGGGCTCGTCAGCCTGGACCAGATGCCATGCACGTCGTTACCAAGCTCCTGCAGGCGCGGAGATGTGACGCGACTCATCAACTCGCCGTTCGCCTGAGGTGCGATGTGCAACAGCGACACGACGTCGGCGCCCATTTCATGCTCGCGTTCCATCGCCGAACAAAGCAGCTGCTGTCGCATCAGTTGGTCGAACGGGTCGAAGAACAGGGCATCGAGTTCCACCGTGCCCGTTACGATCTGACAATCCGGATGCTCCAGGTGCGGACGGTAGATCTGCTCGAGGCGGTCGGTTTTGCCTGAGTGTCGCTTCGACTTGCTCGCGTAGGCTTCGGTGTACTTCCACTCGCCTGCCAAGATCTGGATGCGCCCATCGCCGCGGCGGAAGCGGATCGCGAAGTCCAGGCTCGTGAACCCAGCGCCTCTGGTGCGCTCATGGTCGGCTGCGACCCTTCCGCGTCTGTGCTCGTCCAGGTAGTTCCTTGCGCCGATCCATTCGAATGCCACGTAGGGGGGTGCGCCGTCGTCCAGCGGTTCGTCGTCGGTGAACGGGAGCACCTCGGCCACGTCGTAGCCGATCTTGCGCAGTACCGCTGCGAGCTCCTGCGGCGCGCGAACGAAGGGGAACCAGAAGTTGACGCAGCAACTTTGCGAGCAACACAGATGGTTGCTCGGTGCGCCGTCGATTCCGTCGTGCCAACGGATTCCGCGTCCTGCGAAGTAGCGCAAAGCGTCTTCTCGAATCGACTCGTGGAGGTTCTCGAGCGAGTGGTGCTCGTGCAGGCAGAACGGACGACGTCGGCCGCGGTAGAGGCCTGGCTCGCAAGCTGCGTGGGTGAAGAGGTCTTCTTTGAGGGGTTCCAGCCGCCTCTTCTCGCTGTCACGGAAGCCCATTGCGCACGCTCTCCATCAGTCCGAGGACGAGTCTTGCGCGTCGTCCCAAGGACCTTGCTTCATGTCGCCGTGCACGCAATCCGACCACGGCATCAGCTCGTTGTGGATCGAGTACTTGGATAATCAAGATTGCGGTGCTCCTGCGCACTGGTTTCAGCTTGGTCATGTTGGACTCTGCCGTTCAGTTACCGGAGGAGACTGAAGTCAATCGGATGCCCTGCTCGAGTCCGGCTTCCCTTGTGCGGATTTGGGTCTGGCCCCGTATTCCTTCACCATGGCATCGGCCAAGTCCCACGCCGACTTGGATATGCTTTGGTTGTCGGCAGATCGCAGAGCGCTCCTCGCTGCTATTTCAGCTGCTATTAGGGACTGCATCGCCAAGCCGGCGAAATAGGCACGTCTGTCAAGGTCGTTCACTTTCTGCTCCTAGTTCCTTGTTGTCTAATCCGTCGGGAAGGGCTGGAGCCGACTGGTGGCGCGGTTGTAGCGCAAGTCGAGTCCGCCTCTGTCAATCACGATGCTGGCCGGTGTGGGTTTGGCCACGCCGTGGTACTTGTCCAGCCCGATTTACCAAGCAATGGCCGCTCGCTGGTTTGTAATCTCTGCCCGCGAGGCACGCCCCGCTTGGCATCTCCAGTAAACGACTGGCACATCGTACGGCGGCAATGGAGGCTAGGTGGAGATGGATTTCCGATGGTGGTCTGTGGGCATGAACACTGTCACGGATCCAACTTCCGACTAGCGTTCTTCCTTAGGGTTAGCCGTGAAGGCTACATCGCATCTGCTCGCTCCAAGCTAGAGACGTGGCGATGCGCACAACGTCCCAGATCACTCTCCCACGGGGGCGCAGCGCGGTGTCATCTCCGCTACGGGCAAGGCGCGAATACCTTCGGCGAGTTCGTAAGGTGCTTGAACGTCGATCAACGCACGTAGAACGTCGCGGGATCCTCGGTCAGCGGCTGGGGTTCGTACTCTCCCACGTAGTCAAAGAAGTCGACACGCAGCCGCGGCAGGTCGACCTTGATGCGCTCGACCAGCCTGGGTGTGGCCGCCCCCTCAAAGTCGTCATACACCAGGAACGTCACCTTCCCCGACTGCAGATGCACCTTGATCAGGTCGACCGAACCGGCATCCCCGAAAAGCTGCAGGGCGCAGCCGACGTAGATTCGGATCAGCGGCAGGCACTCGCCGAGCACCGACTGATGGAACGTCAAGTCGTGGTCGTCGTTCAGCACGCCGATGCCAAGCTCCTCGTGGCAGAAGGCGGCCGCTTCCTCGAGCCGTGCACTGTCGCCCGTCGCGAACAGGGCACGCTTGCCGGCGTTGCGCGCCTTCGTGATGCTGTCGAAGAAGAACCGCACGTCCCGCTGCAGCCGGTCGGGAAGTTGGCTGTAGGGACGGCGCTGACCAAAGTGGCTGAGCGCGAAGTAGACCAGCAGATCCTCCTGCCTCCCGATGGCCGCCGCTTCGAACTCTTCCGGGCTGAAGAACCGGCCAACCCATTCGTGTACGCGTCGCCAGGAGCCGACTAGGCGCATCAGCGACTGTGCCTCCGGACACTCTTCCGGCGTGGCGGGACGACCCAGTTCGAGCGCGCGTAGCCAGTACGCGTCGATCTGCTCGCGATGTTCCTGAATCAGGGCAGCCACGGCCTCGCTGTTCGGTTCCCGTCTGAGAAGCCGCCACTCCCGCCTCACCTGTTGCCGGGCGAGCAGGAACAACTGCTCTTCCACCGCGTCCCTGAACACCAGGCAGATGCCCGCCGCGGTGGGGATCGCGTTCGCGCCGAGGGTCTTCTCCACGTACGCCCGGAACTCGTCCTGGGCGTAGTACTTCTGAAACGTGTTGCGTTGTGTTCTGACCCCGTCCTCAAAGGTCGCGAACTGCTCGCGCTTGCTCTGATACCCCAGCATGACGCTGACGACCAGAACCTTCCGAGCGAGCGAGAACGCGGACTTGAGCGTCTCCCGCCGTTCGTCGGCGTCCTCGATGACGTTCAGAACGAAGCCGAGATTGACGATGTCCGCCGGCTGCCGCTCGGCATCCGAGCGAAAGACGGGATCCCAACCCGTCGCCGGCACCTTCATCTCCGAGAGCAGGCGCAGGTCATCGCCACGCCCGCAGCCGTAGTCGAACAGCGACCGGGAACCGTCCAGAAATCCGAACCGAAGCAGGTGCTGCATGGGCGATGAGAGCGCGGATCGCCGCTGTGCGGTTCGGTGCCGCTCGATCTGCTCCGTCATGCCGCCTGCACCAACACGCCGTCCTTGATCACGATGCCGAGAGAGCGCAATCGGGCGTTCCAGCCGTCGCGAGTGCCTATTCGCGTGGTGTCCTTGAAAGCACCCAATCGTTCAAGGCACTCGGTCAACTGGACGGCGGCCGGGACAAGCGGATGGTCGGACGGCAGCAGTAGCTCCTTGCGGTGCAGGATTGGCGGATTTGCCCGACCGGAGTAGTCCGTCAAGCGGCTTGTACCGTGTGCCATGTCGCAGGTTCGCGCCGTAAGAAGCGCCGGGAACGGCTGGGCGAAGTGTTCGTAGAGGAGGAAACTGAGTCGTGTCTGGGAGAGCTTGACCACATTGAACTCGGACTCCCGCGTAGAGAATCGCTCTCCAGTCTTGAGGAGGAACTCGGCCACGTCCGGCAACTTCGAGACGAGGTCGACGTGGTAGTAGCTGAACTGCGCCAGGTGTTTGCCTCGTCCGGTCGCCCGCAACTGACGATACGCCCAGGTTAGGTTTGAGTGTGTTGGGTCGCCACGCATCCGCAGGAGCCTAGCTCGCTTGGACTCCCCTGCCTACGGCGGCTTGCAGTCCTGCTCGCCGCGCCTGGGAAGCCCGTAGGGGCGACACTTGTGGTCGCCCGTCCTGGCCACCGACACCGTGCGGAGACGAGCACGGGCGACCACAAGGGTCGCCCCTACGTTCACCTTTGTCCTTTGAGGAGGTACACGAACAGTTCGCACCCGAAGTCCGGCTCAATACCCGCCGTCCCGCAGACGGCGAACGTAGGCGTCACCGGAGACGAACTGATCGCATCCACGCTGGCCCACAGGGTAGCCTAGGCTTCCGCCGCCTAGGGTGATAGGTGTGGGGGCTGGGGCCGGACTCCGAGCCTGCGAGGCGTCCTGGCGGCGCTAGCGCTCTCGATTCTCAACCCGAGGTCACAAGCCGGGCCGGCCAAGTCGTTGGCTTATACTGCATCGACCCACCCAGCAGAGAGTCGGACATGTCCGAACCCGCCCTAGCCCTCGACGAGCTTACCCAGATCCGAGCGGCGCTGGCCTATGCCACCGACGAAGGCGACAAGTACTACTACGAGATCGCGACTCCCGAGTCGCAGGGGCGGAACATCGGCCGCGGCACGATCAGATGTGAGATGCCGATCTTCGATGCCCGCGAGTGGCCGGAGCCGCTCACCCTCGATGCGCATGGATTCGAGTTGATGAGCGGGCCGTTGCCGCCGATCGACTTTCTCGACGACGCCTGCGTGAAGCGTCTCTACTACCCGGCCATGGAGAAGCTCGCCAGGGAGTGCACGGGCGCGGCGCGCATCCACATCTTCGATCACACCGTGCGGCACGGCGATCCGGAAGTGCGCAGGGCAAATCGGATCAAGGGGCCGGCCACGGGCGTGCACAACGACTACACCCATTGGTCGGCGCGCAAGCGTATCCGGGACCTGCTGCCGGACGAGGCGGAGGAATTGCTCAGCAGGCGGTTCGCCATCGTGCAGGCGTGGCGGCCGATCGGTCATCGGATCGAGTCGGATCCGCTCACCGTTGCGGACGCGCGTACCGTCGAGGAATCCGACTTCGTGCCGGTGCCTCGTACGGCTCCCGGGCGAGTGGGTGAGACCTGGCGGGCGCTGTACAACCCGAAGCACCGGTTTTTCTATTACCCGTATCTGACGCCCGACGAGGCGATCTTCTTCAAGGTCTACGACTCGGCGACCGACGGGCGGGCTCGGTATACGCTGCACACGGCGTTCGAGTTGCCCGATCCGGATCCGAACGCGGCGCCTCGGCACAGCGTCGAGATGCGGCTGTTCGCGTTTTATTGAGCAGACACGAGGGGCGAACGGTGCCGTAGGGGCGAGGCTTGTCCTCGCCCGTGTCGGCGCGGCGGACGGCTTTGGGTTGATCGGCGCGGGCGACCACAACGCGCCCGAAGGGCGCGCGGTCGCCGCTATGGGACGAGGCCGTCGGGGGAGAGAGCGATGAGTACGCTGCAGAATGTCGAGGCGTTGTTTCGCCGGTTGCTTCAGTCGGGTCGGCTCGAGGGTTTTCCGAGAAATCCCCTGCACCTGGACACCGTGCTTGCCGTTGCTTCGGGTGGTTTGATCCGTCGGCGTCCGCATACCGAGTCGGAGGTGAACGAGGTTCTGTCGGACTGGCTGGCCTCGGTGCGGGCGGATATCGACCACGTGACCCTGCGCCGGCGCATGGTCGACTGCGGCTTCCTCAAACGCACAACGGATGGGTCGCGGTATTTCCTCAACTACGGTCGGGTTGCGGGTGTGCTGGGAGATCCTGCGATCGAGGTTGATGTGGGCGCGCTCGCAGACGATGTGCTCTTCGATCGCGAGTCACGCAAGTACGCCCACATGCGTAAGTAGGCGACCTGATTGGCACATCGTCCTCTACCCGTGCTAAGTTGCCTATCGGTCCGCCCCCTGTTCGTCACCAGCCAATTATTGGCCTTCGAGGCCGTCGCGGGGCGAAACGGGGCGGACCATTCCATTGGGGTCGCCCCATCTTGCAACGGGTCAGGCGGACTTGGGCCCCGTGTCGAATCCTTCGACGATCCTTGCGATGGACTCGCCGCGGAGTCCCTGCTTCACGGTCGCGTAGGCCGAGCCGTCTAGTTCGACCAGGGCGCGGGCCTGTTCCTGTGCTCGTTGTGGAAGTTCATCCGCCGACACCACTTCGTCGAGGAAACCCGCAGCCTTGGCTTCCGTGGGGGAGAACATCGTCGCGGCGATGGCGGCGCGGGTGAGAAAGCTTCGGGTCAGGCGTTCCCTGGCGAGCATCAGGCCGAACGGCGGCAGACTCATGCCGATGGCGGTTTCGTTGAGGCCGATGCGGAAGTCGCCCTCCGTGCCGATGCGGTAGTCGCCGGTCAAGAGGCAGAACGCGCCGAGCGCGACCGCGTGTCCCGTGGCGGCCATCACCAGCGGCTGGGGGTGGCCGTAGAGGCGCATCATCAGCCGCGAGCCCGCGAGGCGCATGGCGATGGCCGCTTTCTGGTCGCCGCCGCGGATGACCTTCAGGTCGAAGCCGCCGGAGAACAGTCCGGGCCGACCGGTGATCACCGCCGCCTTGGCTTCGGCTTCGGCGCGGTCCAGCTCGCTGTTGACCGACGCGATCATGTCCGGGCCAAAGGCGTTGCCCTTGCCGTCGTTCATGGTGATCGTGGCGACGTGATCGACGAGTTCAAAAGTCGTTAGGTTCGACATCGGCATCCCCCAAAAGCGTGTAGTTCATGCGTCGGTCGCGGGCAGCGCCCGACCGATCAGTTTTCGCCGATGGCGTTCAGGAACACGCCGTTCCCAGAACCTTCCCGGCCGCTTTCGAGCATGATGCCCCAATCGAGCCGAAGAAACCCACTGTCCGTGTCGAACCGGTGCTCCAAGCCCAGCCGAAGGTCGCCCGTCGCCCGGCCGCCGACGTCCAGTTCCATGAATGGGATGGCGATGCCGCGCCGGTTCGCCAGGCCGTAGCCGAGGCGGGTCTCGGCCGTCCAATCCTGTCGGGAACCCGTTGTTTCCCAGGGAGACACGCCGCCCGCCGCGAGACCGAATCCGTTCGAACCGGTTCGCCAGGACAGCGCCGCCTGCAGTCCCGTGCCGTCGGGTCTCGGCAGGGTCGACAATGCGACGTCCGCGCGATGTTCCGTCGCGTCGTCGGTCGCGCTGACCGCCAGCGTTCCCAAGCCGGCGTCGATGCCGAGGCGGCGGGTCGGATTCCGGTAGCGCAGTCCCGCGGCCACTTCCAGGCCGCCGCCGGTGATTCCATCGCCCCAGTCCTGCCGGGCCAAGGCTCGCAGGTAGGCGGTCGTGGTGCTCTTGCCGACGGCCGACGGTCCGCCCGCCGCCAGTTCCAATCCCAGCCTCGCCCGCCCCACCAGCACGTCGCGCTCGCCCACGGGGCCAGACGACATTCCCGTCGACAACTTGAGGATTCCTGCATCCTCCATCACCGAGAGCGAGAACCGTTCCCGTTCGACGAACGGGTGCCGGCCGCCGAACGCCGCGTGGCGAACGTCGAGGTCGGCGTCGCTCAGTTGTCCCGACTCGCAGCGCTTGACCACCGCTTCTCCCTGGCCGACGCCCGCCGTGCCCCATAGCCATCCTGTGCCGACCCCGCGTCCCGCGAACGGTGCGAACGAGGTGAGTTCCAGTTCCAACAGGCCCTCGCCCAGGCCGCCCCCACAGGCGTCGATCGACCGTTGGAACCGGTACTCCGAGTCCACCGAGCTCCAGGCCGCGGAGAGGCCTAGGATCCAGTCCCCGAATCGGGTGTCGGCACCCACGCGATAGCTTGTGAGCGACCCATCCACTTCTGAAGCATCGTCGCCCCTCGCCTCGAAGCGGCGAACGCCACCCCGGCCCCAGACGGACCAGCCGGGAGCCCTTGGATCAGCGCCGGCGAAGGAGAATGACGGCGGCGCGCGGGTTCCGAACACGCCGTGTTCGGCGATGGGAGCGGGAACTCTTCCGAATACGACCGATCCCGAAGGTCGATCCGGCAACCCCGTGCCGACCGCCGGTGAGCCGGGCACGGGATGCGATGCCGACACCGGTTTCCCGGACGCGGTCGTAGGGTTGGACGAACGCGCAGCGGGATCGACGAACCTGTCGGCGACGGCCGCCACGGCGTCGGCAAGCAGGCTCCTGCCCGCGGCGGCAAGGCTCGCGTCCAGCGCGGCGAGTTCCGCCGGATCCGCGGTCACCAGGACCCCGATCGCGACCGAGGCCTCGCCGGATTCGTTACTGGCGGTCACCGAGACGCGGGTCGTGCCTTCCGCCACCGGCGCTACCACGAGCGTGTTGGCCTCCAGCGATGCGGTCGCCACTGACGAATCGGCGCTCGCCGTCGCATACGACAGCATTTCGCCCGAGAACAGATCCCCAAGATCAACCTGGCCAAGCGCGCCGCCGACGCACAACGCCAACGTCGGCGCTGTGCCGGCGGTGGGGGGATCGAGGTCGTCGTCTTCGATGGTCCCCGTCGCCGCGGCCCGGGCGAGGGTCGCGGCATGCGGGTCGGACAGGGTCAGGGTGAGACTCTCGTCCGGCTCGTCATCGTCGTCGTCGATCACCGGAACCGCGACGGCCTTGTCCGTCTCCCCCGGTGCGAACATGAGCTCACCGGTGGTTTCCTCGTAGTCGGCGCCCGCTTGCGCCGTGCCGTCCGCCGTTGCGTACGCGACCCTCACCTGACGACCGCTGGCGGTGTCCAGGGTCACGGCGAATACGATCTCGCCGGCATTCTCGGGCACGGTGTCATCGGCGACCATGAGGCCCGGCGCCGAGTCGTCGTCGAGGATGGTGGCCACGGCGGTGGCGAGCTCCGCGGTCGCCCCGGCCAGGTCCGTCAGTTCGAGGGTGAAGGTCTCGTCATCCTCGTCGAGAACATCGTCCACGACGTCCACCTCGATCGTCTTCTCGCGCTCGCCGACCGCGAAGGTCAACGTGCCCGATGCCGCCACGTAGTCGACGCCCGCGACGGCGCTACCGTCGGAAGTGGCATGGGAAGCCGTCACGCCGGCGTGGTCCGCGCTGTCCAGCCGGACGGTGAACGCCACCGTGCCGTCGGCCTCGGTGACCTCCGCCCCGGCCATCGTGAGCGCAACCAACGAGTCGTCGTCCAGGATCGTTCCGGTCGCCGATGACGTCGCGATGACGACGTTGCCCGGGTCCGACAGCTCGAGGGAGAACGTCTCGCGGTCCTCGACGGCGGCGTCTTCCGGCAGGCGGACAACCACGCTCGCATGTGTCGCTCCCGGCGCAAGGGTCAGGACGCCGGAGACCGGCTCGTAGTCGGCACCGGGCGTCGCCGTGCCGCCGATGGTCTCGTAGAACACCGAGACCGCAAGGCCGCTGGGGCCCGACAGCCGGACCACGAATTCCACGGTGGTTCCCTCGACGCCCGAGCCGTCCTCCACCGAAATCGTTGGGGGTGGGTCGTCGTCCATGATCGTGCCGATCGCCGATTCCGCTGCGATGCCGGCGTTCGACGGCGTCGAGAGGATCAGCGCGAACGTCTCCTCCGCTTCGTCTAGGGTGTCGTCGAGGAGCTGAACCGGCACCACGTTGCTGGTGGCGCCCGGCTCGAACGTCAGCACGCCCGTCGTCGGCTCGTAGTCCTCGCCTGCCGCAGCCGTCACGTCCGCCGTCGCGTACTCCACGGTGGCGTTCTCCGCCGCGGCGCCCGTCAGCGTGACCGAGAACTCGATGCGTTCACCCTCGGTGCCCGAGGCACCGGCGACGGCGGCGAGCGGCGGGCCGTCGTCATCGACAATCCTGCCTTCGGCGGTTGCCGATCCGAGGGTCGCGTTCAGGGACGACGACAGGATCATTCGGAACGTCTCGTCCGGCTCATCCACGTTGTCCTGCAGAAGCGCGACCGCAACGGCCCGCCGCACCACGCCCGGTGCGAACGTCAAAGTGCCTTCCGCCGCCTCGTAGTCCGCCCCGGCAATCGCGGTGTCGTCCGCGGTCGCGTAGTCCACCACCGCCTCCACGGCGGTGGCACCGGTGAGCGTCACCACGAACCGCGCCGTGCCGCCCTCCGTGTCGGATGCTGCCGCGACATCGAACGTGGGTTGCGGGTCGTCGTCCTCGATCGTGCCCGTCGCCGATGCTACGTCGAGGGTTGCATGGGTCGGCAACGACAAGGTCAGCGCGAAAGTCTCCCGTGATTCGTGAACGTCGTCGGCGGCAAGACCGACCGAGACCGTCTTGGTGGCCTCGCCGGGCAGGAAGGTGAGCGTGCCGGCGGTTGGTTCGTAGTCGACGTCGGCAACGGCGGTGCCGTCCGTGGTGGCGAAGGCCACGCTCACTTCGCGCGCGCTTTCCCCGTCCAGGGACACCCGGAACGCCGCCGTGCTTCCCTCCCCGCCGGCGGCGTCGGCCACGCGCAGCGTGGGGGCGTCGTCGGTGTCGAGAATCGTGCCATCGGCGCGCCCGGTGGCGATTTCCGCGTTGTGCGGTTGCGACAGGACCAGCGCGAAGGTCTCCGCCGCCTCGTCGATCGTGTCGTCGACGAGCGGCACGTTCACCGTCGTGCGCGACTCGCCGGGCGCCAGCGTCAGCGTGCCGGAAACGGCGTCGAAGTCGAGTCCGGCTACCGCGGTGCCGTCCTCCGTGGCGTAGTCGACGGTCACCGATTGGGTCGTCGAACCCGCCATGCTCACCGTGAAGGCGAGACTACCGCCTTCGGAAGCCGAACCGCCGCCGACCAGGAGCCGCGGTGCGCCGTCGATGTCGACGATCCTGACCACGGCGACCGCGGTTGCGAGGGTCGCATGGCTCGGGGACGACAGCGACACCTCGAAGGACTCCTCCCCTTCGTCCAACCCGTCGGTCAGCAGGCGCACGGCGACTGACGCTTGCGTTGCGCCCGGCGCGAAGGTGAGTTCGCCGGACGCCGCCTCGTAGTCGTCACCCGCGGTCGCGCTGCCGTCGGCGGTGTGGTACTCCACCGTCACCGTGCGACCACTCGGGGCATCGAGTTCGACCACGACTTCGACGACACTGCCTTCCGCTCCGGCGACACCGACTGCGCCGAGCGTCGGCGGCGCGTCGTCGTCGATGATCGTGCCCGTCGCCGCGTCATCGTCGAGCGCCGCGTTCACGACCGAAGACAGCGACAGAACGAACGTCTCGTCCGCCTCGTCCTGGCCATCCGCGCGAAGCCGAACGGAGACCGTTGCCGACGTTTCTCCGGGTGCGAAACTCAGTCCGCCAGCTGCGGCCGCATAGTCCTCTCCGGCCACCGCGGTGGCGTCCGACGTCTGGTAGTCCAGCGACACGGCCAAGCCACTGGCGGCACCCAACGCGACGACGAATTCCACGACCTCCCCCTCGGTGCCCGACACGTCGGCCACCGTGAGCCCCGGGGGATCGTCGTCGTCGCGGATCTTGCCGGTGACCGAGAGCGATCCCCCGTCGGCGGCGAAGGTGGCGTTCACCGGACGCGAGAGTTCCAGGCGAACGGTCTCGTCGGCCTCGTCCAGGGTGTCGTCGAGGATGGGCACGCGGATCTCCGCCGTCGTGTCGCCCGCGGGGATGGTCAGCGTCCCCGCGGTTGCCGCGTAGTCGAAGGAGGCCTGCGCGGAGACGTCCGAGGTGGCGTAGTCCACGGTCACTTCGAAGGCGCTGGCCTGGCTCAAGCCCACCTCGAACACGAGCTCGCCGGCGTCCTCCGAGCCATCGGCCGGGACAAGGCCCAGGGTCGGCGGGTCGTTCGCGTCCGAGATCGTGCCCAGCGCCGTCGGGTCGTCCGGCAGGATCACCGCCACCGGGTTGGTCAGCGCGAGGGACAGGGACTCGTCCGGCTCGTCGAGTTCGTCGGCGAGCAGGCGCACCGAGACGGTGCCGGTGGTCGTGCCCGGGTTGAACGTCATCGTCCCCGTCACGGCCTCGTAGTCGGAAGCCGCCAAGGCGGTGCCGTCGCTCGTCTCGTAGTCCACCGTGACCGTCCGTCCACTCGGCGCGCCGAGATCCACGGAAAAGTCCAGGTTCGTCCCCTCGGATCCGGACGCATCGCCGATGGTCAGGGTTGGGGGATCGTCGTCGTCGTCGATTCGCACGATCACGACAACCCGCTGCCCCAGATCCTCGCTCGAGACCTCCAGGCCGAATGTCTCGGAGTCCTCGTCCAGGCGGTCCTGGCGGATGCGAACCGAGACCGTTGCGGCGGTTTCGCCTGGCGAGAAGGTCAGCGTGCCGGACTCGGAGCGGAAGTCCAATCCCTGTTGCGCGGTGCCTTCCACGGTCTGGTAGTCCGCGGAAATCGTCTTCGAACTGGGTCCGCTGAGCGTCACTTCGAAATCCACGTCCGTGCCTTCCGTGCCGCCGTCCGTGTCGACGGCAAGCGTGGGAGTGTCGTCGTTGTCGGTGATCGTCGCGACAGCCGAACTCGTCCCCAGGGTGGCGTTGTCGGGAAGCCTGAGTTCCACGGTGAACGCCTCGTCGTCCTCGTCGACCGCGTCGTCAAGGGTCGATACCGTGGCGGACAGGCGCGTGGTGCCGGGTGCGAACGTCAGCAAGCCCGCAGTCGCCCGGTAGTCCAGTCCGGCCAGCGCGGTATCACTCACCGACCGGTAGCGGACGGCGACGGTCTTCTGGCTCGCGACGCTGAGTTCGACCGGTAGCCCGGCGACAGCGCCCTCTTCGACCGTCGCGGCGCTGACCGACACCATGGGCGGATCGTCGTCGTCGATGATCACGCCCTCGCCCCTTGGATTCCCCAAAGACGCGCCGGAGGGGTTCTCGAGGCGAACCAGCAGTGTCTCGTCGGGTTCGTCCACCTCGTCGTTCACGAGGGCGACCGTGATCGTGCGGCTTGTTGTGCCCAACGGAAACGTCAGGGTTCCCGATGCCTCGACGTAGTCACTCCCGGCAACCGCGGTGACGTCGCCCGTCGCGTATTCCACTTCCACGTCCTGGGTCGCCGTTCCAACCAGGGAAACCTCGAAGGCCAGCGAGCCGCTGTTCTCGCTACCCCGTGTGTGCCCGATGGACAAGACAGCCGCGCCCGTCCCGTGGGCCTTGATGGTCACCGTATCCACGTCTTGATCGAGGGTGGCGTTCACCGGCGACGTCAGCGTCATGGTCAACGTCTCGTCCGGCTCGGCGACGGCGTCGATGATGGTGTAGAGTTCGATGTTGACCCGCGTCTCACCGGGCTCGAAGGTGAGCGTTCCCGAGGTGGCGTCGTAGTCCGATCCCGCGATCGCCGTCCCATCGCTGCTTGCGTAGTCGACGGTTACTCGTCTGCCACTCGGCGAATCGAGTTCGACGGGAACGGAAATCTCGCGTTCGCCCTCCTCGCCCTCGGTACCGAGGACGCTCAAGGACGGCGTGGGGTTCAGGTCGGTGATCGGAATGACGATGTACTGCGGTCCTTCCGGTGGCGGGCCGCGGACGGTCTCCCAATAGAAGACGAAGGTTTCCTCGGGTTCATCGATGTCGTCATGGAACACCCGGATCGACGCCCTGGCCCTGGTCTGGTCCTCGTTGATCGTGAGGGTTCCGCTCGTGACCGCATAGTCGACGCCGCCGACGGCGGTGATGTCCATGGTCTCGTAGCGGATGACGGTCTCCTCCTGCACGAAGATCGCGCCGAAGCCCGGCATGCGGGTGCGGCCTTCCGGTGCGGCGGAAAAGCAGGTGAATTCGACGCCTTCCGGGGCGTCGTCCCAACAGTCGTCTGCCTGCCGAGTCGACGAACCACCGACGGACGACCATGTCGATGCGTCGGTGATCGCGGGCGGCTCGGCGGTGAGGGGAGTCGCGGAGGACGTGGATCCGTGCGCGGATTCTTGCGCACCGGCACCGTGGGCCAACAGAATGGCCGCAAGTCCAAGCAGCGAACCTCGACCACGTACTACCACCGGAAGGGTAGGCACCACTTCCCCCTGCACACGGAGCCCACGCTACCACTTCGGGTTTCTAGCGCGCGTCACCAGAATTGGGTAGAACTTGCTGTGGATCGGGTCCCCTCTATCCGGCGGATAGGTAGGGCATCCGCCACCCTACGCGCTAAGATGGCTCCATCGAGGGGGTGCGGAGCGCTTATGAAGCCGCGGGTCGACTGGGTGTTGTTCGGTGCCAGCGCCGGACTGATCGTCGCCGTCTGCATTCCCATGGCGTTGGCGCCGGAACAGTCCTCGGCGATCGTGGGCGACATCTACACCTGGATCGCGACCCAGATCGGCCTGCTCTACCAGTGGATGGTGCTGGTCTCGACCGCGATGCTGGCGGTCATCGCGTTGCGCAAGGTCGGAGGTCGTCGTCTGGGCGGAGACGATGCACAGAAGGAGTTCTCCGATGTCTCGTGGGTTGCCATGCTGTTCTGCGCCGGCATCGGCGCGGGGATCATGTATTGGGCAACCATCGAGTGGGCGTACTACCTCGACCAGCCGCCGTTCGGTGCCGAGCCCGGTTCGCACGAAGCCGAGGAGTGGGCCGCCACCTACGGCATCTTCCACTGGGGATTGTCGGCGTGGTGCCTGTATTGCCTGCCGACCGTGGCGATCGCCTATCCGTACTACCAGCGCAAGATTCCGTACCTCAGGCTGTCGACGGCGTTGACGGGACTGTTCGGCGACGACATCGGCAGCCGGCCGCTCGGCCGGATCGTGGACTTCGTGTTCATCATCGCCCTGGTCGGCGGGACCGGCACGTCGCTTGGTCTCGCGACGCCCATGCTCGCCGCGTGCATCGCGAGCCTGTTCGGCATCGAGCAGACCCTGTGGCTGGAGTACGCGGTGGTGCTCGCGGCGGTGGCGCTATTCGCCTACAGCGTGTTCCGCGGCCTCAACAAGGGCATCAAGATCCTGAGCGACGTCAACATGACCGTCGCCGGGGCGTTCGCGCTGTTCGTGCTGTTCACCGGCCCTACCCTGTTCGCGCTCAAGCACGGCACCAACAGCCTGGGTCTGATGGTGCAGGACTTCATCCGCCTGAACACCTGGACGGATCCCGTACTCAAGACCAACTTCGTCGAGGACTGGAGCATCTTCTACTGGGCCTGGTGGCTCGCCTACGGACCCTACATGGGCATCTTCGTGACGCGGATCTCCCGCGGGCGGACGTTGCGCGAGCTCATCCTGGGGATGGTGGGTTTCGGCACGCTGGGGTGCGCCCTGTTCTACATCACGCTCGGCAACACGGCGATGTGGATGGACCTTGAAGGCATCGTGGCGGCGCGCGAGCTGGTCGCCGCCGGGGAGGCGGACCAGGCGATCGCCAGCGTCATCGGCGCGCTGGCCTGGCAGCCGCTGCCGCTGATCGCCTTCATCCTGGTGACCTTCATCTTCGTCACCACGACCTACGACTCGGCGTCCTATGCCATCGCCGCGTCGGCCACCCGGCAACTCGAAGCCGGGCAGAACCCGGCGCGCTGGCATCGGGTGTTCTGGGCGTTCGCGCTGGCGGTGTTGCCGATCGCGTTGATGTTTCTCGGCGGATTGGATGCGATCAAGTCGTCGGTGCTGGTGGTGTCCCTGCCGCTGTTGGCGATCGGCGTGGGGATGATCGTGTCGTTGTTCCGGTCGTTGCGGGAATAACGGCGATCCGTCAACTCAAGCGCGGTAGAGCGGCGTGTCCGGACTCGCGGGATTCACGGTCACCGTCCCGAGCTTGGGGTTGACCACCAGGTCCATGTCCTCCATGGGCACGGCGCCCAGGAGTACCTCGTTGCCCATCACCAGGGCCCCGACGAAACAGGTCCGGTCGCCGAACCGAACCTGCACCGGGCCGGCGTAGGGAACCTTGACCTGCCTGCCATCCGCGATCTCGACATCGCGCATGGACTCGGCGTCAATGTCCAATTGCCGCGCGACGGAGTCAGGCACGCACAGCATCATGGAGCCGGTGTCCACCCGGGCGTTGACGACAACCCCTCGGCGTTCCGGCTGACGCGGGTTGCTGAGTTCGACTTCGGTGACGACGTAGCCCATCGCTGTGTACTGCGCTGCTGGGTATCCACCCATTCGCACTGAATCGTAGCACCAGCCGATCAAGGACCAAGTAGGACATTCGCCCTTGCCCGTGTAAGCGATTTCACTTTCCTTATCCATCGGGTGACGGAACAATCCGCCCGCCGTCGCCCTCGAAGTATTGAGCTCGCCACTCGAGCTGAGGATCGAATCTATGACACGACTGCTGGTCTGCCCACCGACGCACTTCGGCGTCGAATACGTCATCAACCCCTGGATGGCGGGCAACGTCGGGGAGGCGTCCCAGCCGAACGCCATGCGGCAATGGGATGCCCTGGTCGGGATTCTCGAAGAGCACGCCGATGTCTACGCCGCGGATCCGCAGCCGGGACTTCCCGACATGTGTTTCGCCGCCAACGGCGGGCTTGTGATGGACGAGACCTTCGTGCCGTCGACCTTCAGCGTCGCGCAGCGCGAGCCTGAGTCCCGGTTGTATCGGGAGTGGGTCGAAGCCGCCGGGTTCGATGCCGCGGAGGTGGACGACGCGTTGCCGTTCGAAGGCGAAGGCGATGCGTTGTGGTGGCCCGCCGAGGGCAATCCGAAGCCGCTGCTGTGGGCCGGCTACGGGGTGCGGACCAGCCTCGAGGCGCATCGCATGCTCGTCGAACGGCTGCGGGTCGAGGTGGTGTCGCTGCGGCTTGTCGACCAGCGGTTCTACCACTTGGACACCTGTTTCGTGCCGCTGCCGGACGGGCGCGTGATCTACTACCCGCCGGCGTTCGACGAGGCATCGAGGCAGCGGATCGAGTCGCTCGTTCCGCCGGACCGGCGCGTGGAGGTCGGTGACGAGGATGCCTTCGGGTTCGCCTGCAACGCGGTTCTTCTCGACGGCACGCTGATCACCAGCCACGCCACCGGCGAGCTGCGAAAGGCACTGGATGCCTGGGGCTACCAGGTGATCGCCACGCCGCTGACGGAGTTCATCAAGGCGGGCGGGGCTGCGAAGTGCCTGACGCTCCTGCTCGACCAGGATCTGCCCGACGACTTCGGGCAGAGGCCGCCGGTGGAGTCGCCCGTTCGTTCACAGATGGTGGAACTGGAAGGTCATCTGCTGGACGAGGGCGTGATGACCCATGCGTTCGATGCCGTGAACCGGGCGGGCAGCAGCTTCCGCCTGGAACGGTTTCGTGCCGGCGAGCGGAGCGACCAGACGAGCGTCGTGCGGTTCGTGGTCAGTGCGCCGGACCAGGCCGGGCTCGACGACACCGTCGACCGGCTGCAGCCGTTCGGTGCGAGGCTGGCGGAGCCGTCCGATGCCGCCGCGCTGGTCGAGGTGGAGCGCGACGGCGTCGCGCCCGAGGACTTTTGCTGTTCGACGATCTATCCCACCGACGTTCGCGTCGGCGAGGGTTGGGTACGGGTGGCGCGGCAGCGCATGGACGCTGCCATCGTGGTTGACGACAGCGCCGGGACGACGACCGCACGATGCACGCTGATGCGCGACCTCAGGCGGGGCGACAAGGTCGTCTGCGGCGAGGCCGGCGTGCGCGTCCGCATTCCCGATCCGAGGCATTCCGAGGGCGAGTTCGCGTTCATGTCCTCCGAGGTCACCACCGAGCGCCGCGCCGAAGGGCAGATCGAGGAACTGGCGTTGGAGATGCGCCGAATCCGGGCCCGAGACGGGAAAATCGTGGTGGTCGCCGGGCCCGTGGTGATCCATACGGGCGGGGGCCGACATCTCGCGGCCCTCGTTCGCGAGGGCTACGTGCAGGCGCTGCTGGCGGGCAACGCGCTCGCCGTGCACGACATGGAGACGAACCTGTTCGGCACGTCGCTCGGGGTCGATCTCAATCGCGGCACGGGGGTCCAGGGCGGACACCGGCATCATCTGAACACCATCAACCGGGTGCGCGCCGCGGGGTCCATCGCCGACGCTGTTGAGCAGGGTCTGGTCACGGGCGGGGTGATGTTCGAGTGCGTGAAGGTGGGTGTCCCATTCGCGCTCGCCGGCTCGATCCGCGACGACGGGCCGTTGCCGGATACGCTGATGGATCTCGTCGAGGCGCAGGCGGCCTACGCCCGGCTGATCGAGGGGGCCGACCTGATCCTCATGCTGTCCACCATGCTGCACGCCATCGGCACGGGAAACATGACCCCGGCGGGCGTGCGGCTCGTCTGCGTCGACATCAATCCGGCGGTGGCCACCAAGCTGGCGGACCGGGGCAGCGTCGAATCAACGGGCATCGTCACCGACGTCGGGTTGTTCCTGAATGTGCTCGCCGGCGCACTGACGAACGACGAGGACAACCCGCGCGAAACGTAGGGGGGAACGGAAAAGGGACATCCACCCTGAAGGGAAAAAGGGACATCCACCTTCCGACCCTAGGGTGGATGTCCCCTATTCGCCGTAGGGTGGATGTCCCCTATTCGCCGTAGGGTGGATGTCCCCCATCCGCCCGAAACGTAGGGGCGTACAACGTGGATCGAGAATCGCCATGTTCCATCCGCGACCGCACGAGGGATCCAGCGTGGATTGTTACGGGAAGATGTCCGGATGCCCGCCGGTGGTGGCCCATTGCTGCGGGGTGGCGTCGTGGTGCTTGTCCTTGACGTTGGGATCGGCACCTTTCGCGAGCAGCAGTTGGACCATTTCGCGATGGCCTTGGAAGGCGGCTTGGTGGAGAGGCGCGACGGCGTCCAGGCGGTCGAGGTTGAATCCCAGGTCGGCCATGAGCCGGACGGCGTCCAGGCGGTTGGAACCGGCGGCATCCACGACCAGGTCGGGATTCTGTTTCTGCACCCGCCGCATGAGCCTCGGGCTTACATCCACCAGCGCTTTCGCCGTCTCGGCGTCGCCGGCCATGCAGGCGGCAACGAGGCGGGTCTCGGAGCCGATCTCGACGGTCTCCGCGCCGTGTTCCGCCAGGTAGCGCGCGAGGTCGGGATGACCTCCACGCCACGCGGCTTCGTACAGGGTCTTGCCGTCCGTCGTGCGCAGGCTGAGATCCGCGCCATTGTCGATCAATAGCTTCGCGCGTTCCACGTGGTGGTTGCGCACGGCCCAGTTCAGCTGGTAACCGAGGGTCTGGTCGGGGTTGTCCTCGTAGACGCCGTCCTTCGCGTACAACCAGTTGCAGCGATGCTCGGGACCGAGCCCATGGTCGAGGAGCATGGCAAGACAGTCGTGGCCCGGCGTGAACATGGTGTTGTAGAGCGCTTGGCCGTCGTTCGGGTCGGCGCCCGCGTCGAGCAGCAGTTTTGCAAGCTCGGTGCACTGGACGTGGGGCGGCTGGTTGACGGGTCCCATCTCGCCCTCGCCGAACGCGCCGGTCAGGGCCGTGAACCGGTACTGGCCACCCCACATGTAGTGGCTGTTGGGATCGGCGCCGCGTTCGATGAGCAGCCGCGCCACGTCGAGCGTCGACTTGCCCGGCACATCGAGCCGCGAGTAGCAGGCGTACAGCAATGGCTCCCAGTCGAAATAGCCGCCGCGCCGGTTGACCAGTGAGCCGTCCCGATCGAGGAAGTTCGCAACCGACGCCGCGTCTCCCACGCAGGCGGCCGAGTGGATGTCCCCGGTGCCGAGTGCCGGGTTCTGCGCGAGCATTGTCCGGGCGCGTTCCCGGTTCTCCGGGCGGTCGGTGGTGAAGTACGCGAGACAACTGAGCTGAAGAAAGTCCGCCAGGTCCGCGGGGTGCGTGACGTAGGCTTCGAGTTGGCGCCAGGTGGCGAATCCGTATTCCTCGGCGACCTCGCGTTGTGCGTCGTCGGTGGTCGTGCCGTCAGCCGACTTCGCCGCGATCCATGTGCGGACCTGGTCGATGGTCGTCCCCCAGGGCAGTTGTTTTGCCACGATCCGTCTCCCAACGTCTGTGCTACGGTTGGATTCTAGGCGGAAAGGACGTTTGCGTGAGTACGACGAAGGGCGACCGGGGCGCACTCCGGTGCGGGTACTTGGCAGGCGCCGTGCTGGCGGCGGCATTCGGCAACGCCGACGAACTCCCTGTCCTCGAGGCCATGAGGACGGAACTCGACCGGTCGATGGAGGTGCTTGGCGCACAGGACGTGCCGCCGTATTTCTTAAGCTACGAGCTGACCGAGAACCGCGGCGTGTCGGCCGATGCTTCCTTCGGCGCGCTCACCCGCAGCGAGCCGCACCATCAGCGATTCGTGGACGTCGATCTTCGGGTTGGCAACCACGGCCTGGACAACACGCGTCCGGTGCGGGGCAGCAACAGAATGCGGTCCAGGAACTACAACCCCACACCCATTCCCGTGGGTGGCGATCCCGAGGCGATTCGCGCGGTGCTGTGGTGGACGACCGACCAGCACTACAAGACCGCCCTGGAACAGCTGACCGCCGTACACACGGACGTGCGCGTCAGCGTGGAGACGGAGGACAAGTCCGACGACTTCTCGCGCGAGCAGGCGTTCAGGTCGGTGGAGACGCCTCGATTCGTCGACGTCGATGTCGGCGAGTGGGAGCGCAGGGTGGAGCGCTACAGCGCGCCGTTTGCGGACCACCCCAAGATCTACCAGGCCACCGCGAGTTTCTCCGCCAACGTCGAGACCCGCTGGTTCGTGAACAGCGAGGGGACCGAGATTCGTACATCCGAGAACGTCTATCGGCTGTTCGTCTACGCCACCACCAAGGCGGACGACGGCATGGTGCTGCCGCTCTACAAGGACTACGCGGCGCTGTCGCCCGACGGGCTTCCGGACGACGAGACCGTGGCGCGGGATGTCGCGCGGCTGATCGACACCTTGCTGGCCCTGCGCGTGGCGCCGCTGGTGGAACCGTACACGGGTCCGGCGATCCTCACCGGCGAAGCGAGCGGCGTGTTCTTCCACGAGATCCTCGGTCATCGGCTGGAGGGTCACCGTCAGAAAAGTGAGAGCGACGGCCAGACCTTCAAGAAGCAGTTGAACGAGCGTCTGCTGCCCGAGAACTTCTCGGTCTATTTCGATCCGGCCCTCACGACGTACGGCGGTACCGATCTCGTGGGCACGTACCGCTACGACAACCAGGGCATCAAGGGACAGCGCGTGACGGTGATCGACAAGGGGGTTCTGAAGAACTTCCTGATGGCGCGCATACCCATCGACGGGTTCCCGAATTCCAACGGCCACGGCCGCAAGCAGGCCGGCTTCCGGACGGTTGCCAGGCAATCCAATCTCGTCGTCGAAGTGACGGATCCGTTGACCGGCGAGGAACTGGACGCGGCGCTGCTGGCGGCGGTCGAGCGGGAAGGCAAGCCGTTCGGTCTGCGCTTCGAGGCCATCGAAGGCGGGTTCACCACCACCGGCCGTTTTTCCCCCAACGCGTTCAACGTCAGTCCGCTGGTGGTCTACCGGGTCTACCCGGACGGAAGCGAGGAGCTGGTCCGGGGCGTGGACATGATCGGCACGCCGCTGACCACCTTGAGCCGCATCGTCGCCGGGGACGACCGCGTCGCCGTGTTCAACGGGGTGTGCGGGGCCGAGTCCGGTGGCGTGCCGGTGTCCGCGTCGTCGCCGTCCATCCTGGTGTCGGCGGTGGAGGTGCAGAAGAAGGACAAGTCCCAAGACCGGCCTCCGCTGCTGCCTGCTCCGCCTTCGCCGGTGAACCGCGGCTAGGCGGGGAGAGCCGGCCATGAAGCGACTATCGCCCTCCATGTTTGCTGCCTGTTTCGCCTCGCTGGCGGCGTTGACGCTGCCGTCCGCGGCCGGGGAGGCCGACGACGAGGTGCTCTTGCAGGCCATGCGTGCGGAACTCGAACGCACCATGGAAGAGCTGGTCATGGAGGACCTGGATCGGCCGTACTTCGTGGCCTACACGGTGCACGACGTCGAGCTGTCGGGCGGGGCGGGCGTGTTCGGTGCGCTCTTGCCGAGCCCGCAGAGCCGGACCCGGCGGCTAACCGTGGACCTGCGGGTCGGCGACGCCGCCTACGACAACACCAACTTCCCGTTCTCGCCGGCACCGCCCAGCGAAGCGACGCTGCCGCTCGAGAACGACGTCGGCGAGATCCGGCGGCGCATCTGGCTCGCCACGGACCACGCCTACAAGCATGCCCTGGAGGGACTGGCCAACAAGCGTGCGGCATTCCAGAACCAGACGCGCAGTCAGGCTCTAGGCGACCTAGGCCCCGCCGAACCGTTCACCTTCGCCGAGGATCCGGGGCCGCCGCTGCCGCCGGTCGAACAGATCGAGTCCCTTGCCCTGGATCTCTCCCGACTGTTCACCGCCATGCCCGAGATCATGAACTCCCGGGTTGGCATCGCGCTGCGCCGGCAGCGGACCTACTTCGTCAACAGCGAGGGGTCGTCCTTCGTGCGCGACGATCCCGCGGCCGTGGTTCTCGCCTTTGCCGAGACGCGGGCGGCCGACGGCACGGTTCTGCACGACTTCGTGCTCGAAGGGGGAACCACCTGGGAGGAGATCGCCGACCGCGAATCCCTGACGAGGCGGATCAACGCCATGGGCAAGCGGCTGGCCGCGCGGCGGGTTGCGACGGATGCCGAACGCTACATCGGACCCGTGCTGTTCGAGGGACAGGCGGCGGCGGAGCTGTTCGCGCAGGTCATGGTGCCGAGACTGCTCGGCACGCGCAGGCCCGAGTATCCCGCGAGCTACGCGAACAACACCCGCAACCTCGGCAATCCGTTCCTCGACAAGATCGGCGCGCGCGTCATGGCGCGCACGCTGAATCTTCGCGACGATCCCACGCTGCGCGGCAACGGTTTCGCGGGCGGCTTCCCCGTGGACGACGAAGGCGTGCCGACGCGCGTCACCACGCTGGTCGAGAACGGGATTCTGAAGACCCTGCTGACCACGCGGAACCCGATCGAAGGGGTCGACGGCAGCACCGGAAGCTATCGCGGATTTGGACCCGTGCCGAGCAACCTGATTCTGACGAGCAGGAACGGCATGAGCCGGGAGGAGATGCTCGCGGAGATGATGCTGCTGGTCGAGGAACGCGATGGCGAATACGGCATCGTGGTGCGGCGCTTGGGCAAGCCTGGGATCCAACCGTCGTCGACGCGCGCGTCGGTCGGCTACCGTGGCGGTTCCGGCCAGATCAATCTCCAGGGCCCTGCGCTCGCCTTCAAGGTCTATCCCGACGGGCGCGAAGAGCTGCTTCGAGGGGCTGAGTTCGCCGCGGTCACCGACACGATTTTCAAGGAGATCGTCGCCGCGTCCGCCGCCTCCACCGTCTACAGCACGTATGATCGATACCGGGCGACCCGGTCCTTGATGAGGCGGGGGTTCTCGGGAGGCCCCGCGGCCACCATGCACCTCTTCTCGGTCTCCGTCCCCGACCTGTTGGTCGAAGAGCTGACCATTCGCGAGCCCTCCGGCAACCTCCCCCACCCTCCCATCGCCGCACACCCGTTCTTCGAGAATCCGCAATAGCGGCCCAAAGAGAAAAGGGACATCCACCCTACGGGAGAAAAGGGACATCCACCCTACGGGAGAAAAGGGACATCCACCCTACGGGAGAAAAGGGACATCCACCCTACGG
>VXPO01000119.1:46580-58879 GCA_009839505.1 Gammaproteobacteria bacterium
TACGGGAGAAAAGGGACATCCACCCTACGGGAGAAAAGGGACATCCACCCTACGGCCAAAAGGTGGATGTCCATTTTTTTCCAAAGGGTGGATGTCCCCATTTTGCGAAAGGGTGGATGTCCCCATTTTGCGAAAGGGTGGATGTTTCTTTTCTTACTTTTCTTAGCGTCCCTCGCCCATCGCCGCGCCCGCGTTCTTCGAAAATCCGCGATAGCGGTTCGGACCGGTTGGTCGACCCGTCTCGGGTTC
This sequence comes from Gammaproteobacteria bacterium, assembly GCA_009839505.1. Lineage (GTDB taxonomy): Bacteria > Pseudomonadota > Gammaproteobacteria > Pseudomonadales > Azotimanducaceae > VXYL01. The sequence goes on from VXPO01000119.1 coordinate 46,830, forward strand.
TAACGGCCCCGAAAGGACGGTGGGTGTCCCCAACGTATTTGCTGCGAAGAACGGTGGGTGTCCCAAACGGGGGATTCGCCAACCGATTGTTTTTACATACAAAAGAGGGTGGGGGTGCCAACATGGGCACGAGGTGGTTCTCGTCCGTGGTCGCGACGGGGCGTGGTAAGTCAGCGCGTGGCCGAAGGGCGTAGCAGGTCGGCTTCGTTGGTGAGGGTTGGTTGGGGGGTGCCGGCGAGGCGGAGGACGATGCGTTCGAGGGAGAGCCAGGGGTCGCCGCGCAGCATGCCCTTGGCTTGGAGATCGAGGAGGGCGCTTTCGTCGAGGAGATCGTCGATGCCCGGTGGTCCGAGTCGGCGCACGGCGGCGTCGAGAGCCTGACGGCGGTTGCGGGGGATGTACGGTTTGCCACCGTGGGCAAGTTCCTGGGCCCGGCGCAGTTGGTTGACCAGGGCGGCGATGATCATGAACTCGGCGACACCTTCGTCGCGCAGGGTTCGGAGCATCCTGTGGGCGCGGGCGCCGCGTCCGGACAAGGCGGTGTCGATCATGCCGAACGTGTCGAACCGAGCCGCGTCGCCGACGTCGCCGACGATGTCGTCGACGCCGATGCGACCTTCGGGATTGGCGAGCTTGAGCTTCTCGATCTCCTGGCGGGCGGCCAGCAGGTTGCCTTCGACTCGCTCCGCGAGCGCTTCCAGCGCTTCCCGGTCAAGCGTGAGCCCCTCTTTCCGACAGCGGCCGTCGAGCCAGCGAGGCAACTCGCGACCGGTCACCGGCCACACTGGGACCACGGCGCCCGCCTTGTCGATCGCCTTGTACCAGGCGCTGCTGCGCTGCCGCCACTCCAGGTCCGGAGCGCGGCACAGTACCAGGGTGTCCGCGATCGGCGCCTCGAGGTAGCTCCGGATGGCAGCGGAGCCCACCCGGTCGAGTCCGCGCGGGGGTATGCGCACGTCGATCAGCCTCTTGGTGGCGAACAGCGACAGGTTGCCGGCGTCCGCGAACAGTTCGTCCCATGCGGCCCGCGGCATGGCGTCGAACACCGTGCGTTCGTCGAAGCCGTGGCGACCGGCCGCCTCCAGGATGAGGTCGCAGGCTTCCTCGACCAGTAGCTGCTCTTCGCCGCTGACGAGGTAGATGTCGCGGAACTCACCGGCGTCCAGGTGCCGGGCGAGCTGGTTGGCTCTAATCTGCACCGCTGGTTTCCTCGGTTCCGCTATTCGTCGTGGTCGTGGCCGCGCCGTCACCGGCCGCCTGCCTCGACAGCACATCCAGGGTCCGCAGCATTCGCCCGACCAGGTCGCTGCGCATTTCCTCCACCAACAGGGTGCCTTCCTCGCTGCTGCCCACGAGACTGTTTCGGTCCAGGCGCGCCACGCGTTCGCTGCGCAACACGCTCTCGGTCAGCAGGGTTCCCTCCGCATCCGAGACGGCAACCGTCACCTGCAAAGACAACTCGTACTCGGCGGTGCGTGCATCGCTCGTCACCGAAGCGCTTCGGCGGTCGCTGCGCTGGTCGCTGAGCGCGACCACCACGTCGGCGTCGCCAGACACGACGCGTACACCCGCGGAGCGCAGCGCCTCGCCAAGGTCGCGGTGGAGATTAACGCCGCGCTCCGCCTCGAGGTGCACGGTCTGGAAAGTCGTTGCCAAGTCCCAGGTGCGCAGTTGGAAGCCGCACCCGGCTGTTGCCAGCATGCCAAGGAAGACCGCGGCGCGGACGGTGGGGATCATCCCACGACCAGGTTGACCAGCTTGCCGGGCACCACGATGGTCTTGCGCAGGGATCCGCCGTCCAGGTAGCGGGCGACATTGGCATTGGCCCGGGCCGCCTCGACCACCGTGTCTTCGTCGGAGTCCGCCGGCACCACCACTTGGGCGCGTACCTTGCCGTTCACCTGCACGGCGAGTTCCCACATCGACTCGACCGTCTTCGCCGGATCGTAGGCCGGCCATCGTGCCGTCTCGAACAGGCCGCCGTCGTGGCCAAGGCGGGCGTAGAGCTCTTCGGCGATATGCGGCGCGAACGGGCCGAGCATGACGACGAGCGGCTCGACTTCGCTCCGGCGGGCCTGGCGGCCGCCGGCGCGCACCACGTTCAGGTACTCCATCATCGCCGCGATGGCGGTGTTGAACTGCAGCTCCGGGAGCTGTTCGCTCACCTGCTTGATCGTACGGTGCAGGGCGCGTTCCACGTCTGCTTCCGGTGGTCCGTCCCCGGCGGCGAGCACGGCCTGCCACATCCGGTTCAGGAAGCCGTGGGGGCCCTGGATTCCCCGGCTCTGGTAGTCCGCCACCTGATCGTAGGGACCCAGGAACAGGAGGTAGAGCCGCAGGGTGTCGGCGCCGAACTCTTCGATGATCTTCTCCGGGACGATCACGTTGCCCCGGCTCTTGGACATCTTGCGTCCGTCGCGGATGAGCAGACCGTGCGCGCGGAACTTCTTGAACGGCTCTTCGAACTCGAGCTCGCCGAGGTCCGCCAGTGCCATGGTGAGGAAACGCGCGTACATCAAGTGCAGCACGGCGTGTTCGTGGCCGCCGATGTAGGAGTCGACCGGCAGCCAGTGGCGCGTCAGTTCGGGATCGATCGGCGTGTCGTCGTGATCGGTGGAGGGATAGCGCAGGAAGTACCAGCCGCTGCACAGGAAGTTGTCGGTGACGTCGGTATCCCGATGCGCGGGAGCACCGCAGGTCGGACACGGCGTTTCGTACCAGTCCGTGGCGCGCGCCAGGGGGCTGACGCCAGAGTCGTCCGGCTGGAAGTCGTCGAGATACGGGAGTTCCACCGGCAGTTCGGCTTCCGGAACAGGTACCGGTCCGCAGGCTTTGCAGTGAACGACCGGAATCGGCGGTCCCCAGTAGCGCTGGCGGGACACGCACCAGTCGTGCAGGCGGTAGTTCACCTGCGGCTCCGCCGCGCCCCGCCCGGCTAGCCAGTCGACGATGGCGCGCTTGCCGTCCGCCACGGAGAGGCCGTCGAAGTCGCCGGAGTTCACCAGGATGCCGTCCCCGGGGAACGCCTCCGACAGAGGCGTCTCGGCATCCTCCCCGGGGCCGGCAATCACGCGAACGATGGGCAGTCCGAAGGCGCTCGCGAACTCGAAGTCGCGCGTGTCGTGGCCCGGCACGGCCATGATCGCGCCGGTACCGTAGCCCATCAGCACGTAGTCGGCGATCCACACCGGAATCTCGGCGCCGTTCACCGGGTTGACGCAGTAGCCGCCGCAGCACACGCCCGACTTGTCCTTGTCAATCTTCTCCCGTTCGACCAGGGCCTGCTGGGCCACCTGTTCCTGGTAGGCGGTGACCGCGGCGTGCTGTTCGGGCGTCGTCAACGCGGCCACCAGCGGATGCTCCGGGGCCAGGACCATGTAGGTGGCGCCGAACAGCGTGTCCGGACGCGTCGTGAACACGCGGATGCTCGCGTCGGCGCCGACGATGGGGAAGTCGACTTCCGCACCCTCGCTGCGCCCGATCCAGTTCGCCTGGGCCTTCTTCGTCCGGTCGGACCAGTCGATCACCTCCAGGTTGGTCAGCAGGCGCCCCGCGTAGTCGGTGATCTTGAAGAACCATTGGGGCAGTTCGCGCTGTTCCACTGGCGAGTCGCAGCGCTCGCAAAGCCCCTGGATGACCTGTTCGTTGGCGAGTACGGTCTTGCAGGACGGGCACCAGTTGACCGGCGCTTCGCGACGCTCCACCAAGCCTCCCGCCATGAGCTTCAAGAACACCCACTGGGTCCACCTGTAGTAGTCCGGATCCGTCGAGTTGACCGTGTGGCGCCAGTCGAACATGCCGCCGAAGCGCTTCAGCGTGCGGGTGAAGTTGGCGACGTTCTCCGGGATCAGGTCGTTGGGGTTCTTGCCCACCTTGAGGGCGTAGTTCTCCGAGTGGATGCCGAACGCGTCGAAACCGATAGGTTCGAACACGTCCTTGCCCATGAGCCGCCAATAGCGGCCGTTGACGTCGGCGCCGGTGTAGGCGAAGAGGTTCCCGATGTGCAGTCCCTCCGCGGACGGATAGGGGAACATCATCAGGTTGTAGTAGGGATCCTTGGCGGTGCGCAGGTCCTCCTCGGTCCACGCGTTCGTGCCCCGGCGTTCCCACTGGGCCTGCCACTTCGCCTCAACCGCCGCCGGATCGTAGCGCTCGTTGCTCATGAGTCTTGTCTGTGCTCGTCCCGTGCCGCGTCGAACCGTCCCGCTCTTCGACGTGAGCCGGTCGGCACGTTAATCGAAACGGACGCGGAATTAAACGCTCACCACCAACGCCCGATCCTGAAGGACCCCCCCGATCAGGGACACCCACCTCCGACTCGGTGCCACTCGATCAGGGACACCCGCCCCCCTCACTCGAATCAGGGACACCCACCCTCCTTGGGCGAGATCACTCGGGTCAGGGACACCCACCCCTGGGCGAGATCACTCGAACGTCGTCGGGTCGTCGAAGTGGTGGGTGTCCCTATTCGGTGCGCCTTGGGACATCCACCCTGGGGCGGTTTTGGGACACCCACTCCTGGTGCGCCTTGGGACATCCACCCTGGGGCGGTTTTGGGACACCCACTCCTGGGTGGTCGGGTGTTGAACAGCGTCCCTTGGCGGACCATGCCTTTCCGGTCGGATTCCCCTTCGCTCCCACAGTGTGGGTGTCCCCTTTTCTCTCAAGGGTGGATGTCCCTTTTTCTTCGTAGGGTGGATGTCCCTATTGGCGGGGGCGGACGGTGAGGACGGCCACGACGATGGCCAGGAGGGCCACGAGGAGTGGCCAGTTGGTCCAGAGTCCGAACGGCGTGGTTCCCGACATGGTATGGATGCTGCCCGTGAGCACGCCCGGCTTGAACTGCGGCAAGCGCTCCACGACGTCGCCGTTGTTGTCGATGATGGCGGTGATGCCGTTGTTGGTCGCCCGCAGCAGGTAGCGGCCGTTCTCGAGGGCGCGCATCCGCGCGATCTGGAAGTGCTGGCGGGGACCGATGGAGGCTCCGAACCAGGTGTCGTTGCTGATCGTCACGAGGGCCGCGGCGCCCTCGGCCGATGTCGCCACGGGTTTCGGATAGGCAATCTCCCAGCAGATCGCCATGGAGAGGTCGACGCCGGCGGCGTTGAGCAGCGGTTGTTCCTCCGCTCCGGCCGACGTGCTGGACATGGGCAGGTCGAAGAACGCGAGGGTGCCGCGAAGCAGCGACTCGAACGGCAGGTAGTCGCCGAAGGGCACCAGCCGGCGTTTGCGGTACACGCCGCCACCGGTCGACATCGCCGCGTTGTAGTAGTCCAAACCGTCCTCCGTCTGCTCGGCGACGAAGATGCCGGTAACGATGTCCCCCGATCCCGGGCGCTCAGCCTCGATGAAGTCCCCCCGACGCCTGAGGTAGTCCGGAATGGCTGCCTCCGGCCAGACCACGATGTCGGCGTCGCCCGCGGTCGCGGTCAGTTCGCTGTAGCGTTCGACGGACAACTCAACGCCATCGGGCGTCCACTTGATGCTCTGCGGAATATTGCCCTGGACGAGTGCGACCGAGCGAACCGCACCGCGCTCGGTCCAGGAAACGAAACCGAGCCCGTACGCCACGATCCAGACGACGACCGGCACCGCCAACACGCGTAGCCGCCGGGGGGCGGCGACGACGAGCGAGGCGGTTGCAACCGCCGCCAGGGAAACGAGCAGAACGCCACCCACCGGGGCGAGGCCCGCCAGCGGGGTGTCGAGGAACGCGTAGCCCGCGAACAGCCAGGGGAATCCCGAGAGGAACCACGTCAACAGCCACTCCACCACGGTCCAGACCACGGCGAACATCAGCGCGGCCCCCGTGGCGTCGTTCTCGCGCAGCCGGGCCAAGGCGTGGAACAACAACCCCATCAAGCCGCTGAACACCGCCATGCCGGCGACGAAGCAGGCGACCAGCAGGCCGGCGAGCCAAGCCGAGGTCTCGCCGTAGGTGTGGATGCTCACGTAGACCCACGACGCTCCCACGCCGTACTTCCCGACACCGTAGAACCAGCCCAGCCGGAACGCCCGGCCGTGGGTGCGCACGTTCCGCAACAGCCAGAACAGGGCGCCCGCCGAGAAGAGCAGCAGCGGCCAAAGGCCGAAAGGCGCCAGCGCGAACGGCAGCAGCCCCCCGGCTACGAGTGCTGCGAGGTTGCTCCACGCCGCCCGCGGTTCGCGGGACGGCCATTTGCTGACGGGCACTCCGGTCCTTCAGGCCCGGGTCAAGTGCAGTAGACGAACCCGGCGGCTGTCGGCATTCACGATTCGCACGCGGAAAGGTTCGAGGTCGATGGTCTCCTCGCGCTGCGGTACGTAGCCGAACTTCTTGACCACGATCCCGCCGATCGTGTCGAGGCCGCCGCCATTGAACTGGGTGTCGAAGTACTCGTTGAAGTCCTCGATGGGGGTGGTGGCCTTGACGGTATAGCTCTGCCCGTCGAGCTGCTTTATGAAACTGTCGTCGTCGATGTCGTGCTCGTCCTCGATCTCGCCGACGATCTGTTCGAGCACATCCTCGATGGTGACGACGCCCGCGACGCTGCCGTACTCGTCGATGACCAGCGCCATGTGGTTGCGCGTCTCACGGAACTCCTGCAGGAGATCGTTCAGGCGCTTGCTCTCCGGCACGACGATGGTGGGGCGGATGTAGTCCTTGATGTCGAAACCGTCCCAGTCCTCCTCGAGCAGCAGCGGCAGCATGTCCTTGGCGTGGAGGATGCCCTTCAAGTCGTCCATGTCGTCGCCGATGACCGGGAAGCGGGAGTGCTTCGAGCGGATCACCGTCGGCAGGAACTCCTCGATGCGGCTGTCGACCTCCACCGTCACCACCTGGCTGCGCGGGATCATGACGTCGCGGGCGCGCATGTCCGACACCGCCAGGGCGCCGTGAATGATGTTCAGGGCATCGGTGTTGAACAGGCGCCGCTCGCTCGCGTCCTTGAGCATTTCGAGCAGTTCCGGCCGGTCGGTCGGCTCCACCGGGAACAGGTCTGCGATCCGCTCGCGCCAGGTTTTGCGCGGTTCCTTCCTCCTGGGGTGCGGTACTCCGCCGTCTGCCGCTTGCTCCCCTTCGCTCATGGGTTTGCTCCGTAGGGATCGTTGATCCCGAAACACCTCAACACCTGCGCTTCCTTCGCCTCCATGACTTGTGCACTTCCCGGCGTGTCGTGGTCCATGCCGAGCAGATGCAGCACGCCGTGGATGACGAGATGGGCGTAGTGGTCCGCCAGCGCCTTGTCCTGCTCACGGGCTTCCCGTGTCGCCACCGGCGCGCAGATGGCGATGTCACCGAGCAGACCCGGTTCGTCAGCCGGAAAGGCCAGGACGTTGGTGGCGTCCTGGCGATCCCGGAAGCGTGCATTCAGTTGGGCACCCTCGGCCTCGCCGACGACCCGCAGGCATACCGTGCGGCCATCGTTCTCCAAGGCCGCCTCGGCCCAGCCCGCGATCTCGCCCGCAGAGGGAACATCCTCCGGGGGCGCTGCGTTGTCGATCTGTACCACGACGGTCACCCGGTGGTGCCTTCCCCAACGGATCCGACGGACGGCACGGCCTGCGCGGTTTTGGAACCCGCGCGGGCGTAGGCGTCCACGATGCGTTTGACCAGGGGATGCCGGACGACGTCCTTGGAGGCGAAATAGGTGAAGCTCAATCCGTCCACGTCCTTCAGCACATCGAGAACGTGCACCAACCCGGAACGGCCGCCCTGGAGATCGATCTGCGTGATGTCGCCGGTGACCACCGCGGTGGAGCCGAAGCCGATGCGCGTGAGGAACATCTTCATCTGCTCGACGGTGGTGTTCTGACTTTCGTCCAGGATGATGAACGAGCCGTTCAACGTCCGCCCGCGCATGAACGCCAGCGGCGCCACCTCGATGATGTTGCGCTCGATGTACTTGTTCACCCGCTCGACGCCCAACATCTCGTAGAGCGCGTCGTAGAGCGGTCGCAGGTAGGGGTCGATCTTCTGCGCGAGGTCGCCGGGCAGGAAGCCGAGCTTCTCACCCGCCTCCACGGCCGGACGCACCAGCAGGATGCGGCTCACCGAGCGGTTCTCCAACGCCTCCACCGCACAGGCGACGGCGAGATAGGTCTTGCCGGTGCCGGCGGGGCCGACGCCGAAGTTCAGGTCGTTGGCGCGGATCGCCTCGACGTAGCGGCGCTGGTTCGCGCCGCGCGGCTTGATGGTCTTGCGTCGCGTGGCGACGATCACGCCTTCGCCGGTGGCGCCCTTCGTCTCTTCGGTCTCGGGTGTCATCGCCAACAGTTCCTCCACCCCCGACTCCTGTAGGAACAGGTGAACGGTGGCTTCGTCCAGGACGTCGCGGTCGCGGGTCTCGACGTAGAGCCGGGACAACAGGGCGCCGCCCGCCTGGACGCGCCCCTCGGGCCCAGAGAGCCAAAAGGCGTTACCGCGGTTGCGGATTCGGATACCGAGCCGGTGTTCGAGGTGTTTGAGGTTCTGATCGAACGGGCCACAAAGAGCGGCCAGACGGCGGGAATCGTCGGGTTCCAGGTTGACGTTCGTGGTCAAGGCCACGACACGCGACGAGTCGTCTGTCAAATGGGGTGGTTGTAGTGTGTCCTTGGGTCTCCAAGGATAGCCCCCTTGCGTGACGTGTCAATCGTCGTGGGGGCGGCCGTTGTGGTCGTTCATGGTGCTCGTCGGGCCGCATCGGCGGTCGACAAGGGCGACCACAAGGGTCGCCCCCACGGTCCGGTCGAAGGGCGACGCCGAGGGTCGGCCGCCACGGTCAAGGCCGGACTCGGGCTCGCAGAGAGTTCGGCAGTGCTTCGGTAATCTCCACGAGGACGAAGTCGCCGATCAGGCCGTCGTCGTCGCAGCGGAAGTTCGCGACCCGGTTGTTCTCGGTGCGACCGGCCAACTGGCCCGGATCCCGCTTGGACCGGCCCGTCACCAGCACGCGCTGCTCGGTGCCGACCATGGCCTCGGCGTGGGCCGCGGCCTGGCGCCGGAGCTGATCCTGAAGCACGGCGAGACGCTGCTGCTTCACGACCAGCGGCGTGTCGTCGGGCAAGGCCGCGGCGGGTGTCCCCGGGCGCGGGCTGTAGACGAAGCTGAACGAGATGTCGTAGTCGAGTTCCCCGACCAGGGCGAGGGTGGCTTCGAAATCCCGTTCCGTCTCGCCGGGGAAGCCGACGATGAAGTCCGAGGACAGGCTGATGTGCGGCCGCAGCCGTCGCAGGGCGCGGATCTTCGCCTTGTATTCGAGGACGGTGTGGCCGCGCTTCATCATCGCCAGTACGCGGTCGGAACCAGACTGGACCGGCAGGTGCAGGTGGTCGACCAGTTCCGGCACCTCGCCGTAGGCGTCGATCAGCGTCGGCGAGAACTCGACGGGATGGGAGGTCGTGAAACGGATGCGGTCGATGCCGTCGATGCGCCCGGCATAGTGGATCAACTCCGCGAGATCGGCTTCGCCGCCGTCGATCTCGCCCCGGTAGGCGTTGACGTTCTGGCCGAGGAAGTTGATCTCGCGCACGCCGCGGGCCGCGAGCCCGACCACCTCGCGCATGACGCTTGCCACGGGGCGGGAGACCTCCTCCCCCCGCGTATAGGGCACGACGCAGAAGGTGCAGTACTTGCTGCACCCCTCCATCACCGAGACGAACGCGGAGGGACCTTCGGCGCGGGGTTCGGGCAGACGGTCGAACTTCTCGATCTCCGGAAAGCTCACGTCGACCACCGCCGTGCCCCGGCGGCGGGTCTCGTCGAGCATGGCCGGCAGGCGGTGCAGGGTCTGGGGACCGAACACCAGGTCCACATGGGGCGCCCGCGCCGTGATCGCGTCGCCTTCCTGGCTCGCGACACAGCCGCCGACACCGATGACGACGCCGGGATTGGCTCGCTTCAGCGACTTCCACCGGCCGAGTTCGCTGAACACCTTCTCCGCGGCCTTCTCGCGGATCGAGCAGGTGTTGAGCAGCAGCAGGTCCGCGTTGGCGGGCTCCTCCACGAGCGTCGCGCCGTGACTCTCGCGCAGGACGTCCACCATGCGCGACGAGTCGTACTCGTTCATCTGGCAGCCGTGGGTCTTGAGATAGAGCTTCACGGTTTTCGGGGCCGTTTGACGGGGGACGAATTATAGCCGTGGCCGGGTGCCCGGATCGTCACGGGGGGACACTCCGGGTCGCGGCTCGAAAACATCCGGGTTGAAATCGGCGGGGCGATGCCTATTAATCGACCCACCGCATCGAGTGATGGAATCCATGCCCACGGACCGATCCCACATCTACCGGATCTACTTCCACAGCCACGGCCAGATCTTCGAGGTCTACGCCCGGTCGTTCTACCAGAGTGATGTCTACGGATTCGTGGTGATCGAGGACTACATCTTCGGCGAGAAGTCCCAGATGGTGATCGATCCAAGCGAGGACAAGCTGCGCACCGAGTTCGAGAGCGTGCAGCGGAGCTTCATTCCCATGCACGCGATAATCCGTATCGACGAGGTCGAGCGCGAGGGCATCGCCAAGATCACCGATGCCTCCGGCAGCAACGTCACGCCTTTTCCGATCCCCATACCCGACAAGAAGGCCTGAGGGCGGTTCGAACGCCCGTTGACGAACGCCCCGTGGCGGGTGGGTAGAATGTCCGCGCGCTGCCCGGGGAACGAGCGACACCAATCATGACCATCGTGATCGTCGGCGGGGGCCACGCGGCCGGCCAGGCTGCGGCGAGCCTTCGCCAGGAGAACTACGACGGCGAGATCGTCGTCATCGGCGACGAGCCGCACATCCCCTACCAGCGGCCGCCGCTGTCCAAGCAGTACCTGTCCGGCGAGTACGGACTGGAGCGCGTTCATCTCCGACCCGCCAAGTTCTACGCGACGAAGCAGATCGAGGTGTTGACCGGTGTGCGCGTGGAGAGCATCGAGCCGAGCGCCCAGACCATATCCTGCGACGATGGTCGCAAGGTTGGCTACGACAAGCTGCTGCTGGCGACCGGCGCGAGGCCGCGCCGATTCGAGACGCCTGGGAGCGACCTGGCAGGGGTCCACTACCTGCGCACCATCGCCGACGTCGACGCCATCAAGCGGGGCTTCGAGGCGGGTCGTCGGGTCGTCATCGTCGGCGGCGGCTACATCGGGCTCGAGGTCGCCTCGATCGCCATCGGAGCGGGCCTCGACGTGACCGTCCTGGAGATGGAGGACCGCATTCTGAAGCGGGTGACCACGGCCACCATGTCCGCCTTCTACGAGGATCTGCACACCGGCCGAGGGGTCAGCATCCGCACCGGCACGGCAGTCGAGTCGTTCGCCGGAACGGAGCGTCTGACCGGTGTCGTCTGCACCGACGGCAACGTCGTGCCGGCGGATCTCGCAGTGGTGGGTATCGGCATCGTGCCCAACGTCGAACTCGCGGAAGCGGCCGGCCTCGACTGCGACAACGGCATTCTCGTGGACGAACACACGCGGACTGCGGATCCGCACATCCACGCCGTCGGGGACTGCACGAACCACCCCAATCCGCTGCTCGGCAGGCGGTTGCGCCTGGAGTCGGTGCCCAACGCCATGGAGCAATCGCGGGTCGCCGCCGCCAACCTGGCGGGAGGCACGTCGAGCTACGCCAACGTACCGTGGTTCTGGTCCGACCAGTACGACCTGAAGCTACAGATGGTCGGCTTCTCCGCCGACGCCGAACACCACGTCGTGCGCGGCGATCCAGGGAGCCAGAGCTTCGCCGTGTTCTACTTCGCCGACGGCACGCTCGTTGCCGCGGACGCGGTGAACCGGGCGCGCGAATTCATGGCGGCGCGACAACTCGTCGGCAAGCGGGTAGACCCGTCGCAGCTTGCGGATCCGGAAGTGGACCTGAAAGCCGTGATTGGCGCCTAGCCCGCATACAGCACCCATTTCAGAAGTCTTTTCGTGAAAGCGCCCCATGGCCGGCGCATGGAACAAATGCGGATGCTCGGTGCCGTTAGGGGCGGGGCTTGTCCCCGCCCGCGTCGACCGTCCACGGCCGGTGCGTGGCACGAAGACGGGCGACCACAACGCGCCCGTAGGGCGCGCGGTCGCCCCTACGGTTCGGCCATCCAT
>VXPO01000160.1 GCA_009839505.1 Gammaproteobacteria bacterium
GTGGAGGTGGACCCGGACACCGGCGTCGTCGACATCGTCGACTTCGTGGCGGTGGACGACTTCGGCCACATCATCAACCCGATGATCGTCGAAGGCCAGGTCCACGGCGGTCTCGCCCAGGGCATCGGCCAGGCGCTCTTGGAGCACGGCGTCTACGACGACTCCGGGCAACTGATCTCAGGCTCGTACATGGACTACACCATGCCGCGGGCCGACGACCTGCCGAGCTTCACGGTGGACACCACGGTGACGCCATGCACCCACAACCCGCTCGGGGTGAAGGGCTGCGGCGAGGCCGGCGCCATCGGCTCGACGGCGGCCGTCATGAATGCCGTGACCGACGCTCTCGGCGTCGCCAGCGTGCCCATGCCGGCGACACCCGAAACGGTTTGGCGTGCGGCACGGGGGGAGTAAGAAAATGTACCAGTTCAACTACCACAGACCTTCCACGTTGGACGAGGCCAAGAGCCTCATGGCGGGCGCCGAGGACGGGGTCTACCTGTCCGGCGGCATGACCCTGATCCCGACGCTCAAACAGCGCCTGGCAAGCCCGAGCGACGTCATCGATCTCGGCGGCATCTCCGGCCTGTCCGGTGTCTCGGTGAACGACGGCACGGTCTCCGTGGGCGGCATGACGCGCCACGCTGAAGTGGCGGCGAGCGATGCCATTCCCGCACTGGCGGACCTCGCGAGTCGCATCGGTGACGCCCACGTCCGCAACCGCGGCACCATCGGCGGCTCGCTGGCCAACAGCGACCCGGCGGCGGACTATCCGGCCGCGCTCGTCGCCCTCGGCGGCACGGTGCACACCACCAGCGGTTCCATCGCGGGCGGCGACTACTTCACGGGCCTGTTCGAGACGGCGCTGCCGGAAGGCGAGATTGTCACCTCGGTGGACTTCTGCACGCCCGACGCGGCGGCCTACGAGAAGTTCCCCAACCCCGCGTCGCGGTACGCAGTGGTGGGCGTGATGGTCGCGCGCTGCGGCGACTGCGTCTGTGTCGGCGTCACCGGCGCCGGTGCCTGCGCCTTCCGCGCCACGGCGTTGGAGGAAGCCTTGGCGGCGGACTTCTCACCGGACGCGGTGGACGGCGTAGGTGTCAACCACAGCGAGTTCAACTCGGACATCCACGCTTCCGCGGAATTCCGGGGTCACCTGGTCGGAGTCCTGACGAAGCGGGCGGTGGCGCGGATGGCGTAACCGCCGCTGTGGGAAGGCAGCGGTTTGATGCGTTCTTCGAGAGGTTGGCGCCGCAGCTAAGACAGGTCGGCGAGGGTGATCGTCGACGCTACGCATCGTTCTGCTGGAGTAGTGTGGTTGGTGCTAATGTGCATTCATACCATTGCACAGGTGCATCATGGGTCGACTGACGATCACGCTCGCTAACGATACGCATCGTGCGTTGAAGGAAGCCGCTGCGCGACAGAACCGGTCCATGGCCGCGATCATCGAAGAGAGCCTCGAACTCCGAGGCATCCAACCGCACGACACGGTGCGGCAGATCGTCGCCAAGGCACGAACTCGATCGGGATTGGACTCCGCCCGGGCAATGACGTTGGCCGTGGAGGAAACGCGCCAATATCGGGAGGGCGGCTAGCGGACCCTGCCTGGACGAGGACCGAAGAGGCGTCGTCAGCGGGTCGTTGTCGGAGCGTACCGTAGGGGACGCCCTTGTGACGTCCCGTGCCGGTCGTCTTGCCGTCCTCGACGGGCCGTGACGAATCGCTCTATGCGGCGCGGGTAGTCGCAGAGTTCCTCCGTATTGATGCCGCTGAGCACTGGCGTTTGGGGAACGCTTTTCGGATACTTTGGAAATCATGGCGATGATCGAAGACTCAGCAACGATTCCGACCAGGGATGTGGTGTGTGCGCAGCTGGTGCGGATGCGCCCAACGCTGGCCGCCCAGGGCGTTTCCTCGTTGGCGTTGTTCGGTTCGGTGGCTCGCGGCGATGCGCGGGAGGACAGCGACATCGACTTGGCAATCGAAACCCGCGGCAAATTCAGCTTGCTCGATCTCGCGGGCGTCAAGATGCTCGTCGAAGAGCGCATGGGGCGTGACGTGGACCTGGTGTTCATTGAGGGTCTTTCGCCACGTCGACGCAAGTCTGCACTGCGGGATCTGATCCCGATATTCTGAATGGACCCCGATTCCACGCTCACGGCGTAGGTGTCGACCACAGCGAGTTCAACTCGGACATCCACGCTTCCGCGGAATTCCGGGGTCATCTGGTCGGAGTCCTGACGAAGCGGGCGGTGGCGCGGATCGCGTAAGCGTCAATTACCGCCCGAGACGGCGAGATAGCGATGGACGATGGCGTCCAATCTCGGTTTCGGGTCTTGGACGCAGAATTGCGCGATGAGTTCGCTCTCATTGTTCCGAATCCACTTCAGCAACCAGTCCGTGTCGCGCAGCGGCGCAGGGGGATCGCCGTCCTCAACGGATTTGACGAATCGCTCTAGACGGCTTTGGTAGTCGTCGAGCTCCCTCGTCTCGATGCCGCCGAGCATCACGGCCACGTACTCGACGGCGAAGCAATCATTGGGGCGCCGGCGGGAAGCCAAGCTGACAATCAACCCGTCGCGATCCCGGGTGAACACGACGAGCAGTTCTTCACCGAGCGATGCGACGATGCCATGGGCTGCGTCGGCGGTCTCGATCCGAAGGTCAAACTGGTCGGCCTTGCGTTTGACCTCGGTGTAGAAACGACGCGATTCCGTGTCAAGGTGTCCGGTCACTTAGTGCGCTCCGGCTTCGCCGTCTCGTGAGGCTACCAACGCGTTGGCCGGAACCAAATGTCGCCTAGGCGTAGACTTGCGCGTCGAGTGGTAAATGTCTCACGACGTTGTGGACACGAACGTCGTGGTCTCGTGGGTGATCCCATGAGCGCGATGTTTGCCACAATGGCCATCGGGATTGGAAGACTGCCGACACGGGATGACTCGGATACAAGCTGTTCGCTGCCATGCCATCAGCGAGGACATTGGCAGCGTAACCCTCGACGAACTGGACCTTGCCGACCCCGGACCCGGGGAGGTGCAGGTGCGCCTCAAGGCGTGCGCCGTCAACTTTCCGGATCTGCTGATGATCCAGGGGAAATACCAGCACAAGCCGCCGCTGCCGTTTGCACCCGGCGGGGAAGCCTCGGGCGATGTCGCGGCGGTCGGTCCCGGTGTAGTCGACTGGAAGGAAGGCGACGCGGTCTGCTTCGGCTCGCGGGCGGGCGGTTTCGCTGAAGCGGTGAACGTCCCCGCCGCCGGGCTCAAGCCGATCCCCGGCAGCATGAACTACGAGAAAGCCGCCTCGTACGGCACGGCTTACATGACCGCCTACGTGGCCTTGCGGGTTCGCGGCGACCTCAAGGCCGGCGAGTGGCTGCTGGTCCACGGTGCCACCGGCGGCGTCGGCATGGCCGCCGTCGACCTCGGCAAGCACTACGGCGCCCATGTGATCGGCACCGGCGGTCGCGACGACAAGCTGGCGGTGGTCAAGTCCCGGGGTGCGGACGCGGTGATCAACTACACCTTGGCCGACGGCTCGCTCGGTGGGTTTCGGGACAAGGTCAAGGAACTCACGGGTACCGGTGGCGCGGATGTGATTTACGATCCGGTGGGCGGCAGCGTCTTCGACGAGTCCATGCGCTGCGTGAACTGGCGTGGGCGCATCCTCACCATCGGCTTCACCAGCGGCCAGTGGCCCCAGGCGCCGGTGAACCTGATCCTCATCAAGAGCATTTCCGTGATCGGCGTCCGCGCCGGCGAGATTGGCCGGCGCGATCCGGAACTCGGGCGTCGCAACCAGGAGGCGCTGTGGGAGTTGGCTCAGGGGGGTGCCATCGATCCCTACGTCTGCGCGGGCTTCCCGCTGGACCGGGCGGTGGACGCGATGCGGATGCTGGAGAACCGGGACGTGGTCGGCAAATGCGTCGTCACGATGAACGGCTACGAGATCGACCCGCCGTGAGCTTCGTCGCTAACGATGTGGATGACTCGCCCGCCCGGCTGGCCGAACAGACGTCGGCGCAACGCTCGCGCCCGGGCTTCGCGATGGATGCCTACTTCTATCGCTCTCCCCGCGTGTACCGTAGGGAACTCGACGAAATCCTGTTCAAGAGCTGGCTCTATGCGGGCCATGTGAGCCAACTCGCCGATGTCGGCGACTGGTTCCTCTTCGACCTGGCCGAGGATTCCATCGTCGTGGTCCGCGCCGGGGACGGCGAGATCCACGCGCTCATGAACGTCTGCCGGCACCGGGGCTCGCGCTTCTGTTCCGATGCGCAAGGATCCTGCGAAGCCTTCGTCTGCCCCTACCACGGCTGGGTCTACGAACTCGATGGCAGGCTCAGAGCCGCGCGGTCCATGGATTCCATGGCGGGCTTCGATCCCTCGGCGTACTCGCTTAAAGCCTGCCGGTGCACGGTGTTCGAGGGTTTGATCTTCGTCAACTGCGATCCGAACGCGGCACCCTTCGAAGAAGCCCTTCGGACCATCGAACCGGTCCTGCGTCCCTACGGTCTGCCGACGGCCCGGATCGCGCACCGCCAGAACTACCCGGTGGCGGCCAACTGGAAGCTGGCGCTGGAGAACTACCTGGAGTGCTACCACTGCGCGACGGCGCACCGCGCGTACGCCAAACGGCACACCTTGGAGGCACTCGACGAGGCGGTGGCGTGCGACAACGCCGAGATGCTTGCGCGCGCCGAAGCAAAAACCGGCGTGACCGGCATCACCCTCGAACACTCCCGGGTCTACCGTTCGGCGCCGGCCTTCGGCTGCTGTGCGCACACGCGGCGCTATGCCCTTTACGACGGCTTCGACACCGGAAGCCGTGACGGTGGACCGCTGGCACCGCTGATGGGCGACTTCAAGGGCTACGACGGCGGTGCCGGCGACTTCCAGCTCGGCCCGCTGGCGTTCATGCTCAACTACCCCGACCACTGCGTCCTGTATCGATTCACCCCTCGGGGCATGGTCAGCACGGACATGGAACTGGTCTGGTTCGTGCGCGGCGATGCCCAGGAGGGCCGGGACTACGAACGGGAATCCCTCACCTGGCTATGGGACCGTACGACCCGGGAGGATCAGTTCCTCATCATGCGCAACAGCGAAGGCGTGCATTCGCGGTTCTTCGAGCCGGGTCCGTATCACCCGGAACAGGAACGCATGTGCATCGAGTTCGTCGGCTGGTACCTGGACGCGCTGGACAGGGGCTAGCGAACGGACCCGTAGGGGCGACCGCGCGCCCAAGGGCGCGTTGTGGTCGCCCGTCTCCGTGCCACGCACCGGTCGGCGTGGCTGGGCCGGAGGCGAACCCCGGGGCACAGCGAAGCGAAGCGCCGGGGACGGCTTTGGGGCGCTACGGGCCCGAGCATCCGCATTTGTTCCCTGTGCTGCGGATCGGGCGAGGGTGAGTTCAGAACCTGCCGGTCGGCGTGGACAACCGGCAATCTCGCACACAACGTATCGCTGATTTCTCAACAGTCCGACGGGCTTTGGCTGATACCGCCGCATCGGGCGCGTCGGTAGTTTGCCGCGCTTCACAACCGTGGACTCAGCGATGTCACACCCCTACGAACCCCTCTTTGCCCTGCCGTCGATGGTCAAGAACCTGTTGCACGGCTACATCCTGCGCGACACACCGGACGCGGACAGTCTCGACTACGAGCTGATGACCCGCGTACCCGACGATTGGGTCCCGGACGGGCCGCGCTACGCGGACCTGGTATGGTGCATTCCCTTTCGAGCCGAGGCGGAGCAGTCCGGCCAGGCCGGACCCACCCACCTGATCGTGGTCCTGAAGTTCGTCGACGAAGTGGTCGAGGACATCGGCGAGCGCTTGAGTCGGCACGCGGCGTCGCTGCTGCGTGAAGTCACTCGACGCCATGCCTTCGGCGCACCCGACACACCACCGGTCGTCGCCCCGGTCGTGGTCTACAACGGCCCGGACCCGTGGGACGCGCCCGGTGGTGTTCGGATTTGAGCCCAGATTGGCGATTCGCCGTCGGCGCGCAGTCTCTCAGTAGAGCGCGACCACGGTCAGGTCGATGGCTTCGAAGTCCCGCGCGTTCAACGTGGCGAGTGAGAAACCGTTCGACTTCGCGACCCCGGCGATCTGGGAGTCCGCCAGGCTCATGGGCGTCATCGGTCCGGGAGGTAGTCGTCCGACGCGAAGTCGATGGGGGCATCCAACTCGCGCTGGGCCAGTTCGAGGTCGAGACCCTTGCCGACGATGCGACGGATCAGCCCGCCGAGTGGCTCTTCGTCAACCACGGCGGACCGCAGGACGCGCCGAACGGTCTCCTCCAACGAGACGCCTTCGCGCTCAGCGCGCACCTTCAACCTCCTCACGGTTTCCTCGTCCAATCGGCGAATGCTCAGGTTGGCCATGGTTCCGGCAACGGATACAGTCGACTTATCCTAGCAATTTGCGATCTGCGTACCAGGGGATCAGCGCTCGTCGATCAGTGACATTGCTTTGATGCTCACTGCTCCGACAACGCCGAGCACAGCCGCAGGTCGATTTGCTCTGGCCGGACTTCCGCTCCCAACGACTGAATCTGCAATTCGTTGCTCCAGCGGGGCCAAGCCGGCGAACCGTCGTGATTGGGATTCCCTGTGGCGGCGAAGTTGAGCCAGTAGCCCATCATGCGGCGCGTGAGCCAGCGGTCGTCTGCGTCCGTCGGCAACCACGCATCATGGGTGTCGAAGATGTAGGGGATCTCGGCGCCGTGGTAGGCGCCGATGCCATGCTCTCCTGATCGAATCCGGTCGAATCGATACACGTAGGTGGGCGCGCCGCCGGCGGCGAAGCCATCGGCCAGCGCGATGCTGGGACAGGTGAACTGGCCAGCGGACTCCAACTCGTCGAGGCGTTGCGGAACGGGTAACCCTTTGAGCAGCTCGTCGACGGCACCGGGACGCGGTGTCTCTGCCAGCGCTCGCTGCCAGCGTTCCGTGGTCGGTATCACGTACATCAGCATCTCGTCCGCGTTGAAACCGAACATCACCGGGCGCGGTTCGAACGCCTTGCGGGCGAGCAGGTCAGCCGGTGGGTCGGGCAGCAGCCAGCCGTCCACCGGCGGGTCGTCGTAGCCGCGTTGGAAATGTTCCTTGGCGAGGTCCAGGAGCGACTCCGCCGGCAGGGCGCGCAACTCGGCGATGCCAGGAATCTCCGCGCTCGCAAGGAAGCCGACGCCCTCAGCTTCGTTCTCTGCGAGCGTTCGTCGTTGGTCGGCGGGCCAGCCACCGCTCTGGGAGATCGCGCGGTGGAACAGTCCGTCCGCCAGCGGCGTCAGCAACAGGTAGGCGATGTCGCCCGCGCCGGCGGACTCGCCGAACACCGTGACGTTGCCGGGGTCGCCGCCGAACTGCCCGATGTTGGCTCGAATCCAGCGCAGCGCTTCGATCTGGTCGAGAATGCCGTAGTTGCCCGACGAACCGTTGGCGGACTCGGCACTGAGCGAAGGGTGGCCGAGGAAGCCGAACACGCCGAGGCGGTACTGGATGGAGACGACCACGGCACCCTGCGCGGCCAATTCCCGACCGCGGTAGTTGGGCTCGAACGACCAGCCGTTGACGTTGGCACCGCCGTGAATCCAGACCATGACCGGCAGCCGGGCCTCCACGTCGGGTGTCCACACGTTCAGGAACAGGCAGTCCTCGGCGGTTTCGGGCCTCGATGGCGCGACTTCCGCGGGCTGTCCGAAGGCGGCCGCGACGCCTTGATACCACTCGACGTTGCCGTCGTCCTGCATGCACGCGGACGGCCATTTCGTCGCATCGATGGGAGTGTCCGAAACGGCTTCGGATACGGGCCGCGGTGCCCGCCAGCGCCACTCGCCGACCGGCGCTTCGGCGAATCGAATGCCGCTGAAGCGGAAGATCGCGGTGCCGTCCCTCGCGGCTACCGGCGTACCCGCGTAGTTCGCGCGTTCGGCGCTCCAGGCGGCTAAGGCCGCGACCGCCGCGGCGGCGAGCAGGATCGAACGCCCGACCATGCGGGCGGAATCCGCTAGCCCGCCGGGTCGACGATCGCCTCGTACGTCAGCTTCTTGCTCTGGACTCGGATCTCCTTCGGCCCGGGCACGCCGAACTTCTGGATCAGCCCGACGATGAACAGATCCTGGGTCGGATTGATGCCGAACCAGGTGCCGCCGGCGCCGTACCACCAGTATTCGCTCTTGCCGAGTGCATGGTCGGCTATCCCGTCCGGTTGTTCGACGATGGCGAAGTCGATGCCGAACGTGTTGCCCGGGTTGCCGATCATGGGATTGATGAACTCGATGTTCTCCGGCAGCTGGTTGGTGTGCATGAGCTCCACGGTCTCGGCTTTAAGGATCCGGACGCCGTCGAGTTCGCCGCCGTTCAGCAGCATCTGGCAGAAGCGGGCGTAGTCCATGGCCGTGGACACCAGCCCGCCGCCGCCGGAGAAGTGGGCGGGCTTCGAGAAGTACTCTTCGGACGGCATCGGTGTGAGGTCGCCGCCGGGCCGCTGCTGGTACATGGAGGCGGTACGCGCCTTCTTCTCGGGCGGCACCCAGAATCCCGTGTCCTTCATGCCGAGCGGGTCGAACACGCGCTCCTTGAGGACTTCGTCGAAGGGTTTGCCCGCCAGCACTTCGACGAGGTAGCCCTGAACGTCCACGGCGACGCTGTAGTGCCACGCGGACCCCGGCTGCTGGCGCAGCGGGATCTCGGCGAGCTTGTCGACCATTTCCTTCAACGTGGAATTGCGGTCCAACACGTTGCGCCGGACGTAGAGGGCGTCCACCTGGGATCGGGAAAAGAACCCGTAGGTGAGCCCGGCGGTGTGGCTCACGAGTTCCCGGATCGTCATCGGATGTACGGAATCCTCGACCTCGGGCATGCCGTCGGGACCGGGCGCCCTGGCTACCTTGAGGGACGCGAACTCGGGAATGAATTTCGCAACCGGGTCGTCGAGGCTGAAACGGCCCTCGTCGTAGAACGTCATCAGGGCGACGCCGGCGATGGGCTTGGTCATCGAGTAGATGCGGAAGATCGTGTCCTTGGTCATCGGCACGTCGGCGGCGATGTCCTGTTTGCCGTACGCCTCGAAGTGCACGATCTTGCCGTGCCGAGCCACCAGCGTGACCACCCCGGCGAGGGCGCCGCCGTCGACGTGACTCCGCATGGCGGTGGCGAGGCTGTCCAGACCCTCGGCGCTCATGCCCGCGGCGGCGGGCTCGGCGACTTCGAGCGCACGATCCTCGGCGACGGCCGCAAAGCCAAAAGCGAAGATCAGTGCGGCGAATGCCGCGCCTGTTTTCGTGCGGTTGGGCATGCGGTCGGCAACCGCGACATCCGGCCGATAGCGACTCATTGGTATTCCCCTCTCCCCACTGTGGGCACCGTGGCGAAGAGCTGGTTTGATCTTCGCCGAAAGGACACTGTGCCATAATTCGCCGCCCGCGGGCGTCGTATAACGGTTATTACCCCAGCTTCCCAAGCTGGAGACGTGGGTTCGACTCCCATCGCCCGCTCCA
>VXPO01000082.1 GCA_009839505.1 Gammaproteobacteria bacterium
GGCCGGCCCTTCGGTTTCGGCGGCGCAGGAGCGCCTTCCATAGTGCGCCTACCCGCCCGCCATGCGCAGGGTGGCGGCCGCGAGGGCCATCGTCGAGTCGAACCACGAGCGAGCCCTCGACGCCGCCGAGTTTCTCGTGCAGCAAACCTATTCGATCGGAAGGGGTGGCGCAGCCGTGTTCTCGTCGTGGCTGCGTCCGAACGCGGAACTCGGTGACGCCGCCCTGATGGAACTGATTGGCCCGGACTGGAACGTCGTCCGTGACCATGTCGAGGCGTCGACGTCGTGGCAGGCGGCGGAGCAGGAGATTCGCGCGGCGGATGTCGACGATGAAGAAAGGACTCGCCGCTTGCTGGCGCTCGGCGAGGCTCCGCAAGCCCACCGTGCCACCGCTGCGGCCCTGGCCATCGTCGAGGCCGGAGGCAGCCACGAAAAGACCCGCGAAGCCGCCGAGTTCCTGCTCGACAATCCCACGCGTGGCGGGGCTGCCAAGGCGCTTCGAGGCGCCGAGACGCTGGCCGCGCACTTTCCGGATTACGATCAATGGCCCCGCCGGCTTGAGCAGGTGAACGGTCTGTCGACGGTCTTCGCGGCCGGCAAGGCGTTCATCTCCGAGATGGCGGATACCCTTGAGGATCCGCTGGCGCGGGCAACTGCCCGGTATTTCGCCGCCAGC
Organism: Gammaproteobacteria bacterium; assembly: GCA_009839505.1. Classification (GTDB taxonomy): domain Bacteria; phylum Pseudomonadota; class Gammaproteobacteria; order Pseudomonadales; family Azotimanducaceae; genus VXYL01. Next base: position 677 of record VXPO01000082.1, read on the forward strand.
TACCTGATCCAGTCAACCAACGACTCGGGGATCACCGCTGACGAGCGGCTCACCCGGCGGGAGAAGGCGGAGGAGTACGCGACGGGCTTGAGCGCGGGGATAGCCGACGAGGCGTTCGTGTTGACGAAACAGGCGGCAGACGGGACGGAGGTTGCGATGACGTTCGCGGACGCCGAGGCGGAATTGCTTTACAGCCTCGAGTCGACGATGGTCGGCAGCGTCGTTTCGGATGTCAGGGGACGACGCGTGGACGGCACCGAGGACGCCCTGTCAGCCTATTCGGGACGCGTGGTTCTGGTCGACTTCTGGGCGACCTGGTGCGGGCCCTGCATAGCGGCGTTCCCCAAGCTTCGAGACATGGTTGGCGAGCTGCCCGAGGAACGCTTCCAGATCATCGGTGTCAACGTCGACGAGGAACTCGACACGGTGACGGACTTCCTGGCTGACAATCCGCTGTCCTGGGTCGTCTGGCATGTGGGCACGGGCAGCGAACTCGTTCGCCAGTGGCGCATCACCGGCTACCCGACCTACGTGCTGATCGGCCCCGAGGGCACCATACTCAACAAGCACGCGGGTACCTTCGACGCCGAGTTCAAGGCCGAGATCGAACAGGCGGTGGCGAAGTCGAGGAGCTAGTGCGGTAACTGGCACGGGCGACCACAAGGGTCGCCCCTACGCCATGCCGTTGGGCAGCTGGACGGCTTGTTCGGAGCTTCCCTACGGCACTTCCAACGGATCGTGGGTCACCCTCGGTACGCGCCTGACGAGCGGTTCGAGCCAGAGCCTCGGGTCGGAACGGGTCCACCACTCGCCTCGGGTCTCGCCGGGCTCCGGCGAGACACCGTCGGGCGGGGAGAACGCGTAGCGATACGAGATGATGCGCACGTAGCGCGGCGGCTCGCCGGCGAACGGATCGTCGATCCACTTGAGAACGGCCGGTTCCGCGTGCAGCAGCCGGAATACGAGGTCGTAGATCCATGGGTCGTACTCGGGGCGGGAGAGGGCGGCGAACCACATCTGCCAATCGAGTCGCGGCTGATGCGGCGCGGCCCAACCGGGGACGCGATCCAGGTTCCCCGGTTTGTACGGAAACTCGTACTCCAGCCACTGTCTGCCGTCCATCGAGCCCTCGATCACCAGTTCGCGGCGTTCGGTGGTCATGACCGCGAACAGGCCGTAGCCGTTGACGATCCGCAATGGCCGCACCCAGCCTGCGGGATTCGGGAACGCCGCGAACGCCGCCGCCGTCTGGCTGAGGCCCAGGACGATGAGCACAGCCGCCAGCCAGCGTGCGCCGAGACGACGGAGCCGTTGCGGTGGCATGGGGCGCAAACGCAGGAGTCGGTCGTCCAAGAGCGCGATGCACACGACGATGGTAAGCAGGTTGAAGAAGTTGTAGTTGCCGGTGACGAGAATCAGTACTTCGAAGGCGATGAACGCCCACGCGGCCACCGCCCGCAGCCTGCGCGGGGCGAAGATCAGGAACGGCAGCACGAGTTCGACGGCGAAGGTCGCGCCAACGGCGACGGTGAGCACGGGGGCGGGCAGGTGGTGGGCGAACCAGGCGAGCGCGGTCGGCAGAGGCTGGGTCTCGAAGTGGTACGTGAGCGCCGTCAGGTCCGCCCACACCGGGTCGCCGGAAAGCAGCTTGACGGCGCCCGAAAGGAACAGGAAGCGGAACGCCAGCAGGCGCAGCACCCAGATTCCGGCCACGGGCGAACGGGCGAGGATGGCTGCGGCGAACAGGCACTCCAGCAGGAACGCGTCCCATTGAAAGGACGTGAACACCTGCCCGACGCCGACGATGGACAGGTAGCTCGCGTACGCGCCGAGAGCTGCGCAGGTCCTCAGCTTGCCCGCGAGCGCGACGACGGCGCACAGGGTGCCGAACGCGAACACCCAGTGGAAGGGCAGGCCCAACCACAGAACGGTCGGTACGTACCAATAGCTACCGAGTTCGAAGGTCGCCTCCACCGCCTCCAGGAACTCACCGGCCGGTAGTACACCGCGATCACCGATCAGCGCCTCGGCCTGCAGCCAAAGCGATACGAACGCCATCACCGCACAGGCGGCGATTCCACGGTAGACGATGTCCGCCGTGCGCTCGAAACGTGCCGGCGTTAATTCTTGGCCGAAGAGCGGGCGCGCGACGCGCAGCCAGCCTTCGCGGTGCCGGGACACCCATCCATAACCCCATTCGGCGAGCCGAGCGAAGCCCGGCACGTGCCGGTACGCTCCCCGCCACCCGGGGCGACCTCCAAGGGCCAGCGTGCGGAACGCGGCGTCGGCGCCGGAAGCCGCAGGGCCGTTCGGCCCCGCCTCGAAAAACCAGATGGAGCGCGCTAAATCCTCGGTACTGAGGGAGGGATACTCATGAGCGACGGCCTGGTAGGGAACGTACTCGACGCGGTTGCCGGTGAGCGCCCGGGCGTAGTCGACGGTGTAGCGGCAGAAGCCGCAGTCGCCGTCGTACACCAAGCGAGGGGCCATCGAAGGCCCGGATGATAGCATCGGGGCGATGGATCCCACGGACTGCAGGGAGCTCGTCTGTGAGCTGCGCGGCAACACCGCCGACGGCGCTGCCCGACTGGCTCGCCAAGCGGTCCGGATGCTTCGGGACCAGATCGTCGCCAGCCCGGCCGCAGACCTTGCCGAGCGTACGAGATCGTGTGCGGAAGCCTTGGCGGCCGCACGCCCGTCGGTGGCCGCCATCGGCAACCTGGTACGTTACTGGATGGCGACGTTTGCTTGGCCCCCGAAAGACTTTCGCAGCCGCGCGATCTCGCATTGCGACGAGATTCTCGCAGCGGCGGACCGGGCGTTTCACGACACCGTGGAGGGTGCGCGTCGACGGCTGGGAACGTTCCGGGAGGGTAGCGTCATCTTGACCCATAGCGCTTCATCCACCGTGCGGGCCGCGCTGGACGGACTCTCCCTCGAGCTCGTGGCCACGGCGTCGGAACCCGGTGGCGAGGGTCGCCGGCTTGCGGCGGAACTGGGCATCCCCTGCCTTGAGGACGACGATGCGGTGGCAAGAGTCGCCGATTTCGACGCCCTGCTCGTCGGCGCCGACGCCGTAGGGTCCGGGTGTTTCGTCAACAAGGTGGGCACCTTGGCGCTGGCGTCGGCGGCGTGGTCTGCCCGAACGCCGTTCTTCGTTGTGGCCGAGAGCTACAAGTGGGTGTCCGAGGGTCGGCCGGTGGTCGACGAGGCAGCCTTCGAGACGGTGCCGCGCCGGCTGGTGACAGCTTTCCTGACGGACAAGGTGTTTCCGCGATGCTCCGAACCCTAGCGGTCGCCAACTACCGTTCGCTTCGCGACCTAGTGCTGCCGCTCGCGCCGCTGAACCTAGTCACGGGCCCCAACGGCAGCGGCAAGTCGAACCTCTACCGGGGCTTGCGGCTGTTGTCGGAGACCGCGTTCGGCACGGCGGTCGAGTCGCTGGCCGCGGAGGGTGGAATCGAGTCGGTGCTCTGGGCCGGGCCCGAACAGGTCTCCAGGGCCTTCAAGAGCGGCGAACATCCCGTGCAGGGCGGGCCGCGGAAAAAACGGGTCGCCCTGCGCTTCGGCTTCGCCGGCGACGACTTCAGCTACGCCATCGACTACGGCCTGCCGCCCCCGAGCCGGACGATGTTCGGCAAGGATCCCGAGATCAAGCGGGAAGTGATCTGGCACGGCGGAACCTGGCACGACGCGCGCGCCACGGTGGATCGCCGCGGCGCAGTGGTGCGCGCCCGAGATGCCGATGGGCGCTGGCAGGTGATCGAGAAACACCTGCCGACATTCGACAGCATGCTGTCGCGCATGGCGGATCCCGAGCGGGCGCCGGAGGTGCTCATACTGCGCGAGAGAATTCGCTCCTGGCGGTTCTACGACCACTTCCGCAGCGATGCCGGGGCGCCCGCCCGCGCGCCCCAGGTGGGTACGCGGACCCCCGTGTTGAGCAACGACGGTCACGACCTCGCGGCGGCGTGGCGGACGATCATGGAGACCCGTGATGACGAAACCTTGGACGAAGCCGTCGCAGACGCCTTTCCAGGTGCGTCGGTGGATGTAGTCGATACCGGTGGGCGGTTCAGCCTCCGGTTCCAGCAGTACGGCCTGCTCCGCCCTCTCTCCCAGGCGGAACTGTCCGACGGCACGCTTCGCTACCTGCTGTGGATCGCGGCGCTGCTCACACCCCGACCACCGAGCCTGATGGTCCTGAACGAGCCCGAGACCAGTCTGCACCCCGAGCTGCTGCCCGCGCTCGGCCGGTTGATGAAGCGGTGCGCGCAAGACACCCAACTGTGGGTGACGACCCACGCCGAGAGCCTCATCGACGCCTTGACCCAAGACGACGACTGCAACCATCTCGAGCTCGGCAAGGAGCTCGGCGAGACCTCAGCGCTCGGATTCCGACCGATGGATCTGCCACCGTGGCGGTGGCCGGCGCGCTGAGCGATGGCGGAGTCGGTTCCAGCGGATCTTGTTTCCCGTACATGGGCTGGCGACCCCCAGCCCCCGGAGGCGATCCCGCCGTCGGCCGATGTCGTCATCATCGGCGGAGGGATCATCGGCGTCTCAACCGCGTGGTTCCTTGCCAGGAACGGCATCGACGTCGTGGTCTGCGAGAAGGGCCATATCGCCGGCGAGCAATCGGGCCGGAACTGGGGCTGGGTGCGTCAACAGGGCCGCGACCGCCGCGAAATGCCGATGATCGTCGAGTCGCTGCGCATCTGGCGCACGCTCGGCGACGAGATTGGCGAGGACGTGGGCTTCAGCGAGCAGGGCGTCCTCTACTTGATCGACAACGACTGCCAGTTGGAACGCTACGCGGCGTGGGCGAAGTTCGCTGAAGACTACGCGACGGGCACGCGTCTCATCGAACCGAAAGAACTGCGGGGACTGGTGCAAGGCGCCGCGGTGCAATGGCGCGGCGCGCTCTACACCGCCAGTGACGGTCGCGCCGAACCGCATAAGGCGGTACCCGCCTTGGCCCGGGCCGTCGTCCGGCGGGGCGGCACGGTGCTGACATCCTGCGCCGTGCGCGGTATCGAGACCGCCGCGGGACGCGTGTCAGCGGTGGTTACGGAACACGGTCGAATACGGACGTCCACCGTGCTCTGCGCGGCTGGCGCGTGGACGTCGATGTTCTGCCGGTCGCTCGGTATCCGCGTACCGCAACTCAAAGTCCGCGGCACCGTGGCCCGGACGGCACCGGCGGAGCTGGTCTGCAGCGGTAGCATGACGGACCGGCGGTTGGCGCTACGCCGACGGCAAGACGGCGGCTACACGGTCGCGCACGGTGTCGTCATCGACCATCCCGTCACGCCATCGACCGTGCGCTTCGGTTCCCAGTTCATGCCCGCCGTGCGAATGGATGCACGGCACCTGCGGCTTTCCCTGGGCCGCGAGTTCGTTGAGGAGATGTCGACGCCCAAGCGATGGCAGCTTGACGAGCGGTCTGTGTTCGAACGGTGCCGCGTACTGAACCCGCGTCCCAATCGGCGAATCCTGCGCCAGATCCGCAAGCACCTCGATAGGACCTTCCCGCAGCTTGCCGCCACGCCGCTCGTCGAGAGCTGGGCCGGCATGATCGAGACCACGCCCGATGTCGTACCCGTGATCGACGAGGCGCAACGGCTGCCTGGCTTTTTCATCGCCACGGGCTTCAGTGGACACGGCTTCGGCATCGGTCCCGGGGCCGGCAAGGCCATCGCCGCGTTCGTGACAGGCGGCGACGTCGGCTTGGACGTCAAGGCGTTCCGGCTCGGGCGATTCTCGGACGGTACACCCATCCGTCCCGAGACTGGCGTCTGAGACGGTGCTCGGAACAGAGCTCGGAAGTGCAGGCGCTTCGGAGTACTTCCGAGTAGTTTGCAGAGCTGTGGTGCTCGCGACCTGAAACGGTCGTGTGCCCGCCGCCGATGATCACCACATCGTGCTTGGCGTTCTGCCTCATGGCGGGTGTTCGGAAAAGCAGGGCAGACTGTCGTCGACAACCGACCATGCCGCCTTGGAGGCCGTGAAGATGTTGGCGGCCGGCCGCGTGCCGGGGTCGTCGTCCAGGCAGCCGCTCGGAATCTGCATCTGGTCCTCGACCCCCCGCAGCCTCGGCACCTGGGAGCCGCAGATGCGGCAGAAGGCGGTGCCCTTGATCTTCGCCTCGGGCATCTTGTAGTTGACGACCTCCTCCCGGCCGGACAGCCAGCGGAAAGCGGAGCGGGGCAACATGGTCATGGTCGCGTAGGCAGCGCTCATCGCCCGACGGCACCGGGAGCAGTGACAGTTGACCATGCGGTCGGGCTCGCCGTCGTATTCGAAGGCGACAGCCCCGCATAGACAGCTTCCGCCGGTGGCATCGGGGGTGTCGGCAGTGCGCACCGGGCGTTCCACGGCCACCGCGTCGGGACCGAATTCGGGCGGCCAGGCGTCGTGCCGAGGCAGGTCGTCGGGAATCCGGTGCCAGGGCGCCTGGGAGCCGACGAAGAAGTGCAGACTGGGCCGAACCCCCGGATCCTCGGCGACGTTACCGAGCGGAATCAGAGCGAAGGGGCCGCCCTCGGGGCAGGCAGGTGCGGCCGATCCGCAGCGGGGACAGAAGTTCCTCCAGCCGGTACCTGACGACCGGTAGTGCGAGACCTTCTCCTCGCCTCGCCGCCAGCGGAAGTCCTCGGGCGCGGCGACCGCGAACGTGGCGAACGGCGCTCCGTGGAACTTCCGGCACATGGAGCAGTGGCAGTGGGCGATCTGCGTGATGGGGCCATGTAGCTCGAAGGCGATGTCACCGCACAGGCAGCTTCCGGTAAGCGTGCTTGCCTCGTCAGACATGGGGGATGATGTCCTTGGCGATGCGTTCCAGGACGTCGAAGCGGGTATCGAAGTTGGGCAGGATCATGACCTGGTCTAGGCCCGCGCCCGCCAGCGCCGTCAACCGCTCGATCAGTACGTCGCGCTCGCCGATCATCGCCGTGGCGCGGAGGATGTCGGGAGTCAGAAACCGTTCCTCCTCCGGCAGCACCCAGCAGTTGTGACCGCCGTGGATGCGCTGGTGGCGGCGTTCGGCGGGGAAGGACTCGATCATCGCCCGGTAATCGTCCCAGATGCCGGCGAGGTAGCCGGTGGGCTTACGGCCGAAATTGCGGAACTGGTCGTAGGCGAAATGCACGGCGGCCATTGCCATGGCCCCGCACTCGGCCTTCACCCGCTGCGAGTCGACCGCCTCGCCCGGGTCGAGTACGACCATCGTGGTCAGCGCGGTGGTGTAGTAGGCATCGCGGTCGATCTCGCGGCCGACGGCGGTGGCGCCGTCTTCGATCCGCCGCCAGAGGTTCTCCATGACCGCCGGGTTCGGCGGCAGTGCGAGCACGGCGCCGTCGCCATGCTTGCCGGCCAAGCCGAGAGACTTGGGACCGAACCCCGAGACGTACATCGGGATCGGATCGTCGAAATTCACGAAGCCCTTGTCCGCCATGATGTGGCGGATGGGCAGTTCCTGACCGCCGTGGTGGAAGACGGCTTCCTCGCCGCGCAGCAGCGGCCCGATGGTTGCGAGGTAACGGTCGAACTCGGCAATCCGTTGCGGCGGCAGACCCATCACCCGCATCGCCGTGTTGCCGGCGCCGACGCCGAAGAAGGTCCGGCCCGGCGCCAGGGCATTGATGGTCGCGATGCCCGAGGCGTTGTTGGGGGCGGGGCGGGTGCCGGTGATGGCGACCCCGGTGCCCAGATGAATGCGGCTGGTACGTGCCGCGGCGAGCGCTAGTCCGGCGTAGCAGTCGGACCACAGCATCTGGCTGTCGGCGAGCCAGGCGTGGGAGTAGCCGAGTTCCTCGGCGCGGACCACGTAGTCGATATCGTTGATGTGGGTGGCGACGCATACACCGATGTCCACCGTTGGTCTCCTTGATCAGGAATCGGGTTAGTGAAGTTCTCGGAAGGCGATGACGGATGCCTTCGGCAAACGCGGATTGCCGAAATAGGCGATGCTCTTGCCGTCGTCGCTGCGTAGCGCAAGGAGCGCTTCCCGGTCGCCCGAGAGATTGACCACCTCGTCGCAGGCGAGACCGTCTTCCTCGAACATCGCCACCAGCAAGCTGCCCACGTCGTAGAGGTGCATGGGCTCTTGCGCGACCCCCGCGAGCCAGCGGTCCTCGCATGTGGTGACGAAGGCGCGGATGTAGGGAGACCGCTTTTCGCGTTCGCTGGGTGTGATGTCGAGCTTGCCGGCTTCTACGACGCCCGGTCCCACTTGGATGGCCGACTCGAACAGCCCCGGGTGGTAGTCGGCGCGACCGATGATCCGCAGGGTTCGGTCGCTGACGCCCAGGATGCGCGTGTAGCCGTGGGGCGTCACCTCGCTCAGCACCTCGCCGTTCAGTTGCAAGAGCCCCAAAGGCGAGACGGGATCGAAGACCGAGACGAAGCCGCTACCGACCACCAGCGTATAGCCACCGTCGACCAAGGCGTCCAAGGCTGTGTTCTCGACGCCGAGAATCACGGGCTCGAACCCGTCCTTCGGCACATGGGTAAGGAGCACCTTGCTGGACGGTCCGAGGGCACCCACGTCGATGGCCCCATGGCTCCCTTGAAAGGCCGCGTGCAGGCCGACGGTGGACATCATGGCGTCGAATCGCTGGGTCTCGCGAACGGGCAGGGTGAGCACCCCGGAAGCGTGCGGTGCGTCGAATCTGGGCGCTTGTTCCTCGCAGCCGCCGAGCGCGACCAACAGCACCGTAGCGCCCCAAAGCCGTCCCCGGCGCTTCGCTATCGCTGTGCGCCGGGGTT
>VXPO01000039.1 GCA_009839505.1 Gammaproteobacteria bacterium
TCAACCGCGACCGCGTGTCGTTCGCCGGGGCACCGGGGCACGGCGACCGGTTCCTCTACTTCGTCAACTACGTCGGACGCACGGCAGACCTCGTCGCGAGTCATTTCGGCGAAGCCACGGCGAACGCCGTGTTCGAACTCGACGCGGATCCGGACAACTGGACCGGGCCGCTCGAGTCCAAGTACGGACAGCACCTCGTCCTGCTCACGGGGAAGACCGAGGGCAGACTACCGACATACGCCGAGGTTCAAAGCCGGGTCCGGGCTGATGCCGAGCGGGAAGCCGCCGAGGCACGCCGCGACGCTGCATTCGCAAGGCTGATAGATACCTACGATGTCCGCCTTAAGCTGGACCGCGACGGATCGGACTCATCGGGGTGAGCGCGCGGTACATCGTCGCCGTGGCGGGCATGGTGGGGGTCTTGGGCTCGCTTGCCGTCGAGGCTCACGACGCGAGGCCCAACACGGTGCTGGTGACCGAAACGTCGGCCAACACCTACACGGTGACGTGGAAGGTACCGACCGCGCTTCCGGCCGATGCGCTGCCGACGCCGACGTTCCCCGCAGACTGCGAGGCACTGCGGCCGCCGGCTTGGCGCGCGTCGGGGAGTGCGTACACCGGTGAACAGACCTTCCGGTGTGCCGAAGGGCTCGCGGGCCGAACCGTGGGCATCGGCTACCCGACCATCAATCCCTCGCTGCGGACGATCTACAAGGTGGAGTTCGCGACCGGGGAGGAACACCTGCGCATCCTCGGTCCGGCGGAATACGAGTGGACCATTCCGGCCACCCCGGAACCGTTCGCGGTGGCGGTGGAGTACACGCAGCACGGCGTGGTGCACATATGGATCGGCGCGGATCACCTGCTGTTCGTCGCCTGTCTGCTGTTCATCGCGCGCACACCGCGGAGACTGTTGCTGACGATCACCGGATTCACGTTGGCCCATTCGGTCACCCTCGCCTTGTCCGTGCTCGATGTCGTCCGGCTTCCCACGCCACCCGTCGAGGCGGTGATCGCACTGAGCGTGGTCTTTCTGGCCGTGGAGATCGCGCGTGGCGACCTGCGCTCGCTTACACACCGCATGCCGCTGGTCGTGTCCGTGGCGTTCGGGCTGCTACACGGCTTCGGCTTCGCCACGGTGCTGCGCGAGGTTGGCCTGCCGCAGTCCGATCTGCCGATCGCGCTGCTTTTCTTCAACATCGGCGTGGAAGTAGGGCAGCTTCTGTTCGTTGCGGCCTTGTTCGTGGGCTACCGCGTGCTCCGTTTAGTGGTGCAGCGCTGGAACGCGCAGGCGATGGCATGGGAACGCCTCGGCCTGGCGTCGAGCTATGTCGTAGGTGCCGTGGCGAGCCACTGGGTGATCGACCGCGTGATCGGCTTTTGGCCGTAGGGGCGTCCCCGCGCCCGGTCGGACGCGATAGGGTCGCCTACGAAGCCGTTGACCGCGGTAGCGGCGAGTAGGGGACATCCACCCTACGGCCAAAAGGGGACATCCACCCTCGGGTCGGAAGGTGGGTGTCCCGTTTTGCCTTCAGGGTGGATGTCCCTTTTCCCTTCACCCAATACTGCGCGTGCCGAAGCTATTCCGCCATGGGTACCATGTCGTCAAGAGAACCGGTGGGCTGGCGGGACCACATGGGCGATCTCGACCGCAGCACAATGTCACGATCCCAGGAACGGACGTGGTCGATTGTTGTCCATGCCGCGGCGTTTGCGGGCCTGCTCGTGCCCTTCGGCTCGATCCTCGGACCGCTCATCGTGTGGATCATCAAGAAGCCGGAGTCGGCTGAAGTCGATCGCCAGGGCAAGGCGGCGATGAACTACCAGATCAGCATGTTGATCTACGTGATTGTTGCCGCGGTGTTGATCCGGTACGCGATTGGCTGGGTGCTCCTCATCGCGTTGGGCATTTTCTGGTTCGTGATGGTGCTGGTTGCGACGATTCGAGTCGCGAACGACCGAGGTCCGGGGTACCTGCTAAGCATGGGTTTTCTGAAGTAGCCGGGTGCCCGCAACGGGAAACCCGGTGGTCTCGCTAACGGGACGGGACAAGCCGGTCCCCAACGATCCGTAGGACGTCGGGGACTAGGTGCGGGGTACGGCGCGAGGAGCGCTCGATCTTTTGCGCGTACATGCTCTAGCGAGTGGGAGTGTCACGGCTTCTGGCCGTAGGAGTCACGGGACGGCAACCAAATCGCGATAATCGGTCGCGCAACATGTAGCGGGGCTGATTGAAGTGAATATCGTGGAACTCGAGCCGGCCGCACGGCTCAAGGCCTTGGTGGCCAGCGATCCCGGCGCGATCGATGGCTATTTGGCGACCCTCTCAGGTGCGGACGTCGTGCGGGCGATGTTCCGCCTCGAATCGGAGGAACGCCACGCCATTCTGCGGGTGGTGGAGCCGGAGACGGCGGCGGAGTTCATCGAGGACGTGCCCGATGAGGTCGCTGCGGACCTGATCGAAGCGCTTCCGGCCGACGATGCGGCATCCATCGTCACCGCGCTGCCGAGCCATGAGCGCGCGGATGTCCTTGCCGAGGTCGAGGACGAGGACATGGACCGGATCCTCGGCGCCATGGCGCCGGAATCGGCCCGGGAAGCACGCGAGCTTCTGAGCTACCCATCCGAGTCCGCGGGCGGACTGATGGTGCGCCAATATCTGGCGTTTCCCGTTGCCGCGACCGCCAGGACGGTGCTGGAGGAGCTGACGTCGGGTGTCCGGGATCTCTCCCGCTACCTGCTGCAGTACGCCTACGCGGTGGAGGCCGACGGCACCCTCGTCGGCGTGGTCCGTACCCGCGATCTGGTCGCCGCGGCCCCCGACGCGCCGATCGGCTCGTTGATGGGCCGACCCACGGCGGTGAATGCCCAAGCCGACCTCGCGACGGTGGATGCCTGCCTCGAGGAATCCGAGGTGCTGTCGCTGCCGGTGACCGACGACTCGGGTCGAATGCTCGGCGTCGTCGAACGGGAGCACGTGGACGACGCACTGGTCGAGCGGGCCACCGACGACCACCTCAAGTCGCAGGGTATCGTCGGCGGCGAGGAGTTGCGCAGCATGCCGCTGGCCGAGCGCTCGGGCAGACGGCTCTCGTGGCTGTCGGTCAACATCGTGCTCAACATGATTTCGGTGAGTGTCATTGCCGCGTTCGAGGAGACCCTCGCCGCCGTCATCGCGCTAGCCGTGTTCCTGCCCATCGTCTCGGACATGAGTGGTTGCTCCGGCAACCAGGCGGTGGCGGTCAGCATGCGCGAACTGACCCTTGGCGTCGTGGGGACACGCGATGCGCTGCGTGTCTGGTGGCAGGAGGCCAAGGTGGGTGTCCTCAACGGCCTTGCGCTCGGCATCTTGCTCGGTGTGGCGGCCTGGGCTTGGAAGGGCAACCCGGTGTTGGGTGCCGTCGTGGCCGTGGCGCTCGCGCTGAACACCGTGGTCGCGGTATCCATCGGTGGAACGGTACCGCTTCTGCTCAAGCGGCTAGGAGCGGACCCCGCCGTGGCTTCGGGTCCCGTGCTCACCACGGTCACGGACATGTGTGGCTTCTTCCTCGTGCTCGGCATCGCGACGCTATCGCTCTCGTGGCTCGCGTAGAAGGGCCGAGAATCGGTCGCGTCTTGAGGAGGGAGAATTCGCGAAGCGAATTCTCGGGGCGACCGCGAAGCGGTCGCGTCGTTGACCGCAGGGGTACGGCTGAAGTAAACAGGAGATTGATGACCTATTGTCTGGCCATACGCGTCGACGAGGGCCTCGTGTTCATGTCGGACTCGCGTACCAACGCCGGGCCGGATCAGATCAGCACCCACAGCAAGATGCACCGCTTCGGCGGGGATGGCGACAGGACGTTGACGCTGCTGTCGTCCGGCAATCTGGCCACCTGCCAGAGCGTCGTCTCCAAGATCAGGCGCGACATCCGCATCGGTGCCAAGGTCAGCCTGTTGAACGTCGAGGATCTCCGGGCGGCGGCCGAGTATGTCGGCGAAATGAGCATCGAGGAGCAGGAAAAGCACCGCGTGCTCCGCACGGACGACAAGAGCGAGGAGTTCCTGCCCGAGGCGAACTTCATTCTCGGCGGCCAGATCCGCGGCGAGCGGCCGCACATCGAGCACATCTACCCGCAAGGCAACTTCGTGCGCGCGTCGGTCTCGACACCGTTCCTGCAAGTCGGCGAGGTGAAGTACGGCAAGCCGATTCTCGACCGCATCATCACCCGGCGAACGACCCTGGACGCCGCACTCAAGTGCGCATTGGTGTCGATGGACTCCAGCATGCGTAGCAACGCCACCGTGGGGCCGCCGGTGGAGTACCACGTCTACCGTACGGACACGTTCTCGCGCGGCACGCACAACGTGCTGGAAGAGGACGACGAGTACCTGCTGGGTCTCCGGCGGGCCTGGGCGGACAATATCCGCACCGCGTTCGAGAATCTGCCGAGCGCACCCTTGGCGGTCGAAGAATCACCGAGGTTGACAGTCCCCCGGTCTGTCAGCTGACCGCTTGTGCGGAACCAACAAGGTTGCCGCCGTGCGCGCGGTCACTTGACGCACGCGGCAAATCCGACAGACTTGTTCAAGGGCTTGTATTAGGGAAGGTGCTGGAGCACAGATGATCAAGGCACTCACCAGCCGTTGGGCGCGCGGCGTGATGGAGGGTATCGCCTCGAACACGCCGTTGCCGTTCAAGGCGGTCTTTCCCAACGGCATGGAGATTGCCGGCGGCGAGGGCGAACCCGAGGTCACCATCCAAATCAAGACGGCACGAGCCGCGTGGCGCACCGTCGTTTTTGGCCACATCGGGTTCCTCGAGTCGTACTTCGACGGCGAGATCGACATCGACGGGGATCTGCGCCGGATCATGGCCATCGGCTTCGATTCGGGCTTCGACAGCTCGGACGGGCTGCTTGTGGCGATCCGCAACCGCTGGCATGGACTCCGGTTCAACAATCGCCCCAACGCGAAACCGAAGGAGAACGCCCGGTTTCACTACGGGCTGGGTGCCGAGTTCTACTCTAAGATGCTCGACGATCCCTATCTCATGTACACCTGCGCGTACTACCAGCACCCGGGCCAGACCGTCCTCGAGGCGCAGATGGCGAAGATGGAGCACGTCGCCCGCAAGGTGCGCCTCGCAGCCGGCGAGCGGGTGATCGACATGGGCTGCGGTTTCGGCGGCTTCATGTTCTACGCCGCGGAGCAGCACGGCGCGCACGTGACCGGAGTGAACACCACCACCGAACAGGCGGACTGGGTCAAGGCGAAGATTGCCTCGAAGGGTCTGCAGGACAAGCTCACCATGCACGAGGCGGACGTGCGCCAAGGCTTCGGCGTCTACGACAAGGTCGTCTCCATCGGTGTCCTCGAGCATGCGGGTAGGCACCAGCTGCGGGAAGTCATCCGTGCCCATGCCAAGGCGCTGAAGCCGGGGGGGTTGGGCCTCATCCACTTCATTGGCCACGTCGGCGACCGGGACACGGACTTCTTCATCCGCAAGTACATCTTCCCCGGTGGTTGGATTCCGAGCCTGTCGAAAGCGCTGGATGCCATGGAGGAGGAAGGGCTCGAGATCCTCGACGTGGAGAACCTGCGCCGCCACTACGCCCTGACCTTGGACGCATGGACCGAGAAGTTCGATGCGAACTGGGACGCCATCCGGGCAATGGATCCCGAGCGTTTCGATGAACGCTTCCTCAGAATCTGGCGTACCTACCTGATCGGCTGCGCGGAGATGTTCCGCGCGTCGACGAGCCAGACCAACCTCTTCCAGGTCCTTTTCAGCAAAGGCAACGTCGACACCCGCTCGTATCCCATGACCCTGTCGCATCTCTACGACGACGCGGGTCCCGACGTCGGGACTGCGGAAGAAGACGCGGCACCTCGCGCAGCGGGATGACCGCCGCTGCCGACCATGATCGGCGAGCGCGAGCCTTCGCCGACGCCTTGGCACGAGCGAGCACTCGGGACGATGTTCCGGCCGCGCTCGACAAGCCGCTGTCGAACCTGTTCCGCGACCGCACCGTCAAGCAACGAGGCCTTCCCGCCGCCGAACTGGTAAACGTGCTCGAGGTCGATGCCGAGGCCGGCTGGGTCGACGTCGAGGGCATGATCCCCTACGACGCCCTGGTCGATGCCACGTTGCCGCACGGCGTGGCGCCCCGCGTCGTGCCGCAGCTCAAGTCCATCACGGTGGGCGGCGCAGTCGCCGGAATCGGCATAGAAGCGACCTGTTTCCGTCACGGCTTGGTGCACGAGACCGTTCTCGAAATGGACGTTGCCCTCCCGGACGGGAGCATCGTCACCTGCACCCCGGACAACGAGCATGCCGATCTCTTCGCGGGCATGCCCAACAGCTACGGCACCCTGGGCTATGCCACGCGCTTGCGCGTCGAGACCATGCCGGTCAAGGACTTCGTCGCGGTCCGCCATCGGCGTTTCGCTGATTCCGGCGAGTTCTTTACGGCCCTCGACTCGGCCTTCGACGACGACATCGACTTTCTCGATGGCGTTGCGTTCGCGGCCGACGACCTCGTGCTCAGCACCGGGCGGTTCGTGGATGAGGTGCGCGAGACCAGCGACTATACGTTCGAAGAGATCTACTACCGTTCGTTGCGCGAGCGCGAAACCGATCACCTGACGACGCACGACTACCTGTGGCGGTGGGACACCGATTGGTTCTGGTGCTCGAAGAATCTCGGTGCGCAGCACAAGCTGGTGCGCCGGTTGTTGGGTCGCGAACGGCTGGGTTCGCGCTTCTATCAGCGCATCATGCGCTGGAACAGCCGGTGGCGACTGCTCGAAGCGGCGGAACGTCTGGGCGGTTACCGGCGGGAGTCGGTCATCCAGGATGTCGACCTTCCGCTCGCGACGGCGCCGGAGTTTCTCGAAGTCTTCATGCGCGAGATCGGCATACTGCCGGTGTGGATCTGCCCCGTGCGGGACCGTTCGGCCTACGCGTCACCCCTGTTTCCCGCGCCGGCCGAGCGCTACGTGAACTTCGGCTTCTGGGACACCCTGCGCTTCCGCGTGGGCTATCCGGCGGGTCACTTCAATCGCATCGTCGAGCGCTCGGTTACCGAACTCGGCGGCATCAAGTCCCTGTATTCGTCGTCCTTCTACGAGCAGAACGAGTTCGAACGCATCTATGGCGGGCAGGCCTACCGTGCCTTGAAGGACCGCTACGATCCGAGGGGCGCACTCGGCGAGCTCTACGCCAAGTGCGTACGCGACCGTTGAGACGGTGATGCGGGGCAGTAGCGCCCCAAAGCCGTCCCCGGCCGCGTCGGCAACGACGCGCCTTCGCTATCGCTGTGCGCCGGGGTTCGCCTCCGGCCCAGCCACACCGACCTTCCATGGAACAAATCCCCAACCCGTCGAATGGATGGCCGAAACCGTAGGGGCGACCCTTGTGGTCGCCCGTCTTCGTGCAACGCCGGCTGCGGATGGTCGACACGGGCGGGGACAAGCCCCGCCCCTACGGCACCGAGCATCCGCCATAGTTCCTTGCGCGTCCTCGTCCCGGCGCGCCGGGTTGCCAACTTCCATGGAACAAATCCCGTTTGTTGCCTGGCGGTCAGCGGCGCTCGCTGCCGGGAGAATTCGCGCAGCGAATTCTCGGGGCGACCGCGAAGCGGTCGCGTCTCGCATGGACCAACCGGGCCCGGTCGCTTGCGCTCCCGGTCGCGTTTGTTCCATGCGAAAATCCGGGGTTTCTTTTCCTGAGGTCGACCATGGACAACCCACCGACTATCGAGGTCGATCTAAACACCTTTCCCGAGGTGGTCGAACGCTCCCGGCAAGTGCCGGTGGTGTTGCTCTTCTGGACCGACCAGGTGGCCCCGGCCGCGGAGACCAAGGGAGCCTTGGAGCGCCTTGCCCAGCAGTACCAAGGCAAGTTCGTCCTGGCGCTGTCGGACATCGCCAAGGACCAAACGCTCGCTCAGCAGATGCGCGTGCAGGGCATCCCCAGCATCCGCGTCATCGTCGGCGGACAGCTCGCGGAGCAGATGGACGGCCCGCAGGGAGAGAGTGCCCTTCGCCAGTTGATCGACCGACTCACCCAATCACCCAGCGACGCACTGAAGAGTCAGCTCGCGCACTTCCTGGAAGTCGAGGACTTCGACGGCGCATTGGCCGTGCTGAAAGAGGCGATCGCCGCCGAACCCAACAACGCAGGCTTCAAGGTGGAGTGGGCCGACCTTCTGCTGATCAAGGGCGACATTGATGGCGGCCGGACGGTGCTCAACACGATCCCCGAGGGGACGGAGGATCGGGAACGTCCTGCCACCCGCCTTGAGATGCTCGAGGAGGCCGCGGGGATGGGGGAACTCGGCGAAGCGCTGAACGACGTCTCGGCAAACGACGCAGATCTCGATGCCCGCTACCGGGCGTCGGTTCTGCTCACCCGCGAACGCCGCTACGAGGAGGCGTTGGACCAATCCATGGAGATTCTTCGCCGGGACCGGGAGTTCCGCGAGGACGCCGGCCGGCTGACGATGATCCGCATCATGGCGCTGATGGGCAAGGGTTCCGATGTGGCCAAGCGGTATCGCCGACGGATGTTCAACGCTCTTCACTGATGATCCGGGCGGACAAACTGGTGACGCTCCTGGGTCGTCCCCGTCGCTTCGCTTCGCTGTGTTTGGAGCCGTGGAACGGCTATCGGCGCGGGGTGTTTGGTTAGTGACTACTTACAAAACGGCTGCTTTTATGCACATCGGCAGCGATCCGGTCTCGTCGGCTTCATCCACCACCGACCGATCACGTCCAAAGAGCCGTCGAGTGTCTGTAACACTATGAAAAACAATAATAATTTGTCACGTTTAGGGGCCGTCGTGCCGCGCAGGGCGCGTTGTCGCCATCCGCTGCACGGGTGCAGGGCGAGGAAGTTATCCCAAATGTTATCCACAGGGTTTTTCAGTCATGACCGATGATCTCGCCGAGCGGATGGCTGCTTATGAAGAGCGCGGCGTTCGCCACGCGATGCTGGGACTCGCGGACATCGATGGTGTGCTCCGGGGCAAGTTCGTGGGTTTGGCCAAACTGAAGAGCCTGCTCGCCAAGGGAGGGGGCTTCTGCGATTGCGTGTTCGGTTGGGATGTGAACGACCAACTCTACGACGGCGGGGCTGTGACCGGCTGGCACAGCGGATTTCCTGACGCCCTCTACCGGCTGATCACGGCCACCGAGCGGGCAGTTCCGGGCGATGGCACTCCCTATTTCATCGGTGAGTTCGCGGCTCGTGACGAGGGCGAGCATCCGGTGTGTCCACGCTCGCTGTTGCGGCGTGTGCTGCATCGGTGCGGCGATCTGGGCTACGCGGTCAAGGCGGGCTTCGAGTACGAACTGTTTGTCTTCGACGAGGACGCGGACAGCGTGCGCGAGAAGGGCTACCGCGACCTCGCGCCACTGACTCCCGGCAACTTCGGCTACTCGGTTCTGCGCGCGGCAAGC
>VXPO01000063.1 GCA_009839505.1 Gammaproteobacteria bacterium
ACGTGGTGAAGCGGACGCCGACGGAGGTTCGGCGGGCGCTGGCGTACGTGCTGCTGAACGTCCGCAAGCACTATCGGCAGCGGTGCCGCAGGAAGCCGCCGGTGGTGCTGGACGGGGCGAGCTCGGGGCTCTGGTTCGATGGGTGGAAGGGACGGGAGCCGCCGCCTTTGGGCCGCTACGCCGACGCCGATCGCGCCCGCGAGGTGGCCGCCCCGCACACCTGGCTGCTCGCGAAGGGCTGGCGACGGATCGGATTGATCGATCCGGCGGAGGTGCCGGGCGGCAGTGCATAGGCGGAAGGCGCGGGCGTGACGACCCTTGTAGGCCGGAGGCAGCGCGCGAAGGCCGCGGTTGGCGCGCCACAGAGATGCGCCAGGATGACCATTTGGGCGCAACACGCAATCGAACAAGGTAAGTGAACCAAGGCGGCTCGCCGGTGGAATCGCTACTGGGCGACGGAACCAATTACCCGGTTCACGACCCCCGCCGCGTCGCCGGCCCAGCGGGTGACGACGATCAGGTCGTGTTCCGGCACGATGTAGACGCCGTTACCCCCGGCGCCCAACGCTGCGAATGCTGTTGGGGATGCGGACGTCCAGGCCTTGCCGTCAGTATTGAGCCACCACAACAAGCCGTAGCGGGGATTCACCGGGCAGGGCTTAAGCGCGTCGTCGATCGAGTCTTTCGAGATGATGCGGGTGCCGTTCCAGCACCCGCGCGCCAGCATGAGAAGGCCGAAGCGGGCGTGGTCGTAGGCGCTGATCCACAGGCCGCCGCCCCAATGGGCACCTCCCGGGACGGAGGCGAAGGTCGTTCCGTCGACGTCGACCTGTGCGTTGTCGTAGGCGTGCCACCGCCAGGCGTCGGATGCGCCGATGGGATCCATGACCTCGGACCGCAGGACGTCGGGCAACGGCCGGCGCCAGACGTGGAGGGCGGCCAGCGCCAGCACATTGACACGCACATCGTTGTACTCCCAAAAGGTTCCGGTCGGATGCAAGGGTCTTGGTTCGCCCTTCCGGCCAGCGTGCTTGGCGCGGTTGACGGCGCGGTTGTGATCGACAGTGTCGGGAATGCCGAACAGCGTTCCGGACCACTCGCTGGTCTGCTGGAGCAGGTGGCGCCAGGTCACGGCGGCGTTGCGCGCCGTGGCAAACCAATCGCCCTCCACGTAGCCGCGCACGGGATCGTCGAGGTCGCTGATGAGTCCGCGGTCGACGGCGAGGGCGACGCAGGCCCACAAGTAGCTCTTGGTGGTGCTGAAGGTCATGTCCACGCGACCGGGCGTGCCCCACTCGGCGACGATGCGACCGTTCTTGACGACGACCCCGCTTGCCGGTCCCCTCGGCTTGGTGGGTCCGATGATGCGGTTGTACGGCGGCGGATCCTCCCGGGCCACCATGGCGCTGACGTCCTCAGGCCAATCGATCTCGGAGGCTTCGGCATGGTTGCAGGCGCGGGCGAGCGCGGTGGCGTCGAGTCCGAGGGCTGACGGTTCGGCGCGATGCCAACGGCCTGGAGGTGGGAACTCGATGCCGTTCATCGGCACACCTTAACCCGCAAATCCAATCGAGTCGCTCGCGTCGTCGTTAGTGCCGGCGCGGGGTGCCGCTGGATGCCGCTACAATTCGCGCTTTCGCCCCAGGGATGCCGCGAGATTCCATGACCGTCATCGTCGACTACGACGCCGGAAACCTGAGGAGTGTGGAGCGCGCCTGCCGCGAGGTGGGACTGGATGCGGACATCACGAACGACCCGGGGCGGGTGCGCGGTGCCGAGCGCATCATCTTTCCTGGCGTGGGCGCAGCCGGCAGTGCGATGCGGAGCCTAGCGCGCAGTGGTGTCGGTGCGGCATTGGTGGATGCGTTTCACGCCGGCACCCCGATCCTCGGCATCTGCTTGGGATTGCAGATCTCGCTCGACCGCTCCGAAGAGAACGACACCGAGACCCTCGGCTTGGTATCCGGCGACGTGCGGCGTTTTCGTCTCGACGATCCAAGCCTGAAGGTTCCCCACATGGGCTGGAACGCAGTCAACCTGCGTCGGCCCCACCCCGTGCTGGACGGCATCCAACCCGGCGACGAGTTCTACTTCGTCCATGCCTACCGGCCCGTTCCGGCGAACACCGCAGACGTCATCGCCGAGTCCACCTACGAGGGTGTGTTCTGCTCGGTGTTGGGGCGCGACAACTACGTGGCCACCCAGTTTCACCCGGAGAAGAGCGGCCGCGTGGGACTCCGCCTGCTCGAACGGTTCGCCGCCTGGAACGGCCGCGTCGATGCTTAGCAAGCGTCTCATCGCCTGCCTGGACGTGCGCGACGGCCACCTCGCCAAGAGCGTGAAATTCGTCGACACCAAGAACATTGGCGACCCGGTGGCGAAGGCGCGTGAATACTACGCCGACGGTCTCGACGAGTTGGTGTTCTACGACATCACGGCGTCCAGCGAAGGTCGCCGGATCATCCTCGACGTGGTCGAAGCCGTGGCCGAACAGGTGTTCATCCCGCTTTCCGTGGGCGGCGGCGTGGCGTCGGTGGCGGACGCCACCGACCTGCGCCTCGCCGGCGCGGAGAAGATCAACGTCAACTCGGCGGCCGTGCGCCGGCCGGCGCTGATCGCCGAGTGCGCCGAGGCCATCGGCGGCCAGAACGTGGTGCTGTCCATGGACATCCGCCGGATCGAGCCGAACGAGGCCATGCCATCGGGCTACGAGATCGTCATCAATGGCGGGCGCAAGCCCATGGGTATCGACGCTCTCGCGTGGGCGCTTGAAGGCGAACGTCTCGGGGCCGGGGAACTGGTGGTCAACTCCATCGACGCCGACGGCACCCGCGCGGGCTACGAGCTCGAACTCACCTGCATGCTCGCTGAAGCGGTGCGCATTCCCGTGATCGCCTCGGGCGGCGCCGGTGAACCGGCGCATCTCTACGACGTGCTGACAAAAGGCCGCGCGGATGCCGCTCTGGTCGCGTCGATGGTCCACTACGGCGACTACACCGTGTCCGGCTTGAAGCGCTACTTGGACGGCCGCGGCGTGAAGATGCGGATGTCCTGGTGATGAAGGCAATCGTCGTACGCGAACAAGCCCTCGTGTGGGAGGAGGTGGACGAACCGGACGTTGGGCCGGGGGAGGTTCGCATCGAGAACCATGCCACCGCCGTGAACCGCGCGGATCTCGCCCAGCGGGCCGGCGGCTATCCACCGCCCCCCGGCGCGAGTCCCGTGCTCGGACTGGAGTGCGCGGGTGTCGTTACCGCAGTGGGTGAGGGCGTCGCCCGTGTGGCCCAGGGCGACGAGGTCTGCGCCCTGCTCGCCGGTGGCGGCTATGCCGAGACCGTCGTGGTTCCGGCCGGACAGGTGCTGCGCAAACCGGCGAACCTGTCGTTCGAGGAAGCTGCGGCGATCCCGGAAGTCTTCGCCACCGCCTATCTCAACCTCTACGTCGAAGCCCGGTTGGGCCGGGGAGAGCGGGCGCTCATCCACGCGGGTGCCAGCGGGGTCGGCACGGCCGCGGTGCAGATGGGCAAGGCGTTCGGCAATCCCATGTTCGTCACCGCCGGTTCCGAAGCCAAGATCGAACGTTGTGTCGCGCTCGGGGCGGACGCCGGTTTCGACCGCCATCGCGGCGACTTCACGGACGCGGTCATGGCCTGGAGCGGTCGGGAAGGGGTGGACGTGATCCTCGACCCGGTGGGGGGATCCTACCTGGCGTCGAACCTGAACTGCCTTGCCGTGGACGGACGGCTGGTGGTGATCGGTCTGCTCGGAGGTGCGTCGGCGGAGGTTCCGCTAGGGTCGATGATGGTCAAGCGCCAGCGGATCATCGGCTCGACGCTCCGGGCGCGCTCGATCGCCGCGAAGGCCAACGTCATGGACGAACTCAAGGCGCGCGTGTGGCCGCTCATCGAGAGCGGGGAGATCGTGCCGGTGATCGAGGACGTGCTGCCGATCGACGAGGCGGCACGGGCGCACGAGCTGATCTCCAGCAACCGGACCTTCGGCAAGGTTGTGCTCAGCGTGCGCGGCTGAGCAGGACGTTCATCATCTCCTCGGCGAACACCGGGGTGGCCCGGTCGATCCACGCGGGATCGGTCTCGTCCCCGGATTCGTAGGTGATCGAAGGTATCCCGTAGCGGTTGTAGAAGTAGTTTTTGGCGTTCGCCGTCTCGGATTTGCTCGGCCTATGGTCGAACTCGATGCCTGGCAACCGGTCTCGGACGCGGTCGAGCCAAGTAGCCGCGAAGGCATGGGCGCTGCCGTCGCCGTCCTCGTCGCGTTGGGTGTAGAACAGGGCGTTCTCGGTGGCCTGGGTGGCGTGGAAGTCGAGCATCAGCCTGAGCGCGACGCCCCGTGCCTCGATCACCTCGAGCAGGCTGCGGATGTGGCGGGTTTCCGGTTGCCGGAAGGGTCCCCAATCCCGGTTGAGGTCGGTCTTGCCGGCATTGTGGCGCCAGTGCCCCGCCGCCACGCCGTCGGGATTGACCAACGGCACCACGACGAGTGAGAAGCGGTCACGAAACGTCCGGGCGAGTTCGGTATCGCCAAGAACCGTGTCGACGAACGACCGCATCGTCAGGGCGCCGGTCACTTCCGGTGGATGCTGGCGGCCGATCAACAGCACACCCTCGGTTCTGGCCTCCGTCTCGGCGACGAACATGGGTCTCCCCTGAAGGCTGGCGCCCAGGGTTCGTACAGTCAGCTCGGGATGGGCGGCGAGTTGGCGGGCCCGCTCACCGTAGTGGGCCGTGGTCAGCAGTTGCTGGGAGGCGACCCACAATGGCGTCTCGCGCAGGGGAATTCTCATCGCCAACCGCGAAGCATCGTCCGATATCGCCACGATGCTCTCGGGAAGGCGCTGCCAGCTGGTCGCATCGGCGCTGACCTTGGGCCAGAAGCGGTCGGCGTCGCCACCCACGAAGCCCATGAGAATGACCGCCACGCCCGGTTTCTTGGGGCTTACGCGAAAGGCGTACCAGGGCATCGGTACGCGCACGCTGTTGTCCTCGGGGCGGACGGTGATCACGAAGTTGCCGTCGCGCACCACGCAGCGGTGGAACACGCCGCCCTCGAAATGCGTGTCGATGAGCGCGATGTCGTTCTCGCAGGAGCGGTCCGCGGCGTAGGCCGCGCAAGCCCATAGGGCGGCGGCAAGCCACACCGCGGTGCCCGCTCGAGTCGGCCCGAACCTCGGCATCCGTCTAGCGAAGACGAGCCACCACAAGGGTCGCCCCTACAGGTCCAGTCTCAATTCGACGTAGTAGCGGGCGCCGAGATCCTGGTGCATGTCCGCGAAGTAGCCGAAGAAGCGGTCCGCGAGGGGTGCCCGCTCGTTGGTTAGGTTCAGCGAACCAACGCGTATCCGGCTCCGGCGGTCGTCGGCGAATCTGAAGGTGTAGTCCAGATAGGCGTTGTAGGTCCGCATCCTGGGGATCGGCCACGCGCTGCCGTCGCTCAGGTAGTGCACGGCGTCGCCCAACAGCAGCGTGGATATCGAACCGCTCCAGGGACCCCGGCTCCAGCGCAGGCGCACGGCGCGCTTCTCCTCGGGATTGCCGTTGCGGCGGATGAGATCGGCGAAACCGGCCACCGGGAAGTCCGCGGGCAATTCGCCGGCGTCCTGGGCGGCGACGAGGGTCGCGGCGTCTCCACCGGCGCTTTGGCGAAGTCGACGAAGTTCGGCCACCTGGTAGCTCAGCCGGAATTCCCCGAGGTCGGTCTCGATGTCGTAGTAGATGGCGTAGTCCGTGCCGCGGATGATCCGTTGATCGAGGTTCGCGTAGCGGTCGTCGATGTACTCGATCCGGCCCGCCGGGCAGATTCCGGCTGCGGCGTACGCGGCCAGCTCGTCGTCGTCGGGAGCCGCGCGGGAGACCGCCGGGTTGCCGACGAAGCTGTCGCAGTTGGTCCCGCCGTTTTCGACGCGCAGCACGAGGTCGAGAAGCGTGTGGTTCTCCTCGCCGAACAGGCCGATGGTGTCCTCCTTCTCGATGCCCCAGACGTCGGCCGTGATCGTCAGTCCTTCCAACGGCGTGAACACCAGCCCGAACGACATGTTGTCTGAGCGCTCGGGTTCGAGGTGCTGACTGCCCTGGGCGATGCGCTGCAGGGAATAGCGGCAGTCCAGGGTGTCCTCGTTGGGATCGGCGAAGAAGCAGGTCCAATCGTTGCGCGTGTTCTGACGGGCGACGATGTCCTCGTTGATGGTCACCAGGTTGGGTGCGCGGAAGGCTTGTGACCACGACCCGCGGATGAGCAGCATGTCCACCGGCCGGTAGCCAAAGGCGAACTTGCCCACCGTCGTGCTGCCGACGTCGGAGAAGCTCTCGAAGCGCAGCGCCACCTGCACATCGAGGGTCTCGTGCAGCGGGATGGCCAGTTCGGTGAGCGCTGAAAAGACATTTCGGCCACCCCGGCTGTCGGGCGTCGGGCTGGAGTTCACCACGTCGGACACGAAGGGATACGTGTCACCGTCGAGGTCGGTGAACGCGATGGTGCCGTCGAGCCTGGGGTCGCGGTCGTCGTCGAAGGTCTCGCGGCGGAACTCGATCCCGGCCAGGAAGCCCACGGGTCCCGCTGGCACGCTCAGGATCTCGTGGCTCGACGCCTTGAAGTCGACCATCATCAACTCGGTGTAGTTGTCGCGCCGGACATCGATCAAGGTACGTTCGATGTTGGTGTTCACGCGCCCGCTGAACGGGTTGTAGGCGGCCGGCGTTGGATCCTCGAGAGCCTGCTGCATCAAGGTGTTGGAGACCCGGTTGCGTGTCACGTCCTCCTTCTCGGCTCGGGACCAGACGACACCCGTGTCCCAATCCCAGCTCTCCCACGTACCGGTGAACGCCTGCAGGAACCGCCAGGTGGTGCCGTCGTTGTTGACGATCCGGGGCACCTCGGCGAAGCGGCCGAAGTCGATGGTCAGGTCCAGACCCTCGCACGGCACGTCGGGGATGACGTCGTCGGGCAGCCGGTTGGGCGAGCCGCAGGGACCGAACGGGTTGTAGTAGTTCTCGGCGCCCACCTGCAGCTTGACTGTCGAGAACGGCGCGGACGGGTGGCGCTGCGTGTTGGTGGCGGTGAGGTAGGCGGCGAACTCGGTCTGGCTTTCGATGCCGTTGTCGAAGGCGTGGTCAAGGTACGCGTAGATGTTGGTCCGGGTGAGTTCCGAGACGAGGTCGCGGTTCTCGTTGAGGTTGTAGCGGTATGTTCCCTGGCCGTCGATGGCACCGCAGGTTCCGTAGCCGATGTCGTACTGGCAGCGCTCGTGTCCGGCGGGATACGTTTCGAACTCTCCCGACCCGTCGGTCAGCACGTTGCGCAGACCCACGCTTCGGGCGCTGGCGACGAGATCGTATTGCCGGTAGGACGAGTTGGCGCTGTTGTTGCGGAATACGTTGCCTTCCGCCCAGGGTGAGTCGGGGTCGAGACGCCAGCGGAAATCGGAGTCGGCCCATCGGGGATCGTCCTGGGAGTTGACGCGGTCGCGTTGGTAGACCTTGGCGTACACGCCGACGTTTGAGCGACCGGCGTTGAATGCGCGTCCCCACTCGACGGACAAGGTGAGGTCGTTGCGCGGCGTGTTCTCGAAGTCCGCGTACTTGACGCGCAACCGGGTTCCTTCGAAGTCGCGTTTGAGGACATAGTTCACGACGCCCGCGACAGCATCGGCGCCGTAGATGGCCGAAGCGCCGTCGCGCAGCACTTCCACCCGCGAGATGGCCGTCGGCGGCAGCGACTGCGAGTTGACCGTGTTCACCGGTACGAAGCTGCCGCCGACCTCCTCGGTCTGGTAGCTCGCTGCGTTGACCAGCCGACGACCGTTGAGCAGCACGAGCGTGTTGCCCGTACCCAGGTTGCGCAGGTTGTAGGCGCCGATATCGCCGCGCGCCGAGTTGACGCCGCCGCTGATGTTCTCCGCTTCGGAGAAGTAGTTCGAGCCCTGCTCGACGAGCTGCTCGAGAAGGTCGGCGCCGTCGTCGACGCCGAGCGCGTCGATGTCCTCGGCATTGAGAACCGACACCGCGAGGGCATCGCCTATGCTCGCCCCCTTGATCTGCGAGCCGGTTACGACGACTTCCTCGATCTCGGCGTCTTCATCGTCTTCGGACTGGGCGCGGACACCTGCGGTGGCGATCAACAGCGCAAACAGGGCGGGATATCTGAGGTGTTTGAGGCACGGCATGACAGTGTTTCCGTACTGGGAGGGGTGCTCCGCCAACGACGGAGCAGCGCGGAGTTTGTCGGAATCGGACGGTGCCTTCAACGCCCCAAGACGACGGAAATGAGCGCGTCCAAGACCTCGTTGGGCCGTTCGTTGAGCATCGCGTGGCCGCAACCTGGCAGCCGCACGGTCCGCGCGTCGGGAAGCGACGCCGCGACATCGAGTCCGGCTCGGGCCGGCGTCATCATGTCGTCGTCGCCGACGATGACGAGACAGGGACAGCGCACAGCGTCCTCGGGGTTGGCCGCGAAGGTATCGCATGCCTTGAGATCGGCGTGGAAGACGCCCGGCGCGGCGCGTTCTAAGAGCCGCTCCCCGGTGCCGAGCATCCAGATGCCCGGATTGGCGTTGGCGCCAAGGGTCCCGGTGGAGTGACTCCAGGTGTTCGCCATGTCGATGGCGGCGTGATGGTTGTCGCGGGCGGCGTTCATTAGCGGGTCTGTCACCGGCATCGGCGCGGACGTTCCGAGCAGGGCGAGAGCCCGACAGCGGTCGGGGGCGGATACGGCGAACTGGTAGGCCACCAGCGATCCCATACTGTGGCCGACGATCGCTGCGGTTGTCATCCCCAGTGCGTCCAGCACCGCGACGAGCCATCCGCTTATGGCCTCGATGCTCTCAGCGGGCGGTCCGTCGCTGCGACCGTGGCCCGGCAGATCGACGGCGGCGACGCGCAGGCCGTGTCGGGCGAAGTACCGGGCGGGAAGCGCCCAGACCGTGTGATCCATCCCGGCTCCGTGGACGAAGACCACGCCGTCGGCCTGTTCGCCGGGATGGCCGGATCCGTTGCCGACGTAGACCGTCCTACCGTCGACGACGTGGCGCGCGCCGCTCATCCTAAGCCCGCGTATCTGGCCAGGTCGCCCATACCACGAAGCAACTGCTCGGTTCGTCGTGTGTTTTCGCGCACTTGCGACCGTAGGCGGATCGACAGAGTGGGCTGGCCCCGCCCTCGCCGGTCTTTTCGCCCCGTGCGCGCACGTGCGACCTCAACCGTAGTCCCCGCTATGCTTTCCCATGCGAGACGCGACCGCTTCGCGGTCGCCCCGAGAATTCGCTGCGCGAATTCTCCCGGCGGCGAGCGCCGCTGACCGCCAGGCAACAAACGGGATTTGTTCCATGCGAGCGCCCCATAGCCGGCCCGGCACTTCGCTTCGCTGTGTGCCGGGTTCGCCTC
>VXPO01000170.1 GCA_009839505.1 Gammaproteobacteria bacterium
GCTGGCAGGTGGAGCTGGTGTTCAAGCGCTTCAAGTCGATCTCGCGGCTCGACTCGCCTCCTCACGTACGACGCGGCGAATGCTCCTAGGCGTGGCGGAATGAAGCACGTTAGCGCTTATGAGGGTCGCCCCTACGGGCCCAGGGTGTCCAGGTAGCGCCCAAGGAGTCCAGGGTGGAGATCCCTCAAGGCCCGGCGGCGGTCGAGATCTTCCCGGTCGGAGTGGCCGCGGCGTAAGGCGAGGACGTGGTCGTAGGCGCGCTCGCCCTCGCTGTCGCCACCGCACGGCGCAAGCGTCCGGGCGAGCCCCGGTTCCTCGATCATGGTCCAGGCCGGAAACCAGTACGTGGCCAGCGGCGGATCCAACTCCTGGTCCTTGGCGACGTCCCACGCGTTTTTCAGCCGGGTATCGGGAAACCCCGCCGCCTCGACACACTCCTCGAAGTGCTTCGGTGCGTGCCAGCACAGCCAGAACCAACGGCCGACCGCTTCCGCGTAGTGCCTGAGCCGCCACGCGGCCTCGGCGAGACGAACCTGCAGAATAGGCTCGGATTCTCCGTCGGGCACTCCTAGGGCGCACCGCTTGACGCCCTTCCAGTCCAGCCCGTTCAGGTAAGCCCAGCTGGCGTGCGCTTTGGAGTCGTCCGGGTCGAAAGGGTTCTTCTCCAAGGCTGCTCCGGCGGCCCGCCACAGCGGACTCATGAAATCCCGGACCCCCGTGTGCAGCAGTGTCGCCGCAGCCGGTAGCCAGCGCTGTTCCAAGGTCTGCAGATAGGACAAGGCATGATCGACTTGCTCGGGGAACGGCGCGGCCAACGCTTCGATCAGCGCTTCGGCGGGTGCCAACGTCCAATGTCCCGGATCGATCTCGGCCATTCGATGGAGGGCTTCCACGGCTGCCGGCCGGTTGCGTGCCGCCAAGGCGTCGATGAGCCCGTTCTGCGCCGCCATCTCGGTACCATCGAGGAACAGGTCGGGCTGCTTGCGGTCGGTCGGTCGGCAGTACTCGGTCCGCAACAGGACGTCGAGGCGGGCATCGGCCGAGGCCGTGAGCTCGACGCCGGCGTTGGCGTCCGTCCCGTACATGGGAACCGTCTCGGCTTCGAGATGAAGACCGCGCACCCATGAAGCCCCGTCGTTGAGCAGGGTCCGTGCGTCGGCGGGGCCGGGCAGCAGAACGTCGTCGAGTGTTGCACGCTCGCCGCGCCGCCATCCCTGATAGTCGTCGTAGCGAAGACGATTGGTGGCCAGCAGCAGCTCTAGCGGCGAGTAGAAACCGTAGGCAGACAAGAGGTGTTGGATCGCGGCCTGCAGCTCGGCGTCGGACGCCGTGGAGTCCGGCTGGGAGCGGTCGTTCGTCATGGTCTGCGCGGGACCATCAGCGTGACTTCCTGTGTCAGCACGACGTGGCCGTCGTCGTCGGTGACTTGGTCCGCAACGGTAACGATGCCTAGGTCGGGACGGCTCCCGGACTCTCGCCTGCCGACGCAGCGGGTCTCGTAGGTCAGGGTGGTACCTGCACGCGCGGGATTCGGCAGGCGCAGCTTGTCCTTGCCGAGCATGGCGACGATCTGGATCTGATCCCGATGGCGATGGAACAGCAGCGTGACGATGGCGAAGAGGTGGGCGGATGAAGCCACCAGCGTTCCGAACGGAGAGCGTTCGGCCGCCGCGCTGTCGGTATGTTCAGGTCGAGGGTCCCAGGTCTCGGCGTACGCAACGATGTCTTCGGCGGTCAAGTTCCATGTCCCCACGACGGAGCGGTAGTCGTCGGGAATGTCGTCGAAGTACAGCACGTTGTTCAAGCGTCGGTCAGACGGGTACGACAGCCTCCTGCAACGGTCGGTCCAATCCGAAGGGGACTCAGCGGGCTTCCAACGGGAGATCCTCGCGGCGCGCCAACCCCAAACCCTCGAACATCTCCATGTCCTCGTCGAAAGTCGGGTTCGGGGTGGTCAACAGCTGATCGCCGCAGAAGATCGAACCCGCCCCCGCGAAAAAGCACAGCGCCTGCGCTTCTTCGCTGAGATCGGTACGACCGGCGGACAGCCGGACGACGGACTTCGGCATCAGGATGCGGGCCACGGCGACGCAACGCACCAGTTCAATCGGGGCCAGGGGCGTCGTGCCGTGGAGCGGTGTGCCTTCCACCTGCACCAGGTTGTTGATCGGCACGGACTCGGGATGTTCGGGGAGATTCGCCAACTGCTGCAGCAGACCCGCACGGTCCAGGCGGGTCTCGCCCATGCCGACGATGCCTCCGCAGCAGACCCGCACGCCGGTGTCGCGGACGTTGGCGAGCGTGTCCAGGCGGTCCTGGTAGCCGCGGGAGGTGATCACCTGGCCGTAGTACTCAGGCGAGGTGTCCAGGTTGTGGTTGTAGTAGTCGAGACCGGCATCCGCCAGGGTCTGCGCCTGGGAGGGGGTCAGCATGCCGAGCGTCACGCAGGTCTCCATGCCGAGATCCTTGACGGCCTCCACCAGCGCGGCCACCTTGCGGGTCTGGGCGTTGGTCGGGCTGCGCCAGGCGGCACCCATGCAGAACCGCGTTGCACCGGCGTCGCGTGCCTTGGTGGCCGCGTCGACGACATCCTCAACCGGAAGCAGGTTGTGGGCGTCCAGGCCCGTGTCGTAGTGCACGCTTTGGGGACAGTACTTGCAGTCCTCCGGACAGCCACCGGTCTTGATGCTGAGCAGGGTACTGATCTGTACCTCGTTGGCGGGGTGGTGTACGCGGTGGATCGACTGGGCGGTGAACAGGAGATCGTTCAAGGGCTGATCGAACAGCGCGAGAATCTCGTCGATGTTCCAGTCGTGCCTGATATGCGCGTCGGTCAAACTCGCCCCCAACCGGCCTGTACCCGGCGCGCATCGTACCAGCCTCGCGGTGCCTTGCCGAGCACGACCAGCGCCAAGAGCCCGTGGCCGTTCAAAACAACGGACCAAAAGTTCACAATGGCCGCAACGGCAGGCCAGAGTAGCCGCATCCCTTGCCGTAGGACCAAATGCGCTAGTCGAGAGTTACCAATGAATCTATTTCAGTTCCCAACATGCCGCCAGGAGTCCACAGTAGCGTCTGCGGTGGCTTGTCGTGAGAGTTTCTCCGTGAGTTGCAGATGGGCCGGTCCCAAGGCGGTCGCCAAGGCGTGCGGCTGGTTTCTTGCGATCTTGATCGCCATCCCCACCATCGCCGATGAGTTGTCGACGATGGTTGTCGAGGGCGACGTGTCGGCTCTGTATTCCAACGGCGACTTCGTCGTGTGGACCCCCAAGAGTCGCGGCGGCGGCGCCACAATGGTGGCTGCGAGCACAGTGGCCCAGCCCAACCAAACACCTCCTTCTATCGAATCGACGCTTGACGTGGTGGGCAAGGCAGCGATCGGTGCCGATGGCCGTTTTCGCGTCGAACTGCCCGCGGAAACCCCCAGGCGCGTGTATTTCTACGTACTAAACGCGGTCTCTCCCGAAGGGCATCGAATGGCGCCCGTCAAGGGCAACGCCTTCATCCTCGAGCCTGGCGAAGTCAAGCTCGACATGTCGAATCGCGGTCGTTTCGCGATCACCGGTGGACGGTACAACGACGCCGTCTACAACACTTGGAAGCTGTCGGACGACTACCGCGAGGCCGAAGCCGAGCAGACGCGGTTGTACACGCCCGTGGAGGGAGAGACCGAGGAGGCGAAGCGGGAACGCCTCGATCTGGCCGCCGCCGCACAGCGGCGCGTCCTCGACCTCGAGAGCGAAGGCAGATCCCACCTTGCCCGCAACCATCCGGATCCGCTCGTGCGCCGCCTGACGATCGAGACCACTTGGCTCAGCGGACCTTGGATGCTCGAGGCGCTGCGTGGTCTGGCGGAGTTGACCCCGGACGATCCCTGGGTCCAGGAACGCTTGGCCGGGGCCGAGGAAAGCGCCGCCAAACGGGCCGAAGAGCGCAAGCGTTTTGCACTCGGTGCCGACATCCTCGATTTCACCGCAAAGACCCTGGCGGGCGAGGACGTGAACCTCGCCGATGTTCGGGCCAATAGCCGCTACGTGCTGCTCGAGTTCTGGGCGTCGTGGTGCGGTCCGTGCCGGGTCGAGATTCCGCACATGAAAGAAGCCTACTCGCGGTACCACGAGAAGGGGTTCGAGATCGTCTCGTTCACCATCGACAACGACCGGCTGGACTGGGAGGAGGCCTCGGCGGAAGAGGAACTGCCGTGGATCAACCTTGGCATGGGAGAAGATGCCGAAGCACCGACGGTATACAACGTCACGGGTGTGCCCAAGAACTACCTGGTGGACTCGAAGACCGGCGACATCGTCGCCAAGGATCTGCGCGGCCACCATCTCGACGAGAAGCTCAAGGAGCTGTTCGACTAGAGGCAGGAACTACCGATCCGGTTGCCCCGAGAGGCCCATGGTAGAGGGCGTGAGCGGAGTGATAGCCGGGAATCTGGTATGGTACTGCCACGATTTGGCATATGCATATAAGAGGGGATATCAATGCACTCATTAGCGCCAAACGATGATGTGGGCGAGACGGTCGGGAGGAACGTCCCGGTCCTCCGCCCAAGGTCGTGCCTGGTGATGGCCGCACTGGCCGTCGCCGCAGTCACGATGAATCCAGTAGGAGCCCAGGAGGCCGCCGAGGAAGAAGAGGCGGAGCAGTCCGTCGAGGTTGTTGTCGTAACCGGCAGTCGGTTGGCACGCACGCCTTCCGAACTATCCCGCGATGTCATCATCCTCGACCGGGACGCCATTGTGAACTCCGGCGAGCTGACCCTGCCGCGGTTGCTGCGCCAGCTGCCGCAGAACGTCAACGCCACCAACGAGACCTACGGCTCGGAACTGAATGGCATCGAGAACGTCACCGGGGCCTCCACCGTTAACCTGCGTGGCCTTGGCAGTGAATCGACCCTGATCCTGGTGGATGGACGGCGGATCGGCTACAGCGGCATCCTCGGTGGTGTCACCGACGTGTCAACGATTCCCCTGTCGATGGTCGAACGCGTGGAGGTGCTGCTCGACGGGGCTTCTGCCATCTACGGCTCCGACGCCGTAGGCGGCGTTGTCAACATCATTACCCGCAAAGACTACGAGGGTATCGAAATCAGTATCGACCACGGTCGCCCGGCCAAGGCTGGCTACGACGAGACGCGCCTGAGCATCTCCACCGGCCTCGCCTGGGGCGAGGGTCGCGCCGTCGTGGGCTTCGAGCACTTCTACGACTCCGGGCTCGATGCTTCGTCCCGGGACACTATCATTCACGCCAATCGCGACGACGGCATCCAGAAGAACGGGCTTCCGGGACCACAGGTCCGAATCTACAGCTGGTTCTTCGACCAACTCTGCGATGCCACCAAAGCAGTCGTATACCAGCTCGACGGTCGAGTCATCACGCTGAGCGAGTTCAACGCACTGGCCCCCCGCGACCAAGCTCGTGCCGTATGCCAATCCGACCTGACAGTGCCGAGCGGCTTCCAGCCCGGCGACGACCTCAACAGCATTCAGATATTCGGCCCTCCCTACTGGGGTGAGGACGCGGAGTTTGGCTACAGCCTGCGCCCGGAGCAGCGCCACAACTCGATCAACGTCGGCGTCGACTACAACCTCACGGCAGACATCGCGCTGCACGGCAATCTGCGCTATACGCAGAAGGAATCGAACGCCAACAATGGGTTGAACAGCTTCAGCTCCACTTTCCACGCTGACAATCCGTTCAACCCGTTCGGCAGGCGGTTGACCGCACAAGGCCAGATTCTGAACGCCCCGCCAAGGTTGTTCGAAGGCGAGAAGGAGGACCTGTACACCCGACTCGGTGCCGACGGTGTTCTCGGTGCGAGCGGCTGGCAGTGGCAGGCGGAGTTCAGCCGCTCCCAAGAGGATGTCGACGCCCAGCGCATCAACGTGTTGAACGCCGGCGCGGTACGCAGCGGCATGAACAGCGACGGCACCACGCCCCTGCTCATCACCTCGCTTTCCGGCGTCACGGAGGCGGAGTGCATGGCCGCGGTCGAGCCGAATGGCGGTACGGACTTCGCCTACACTCCACCACGCGGATTCTTCCCCTCGAGGTGTAACGTCCTTGGTGCACCTGCGGATCCAATCAGTCCTTTCGGGGACTTGTCGGGGTTCGTGTCTCCCGGCTTGAACACCGCGTCGACGAACCAGCAGACCCAATTCGAGGCCCAGGTACGCGGCGAGCTGTTCGAAGTTGGGGGTGGCGTCATTGCCTTGGTGGCGGGCTACGAGCTCCGGCAGGACGTCATCGACACGATGTCCGAGTTCCACTCGACGACCTGCAGCGCACTCGGTTGTTCGGGCGATTCGCCGGTGAATGCCGCCGCCTTCGACACCCGCATCAGTCGCGATACCCATTCGGCGTTCTTCGAAGGCTCCGTTCCCCTCATACGCAGTGCGAACGCGATGCCCGGCATTGAGAGTCTGACGCTGACGGTATCCGGTCGCTACGACTCCTATTCCAACGTCGAGGTGGAGTACCGGGAGTCCGAGTCCGGCGAGGCGGGGACGGACAATCCTGCGGACCCTGGTGCCGAATTCACCTGGAGCGTCGGCCTTGCCTATTCGCCTAACGACGTCGTCGTCTTGAAGGCCAATGTCCACACGTCCTTCGTGGCCCCGCAGATGAATCAATTGATCAGCCGGACGAAGGAACGGGAGCCGGCCGCCAATTTTCGCGGCCTGTACTTCACCGAACCCGACTCACAGGGGCGAACTCAGACGCACAACAACGTGTTCATCCACACCGGAGGCAACGACAAGCTCTTGCCAGAGACGGCCGAGACGGTGAGCCTTTCCGCAGAGTGGGCTCCCGTGGCCGGCTTGTCGCTCAAGGCGGGATACAGCAACACCGTGGCCGAGGATCGGATCGCCTATTTCAGTTCACTGACCGGCATCGACCCCAACAACCTGCCGAGCAACGTGTTGTACTTCCCCGATGAGGACATCTACATCCGGGATGATCGCTGGGTCAATGTGGGACGTGTCGAGCGCTCGGGAGTGGACTTGGAGATGGGCTACGAGTTGCCCACCGATTTCGGCGATTTCTCGCTGACCGTTCGGCGGGGAATCACGACGAAGTTCAAGGTGCAGCCGGATGCGCAGATCGACGAAGTGCAGAGCGTCCTCGGAGTTCGCGACGACGCGAGCTTCAGTCGCGACTCCTTCCTGCCCCCGGTTCCCAGGTACCAGTCCTATGCCCGGCTATCTTGGCAGCGAGGTGGATTCTCGTTGAGCCTCGACGGACAGACCTCGGGTTCCACTAGCACGATCAGGACCGGTGGCACCGATGGATACGTGTATACCACCAGACCCGCGTCGATCATCGACATGGTTGCGGTCTACGAGTTCGGCCAAGGCACGTTGTTCGGTTTCAGTGCACCAAGCTGGATGGATGGACTGCGCGCGACCCTCACGGTCAATAACGTGACCAATGCTTTCGCGCGCAACTCCCAGACGAATCGGGGACTCGGCGAAGGCGACCCGGAGCGCACTACGGAGTACAGCATCAATCCGTTCTTCGAGTGGACCCAAGGTCGGGCGTATCGGCTGACGATCCAGAAGTCGTTGACGCTCTAGGCACTGGCATCGACAGGGTTCTGTAGCCCCGCCGGGACTCCCGGCGGGGCGCTCCTTTTGCTTTGGTCGGGCACTAACTGCTCGAAGTCAAAGGTCGGGGTGATCGATCACCAGCTTTTGGCCGTGAGCTACGTCGGTCCTGGTCGACAGGTTTCCGTCGGGCCACTCCACCTCCACCCTCTCGACCTGCGTCGCACGTCCTAGGCCGAAGATCTGCTCGGTGGGATTCTGCGAGGTGTAGTTGCTGCCGATCATGATCTCGCGAAGGTGTTCGACGCCGTTGACGGTCACACGGATGCGCGCACCAGCCGCTTCCGTGTTGGGTGCCACGCCGTTCAACTTGACCTTGAGGTAGTTGCGACGGTCGCTGTCGTTCCGCCACAGCGTGGCCGCGTTTTGCTCGTTCAAGTGGGCAAGGAAAATGTCGACGTCGCCGTCGTTGTCGAAGTCGGCGCAGACAATGCCGTGACCTAGCTCGACATCCGTGAGCCCTGCGCGCTCGGCCTCCTCGCTGAACGTGCCGTCCCCCAACGACAGGAAGAACCGACTTCTGTCCTCGTGGAAATTGCTCGGCTCGAAGGGCTCGGACCATCCGTTGGTGTGGTAGATGTCCAGATCGCCGTCGTTGTCGAAGTCCGCAAAGCAGGCTCCCCAGCCCCAGCCCCCGTCGCGGACGCCCGCCGCTTCCGTGACGTCGTCGAATTGTCCGAGATGGTTGTTGTAGAGACGATTGCCGAGTTCGAAGGTCTGGTTGCCCAAGGAGTCCGGTATGGCCCAGATGGAGCTCACGAACCAGTCGAGGTCACCGTCGCCATCGTAGTCGCCGAGCGCGGATCCCATGCCGTTGCGATCCACAATCACGTCCGGGTCCGTCGCATTTCGGAAAGTGCCGTCGCCGTTATTGACGAAGTAGCGGGATGTCAGAAAGTCGGCGGCGATCACGAGATCGGGGTACCGGTCGGAATCTATGCGAGCGAAGGTCGGCGTGAAGGTGTAGTCGAAGCCGCCGCCGTGGGACGATCCCACTGGATCGGGTTCGATGATCTCCGTGGCGATACCTGCGGCCAGACTGACGTCGGTAAATCGGATGACGCCATCGACAGTGTCGTTGCGCCACAGGTGTTCGGTGTTGACGCTGGCGCCCACCTCGCGGGGTGTGCCCCAGTGGGTCAGGAACATGTCTAGGTCGCCGTCGAGATCGTAGTCGCCGAAGGCTGCCGAAAGGGTGTACTTGGACGCGATTGTGTCGACCCCCGAACGTCGGGTCACGTCCGTAAACGTACCGTTGCCGTTGTTTTGGAAGAGGAACGAGGGGTCGTGCTCAAGGCCGCCGACGAAGAGATCGAGATCGCCGTCGCCGTCCATATCGGCAAACGCCGGTCCGCCATGCCGGTAGTTCTCGACGCCCCCTTTGGTGTACGCGACGCCGGCTTCCACGCCCATGTCCTGAAAGACGTTGTTGCCGAGGTTGCGGTAGAGCAGGTTCGGTCCGATGTCGCCGCGCAGGACGAATAGGTCCACGAGTCCATCACCGTCGTAGTCGCCGGCCGCCACTCCGCCACCGAATTCCTCGGGTTCTGAATTGGGGGTGGGGTTGACGTACCCATGCTGGTAGAGGATCCCCGAACTCGAGGTCACATCGACGAAGCGCGCGGTCACGCTCACTCCCGGCTCGGGTGGCGGCGGTGGCGGGGGGGGGGGGGGGGGGGGGGGGGGGGGGGGGGGGGCAAACACCCCCCCCCCCCCCCCCCACCCCCCCCACACACACACCCCAC
>VXPO01000054.1 GCA_009839505.1 Gammaproteobacteria bacterium
CCCCCCCCGCCCCATCCCACCCCCCACTTTCTAAAGCCACGCCCGGCCCGGGGGGGTGTTTCGGGCAACTCGCCCCCACCCCCCATGGGCTGGGTGGGGACCGACTGGGCGCCGTCGACGACCAGCAGACCCACATGCCGGGCGGGCGTCTGCTCCATCGTGAAATAGCCGCCGTTGATGACCACGCAGGCACCGGTGTCGGCGGCGAAACTCGACACCGTCTCGCGGCGGTCCTCGGGATCATCCGAAACGAGAACTTCGACGCGTCCCGAGTCTTCCCCGAACGCCACCGACACATACCAGGCACGCAGCGGCAGGTTCGGCTCGGTGCCCATGAAGACCCGCACGCCGGCAGGGAGGTCGGCGTTCAGCCCGTCCATGGATTGCCACGCGATATCCAAGGCGTCTGCCGTCATCAACCCGGCACTACAGCTCACCCAAGCAAACCAACCGCAGAGCCGATGTCGCCTGGAGCGCGCGGTGTGCATCAGCGGGTTGCCTCGCCTAGCAGGGCAACCGCTTCGTCCAACTGCGCATTGGTCACGTAAGGAGCGGGTCCCAAGCGAAGGACGGTACCGCGGTGGTCCACGAACACCCCACGCTCCCGCAAGCGTGCGGCAATTCCGCCAGCGTCCGGTGCATCGAGCGCCAGGAATCCACCCCGTCGTTCCAAGGCCAGGTCCGGGTCGCAGCCAATCACCGCGGGGTCGATGTCCAAGTCCGCGATGGCCTCGGCAAGCCTCGCGAGTTGAGCTTGGCTGACCGCGCGCAACGCCGGCGGGTCCAGCCTCCGAGATCGAAAGAACCGCAGCACGGCGCGCGCCCGGTAGTGACCCACCGGATCGTACGTCGAACCGGCGAAACGAAGGGGACCATCGCCGTATGCGACGCGGCGGGCGTCCGGCTGTTCGGCAAGTTCCCCGAACTCGCTGAACCAGCCGGTCAACACCGGTCGCATCGCACAGTCCGGGGGGATCCGCAGGAAGCAGACCCCTTCGCCGAACTGGCAGTACTTGTACCCGCCCCCGACGACGAAGGCTCGTTCGAGTCCCATTCCCGGTACCGAGAACGGAACCACGTTGGTGGAGTGGTAGGCGTCCACCAGCAGACTTGCGCCGACCCGCTCGCAAGCAGCCGCGACCTCGCCCAGTCCATCCACGATAAGGCTGTTGCGGAACAGGACCGACGAAATCAAGACCGCGGCGGTACTCTCGTCCACTGCGTCGACGACGGCCTCGGCGATGGCGCCCGGCACGCTCTGTGCGCTCCCTGTCGTGCCGACCTGCACGATCTCCAGACCCTCCTCCCGCAATCGCTCCAGTTGTCGCCGCACGGTGTGGAACTCGCCATCCGTCGTGACGATCCGGCGCCGGTCCCGCAACGGCAGCGCCGACAGGAATCGGATGACGAGTTCATGGGTATTCTGGCCCAGCGCGATGTGACCCTGCGGATCATCGAGAAGCTGGCGATAGCCTTCGCGGACCTCTTCGGCGACCGCCAGCGCCACATCCCACTTGCCGTCCACCAGTTCCGCGGCGTCCTCCCACGCCTGCATCTGCGCCTCGAAGGCGACGTCGGGCCACGCTTGGTGGGAGTGTCCGGTCAACAGGATCCGTTCGCCCACCCTGAAGCGCGAATAGTGTCGCGCCAAGCGGCGCGCATCGTGCCGTTCGGGACTAGCCCGCATATCTCACCAAGTCGCTAGTGCCATGACTTAACTGGCTGATTCTTCATGTATTTTCGGGCGTTCTGGAACGGTTGACGGGCCGGCGATCAGAAACGATCCCTGATCTCCCAAAGATCCGGGAAGAACGGGCCCGCCAACACCGTGGACAGCAGGTATTCCGCACCCGACGATCCGCCGGTTCCCGTCTTGGTGCCGATGGTGCGCTGCACCATCCTCAGGTGGCGGTAGCGCCATTCCTGCATGCCCTCGTCGAGGTCCACGAGGCTCTCGCAGAATGCGCTCAGCTTGGGATCCTCGCGGTAGACGCGGATCAAGGCAGCCTGCACGTCCGGGTCCGTCCCGACCGGTTGGCGGATCCACTTCCCTAAGGTCGGCGCCGGAATGGAATAACCCGACCGCGACAGCAGGCCGACAAACTCGTCCCACAGGGTCGGCGACGCGATCCGCGCCTCCAATCGCCCGCGTTCGACCGAGTCTTCCGGGAACAACGCCAGCACCGAGGGCCGCTTGTATCCGAGAATGAACTCAATCTCGCGAAACTGCGCCGACTGGAAACCGCTGGATGCACCGAGACGTTCGCGGAAAGCCTCGAACTCGAGCGGTGTCATCGTCTCGATGATGTCGAGCTGGCCCACAAGCACCTTGACGATTTTCAGAGTCCGCTTCAGCGTCGACGCAGCGCGGTCGGGCTGATCCTCCGCCAGCAGCAGGGCGGCGTGCTCCAACTCGTGCAGCATGCACTTGAACCACAGTTCGTATACCTGGTGAACGATGATGAACAGCGTCTCGTCGTGCGCACGGGAAAGCGGTTGCTGCAACGACAGGAGTTCGCCGACCTTCAGGTAGGTCTGGTAGTTCTGGAAGCTCGGATTCGAGCTCATCGCATTACCGCCCGAACGCGGTGTTTGTCGCGGGCCTTCTCATACGCCTTCTGGGAAATCTCTCCGGCGTCGACAAGCGCCTGCAGTTCCTCGAGCTTACGCTCGAGTTCGTCCTCGCGCGCCGGGTCGGACGGGCGAATGGACTCTGGACCGCCGCTCAAGGGTCCCCGGTCCTTGAATCCGTAGCTCGCCTCATTGAACTCGATGCGCCGGTTGACGCCGCGGATCCGGGAGTAGAGAACCTCGATGCCGGCGAGACCGACGAGGATCGGGAGCATCCAGCGAAGGCCGCCGAGATGGTATGCCTGGTAGACCAAGGCGACGTTGACACCCTGCGCGAGGACCGCGAGCGCGACAAGCATCCGCTTCTGGTAGCGCGTGGTCGAATCGCTGATCGCCTCGCCGGACCACTCGTTGGACATGCGCCAGCCGATGCGGTCGACGTCGTTGGCGATGTAGCGGAAGAACTGCGCGAGAGCGATGAGGAACAGAGCCAGCAACGACCCTCGCCAGCCCTGGTAGACGAACAGCAGCGCGACGAGCAGCAAGTAGCCACCGCCGATGCCGACGAACAGCGTCCCCTTCCACAGACGCTGCAGTTTCACGCGGGCGGATGTCTCGGCCGACGACGCCATAGATCCTCCGTTGCCGTTCGACGAGCCGAGCATCGGCCACGCGGCCCGGCGACGCAACCAGGAATCGTCGGGTCGCACCGGGGAGCACCCGCTGGTCGCGCAGCGCGCTACGCGCGCATCACTTTACGAGCACGGTTATGCCGTTGCTGTGCTTTCGCCACCAAGCGAAATAATTGAGTAGAAGCACGCGCAGCGCCGGGACCCGGCGCAACCGGGTTCTAAGCCGCGCCGACTGTTCACCACGCCCGGCGGCGGTAACGGCAAGCATGATGTCGAACGGGTGTGGGTGAATCTCCACCTTCGCGAATCCCAGGGAACGACCGATGGCCCTGACCAGTCGGGGAGGCATGTCCTTTTCGTTGACGTTGTAGCGCTCCACGGCTTCACGCGAATGGCAACTCGACTCGTGACCCTTGCCCGGTTCGCTGACCACGCAGACGCCACCGGGTTTCAGGGCATCGAAAGCCACCTTGAGCGCGGCCCGGTCGTCTTCGGCATGGTGCAGTGCATCGTAGAACAGCACGCCGTCGAACTCGCCGGCGGGGTCGAGGTTTT
Source organism: Gammaproteobacteria bacterium (assembly GCA_009839505.1). Lineage (GTDB taxonomy): Bacteria > Pseudomonadota > Gammaproteobacteria > Pseudomonadales > Azotimanducaceae > VXYL01. The sequence continues at coordinate 3,759 of VXPO01000054.1, forward strand.
CGAAGTCGCCCACCTCGAACCGCACTCCGGACAAGCTCTCCTCCCGGCTGCGCTCCTCCGCCAACTCGATCATTCCCGGGGCGATATCCACGCCGAGCACGTCGTAGCCGTGATGAGCGAGGAATGTGCTGGTCCAGCCGCCCCCGCAGCCAAGATCGAGAATTCTCGCCTTCGGCTCCGGAAGGAAGTACAGAATCTGACCAAACTGTGCGAGGTGCCGACCACAGTCCGGATCCGAGAACGGTCTGGACCTGACGTGTCTGCGACCTGACGCGCCGATCACGTTCGGGTAGTCGATTTCTCCCGTCTTCATCCGCCGTGAACCGTCAGCGCATGCCCACCGCCGCCCTTGCGTCCCTCAGGTACTCGCGCGCCGACCCCAGTAGCAGCGCGCCCGCACTGGTCAGGAACACCTGCACGCCCCGCTCAAGCCAATAGGCGACATCCTCGGACGTGCGCGCTATCGTGCCCGCGGCCTTGCCGGCGGCAACGATCTTCTCCGTCAGCGACGCGATCGCGTCGAGCACGCTCGGATGTTTAGTCTCACCGGGCACGCCCAACGCCACCGAGAGGTCCGACGGACCAAGGAACACCACGTCGACCCCTTCGGTGGCGATGATCTCGTCGGCGCGGTCGATGCCGGCGCGGGTCTCGACCTGCACCACCACCACGGTGGCGTCGTTGGCCTTGGCCACGTAGTCGGGTGGGGTTTCGAAGTCGTTGGCGCGCACACCCGCCAGGCCGCGCTTGCCAAGGGGCGGGTACTTGACCGAGTCCACCGCACGCCGGGCATCCTCCCTGGAGCTGACCAAGGGCGTCATGGTGCCGAGAGCGCCCGCGTCGAGGTACTTGGCCATGACCTGTTGGGTGTTCTCCCCCACCCGCGACAGTACGGGAATCCGCCGGGCCTCCGCAGCGCGGATCATCTCCACCGCCTCGGCCGGGCCGATGGGGCCGTGTTCACCGTCAACCATGAGGAAGTCCATGCCCGCGACAGCGAGCATTTCCACCGCGGTCGGCGATTCGATGTTGACGAACGCCCCGAGCAGCGGTTCACCCGCCAGCAGCCTTGCCCGAAAGGACGCGTCAATCACCGCGCCAGTTTCTTGCGTTTGCGCTGAACGTAGTCCACCAGGATGTACTCGCCGAGCTTGTCCGGCGAGGTGAAGAACACGCGCCCGCCGTTGATGCGCGCGATGGCGTCCATGAACGCCTTCAGGTGGTAGTCGACGTCGAGCATGAAGGTGTTGATGGCGATGGACCGCTGGGTGCAGTGCTTGACCGCGCGCAATGTCGCCCGGTACGTCTCGGGCGTCGGCGGGTAGGCGAAGCGGGCCCGCCCGTTCTCCAGGTGGGCGGTGGGTTCGCCATCGGAGATCATGATGATCTGCTTGGTGCCGGCGTTGTGCTTCGCGAGGAGGCGTTCCGCGAGCAGCAGCGCGTGCTGCATGTTGGTGCCGAGGACGTACTCGTCCCACTGCAGGAACGGCAGGTCGTGGGCCTTGAGTTCCTTGGCGTAGGCCGCGAAGCCGATCACGTGGAACGAGTCCTTGGGGTACTGCGAAGTGATCAGGTTGTGCAGCGCCAAGGCGACTTTCTTGGCGGCCTGGAACGAACCACGCAACGCCATCGACCACGACAGGTCGACGAGCATCGCGGTGGCCGTCGAGGTGATGAGTTCGGAGCGGTATATCTCGAAGTCGTCGTGCTCGAGCCGCACCGGCGTGCGCGGACCGTCGCGGTCGATGGCGTTGCGGATGGTGCGCGGCATGTGCAGGTGGAACGGGTCGCCGAACTCGTAGGCCTTGGTCTGTTCGAGACGCTCGCCGAAGCGGCCCTCCTCCGGCAGGGCATGGTTGCCGAGGTTCTGGCGCTTGAGGCGAGCGTAGATCTCGCCGAGAGCCTTTAGGCCGATCATCCGCGAGCCACGCGGCGTGAGTTCCCACTTGTCCCCCTCGGGGCGAATGTATCCGGCCTTCTCGAGGGCCTCGAGGAGTTTCTTCAGATCGTCGATGGAATCCGCGGCGTCGTCGTCGAGCAGTTCCTTCAGGAGTTCGCGGTCGATCCGGTCGAGGTCGTTGCTGCGTTCCGCTGCCTGAACCTGGTTGATGAGTTCGTCGAGCGAGCGCATCTCCTTCATGAGCCGCATGGCGGCCTCGAGATTGATGTCCTCGCGGCCCGAGAACCGGTAGCGGGACGAACGCGGGTTGAAAGCCGACATGCTTTGGGCGAGGCGCTGCAGTTCGTCTTCCAGTTCCGGGTCGCCGAAGCGGTCCGCGAACAACGACTGCAGTTGCTGACGTTGATCGGGGGTCAGGGAGTCCATCAGCGACTGCGCGGCGGCCATCTGCTGACGCATCTGCTCGACGAGGTCCTCCAGCGACTCGGGTGGATTCTCCCCGAACATGTCGCCGTACTTGTCCATGAAATCCTTGAAGTAGGACTTCATCGCGTCGGGGTCGACGCCCTTGGCCTTCTTCGACAGCAGGTCGTTCAGGGACTTCAGCATGTCCTTCATGCGATCGATGTCGCCCTTGGACATTCTGTTGACCATGTTCTCGACATCGTTGAAGAAGGTCTGCCCCATGGCGCGGCGCAGTTGGTTCAAGAGCTCGATGTAGCGTCGCTGCGCCTCGGGGTTCATGAACTCGTAGGTCTCGAGTTCCTGCATCTTGCCCGCCGCGTTGTCGGGCAGGTTGTCGAGGCGTTCCTTGTTGTCGGCGGCGACCCGCTGCATGACGTCGCCGGTTACGTCGTCGCCCTTGCCTTCGAGCCACTCGTCGATGGTCCCGCGTTCCAAGTCGAGGATTTCATCCAGCTCTTTTTCGATTTCCTTGAAGACACTCGACAGGTTGAAGCGGTCGAGATGCTCGCGTTTTTGGTCTCGCAGGCGTTTCAGGATCTCGCGCAAGCCTTGCCGGTGGCCGCCTTGGGGGATGTTCATGCCCCTTGAGAGGAGGTTGCGCATCGCCCAGCGCAGATCGCCATAGTCCATGAGATCGTCGACCATGGCGCCCATGGCATCGTCCGCCGCGATGTCGGACGCCTGGCTGCCGTCCCATTGGGAGAAGCGGTGGCGGGTGTGGGGTCGGCGCATGCTTTCGTCCGGTCTCGGCGACTCAGCCGGTGAAGGTGGATCGGCCGGCGGCGCTCTTCTTGTTGAGCAGCTTGTGCAGGTACAGTCCCTCGAGGACGAATTCGATCACCGATGGCCGCGCCGGGGGTATGTGGGCGAGCCTGTCCACGACGGCTTCGAGCCCTTCGAGCTGTGCCGTGATGGCCTCGTAGTCTGCGAACGTGGCGTCCTCGGCGGTGTCGACGGAGAAGCCCTCGTCGAAGGCCAGCACGACGTCGGCGAGGGCGTCCACGGAGAGGTGGCGATCGAACACGGCCTTGATGCCGGCGGCGAGAATGCGCTCTGTGATCCGGTCCTCCTGACCTTCCTCCATGGCCTCGAACTCCACCTTGCCCTGCAATGACGGGAGCACGAACGGCAGGTCCGAAATGCGTGGCACGACATCGGTCTCGCCGATACGCAGGGCGCGCCGGAAGGCGTTCGCGAGGAGCGCTTCGTAGTTGGCCACCGAGGCGCGCACGGACACGCCCGAGCGCTGGTTGACGTCGGGTGAGCGACGCGCCTGGTGGGTAATCTCGGCGACGATCTCCTTCATGTAGGCGGGCACGTGGACGCGGTAGTCGCCCATGTCGAGAGTGGCCGCCTCCTGCTCCATGATGTCGATTTCCTTGTCGATGTCCTCCGGGTAGTGGGTGCGGATCTGCGCGCCGTAGCGGTCTTTCAGCGGCGTGATGATGCGTCCGCGGTTGGTGTAGTCCTCGGGGTTGGCCGTCGCGACCAGGAACACGTCGAGCGGCAGACGCACCTTGTGACCGCGGATCTGCACGTCGCGTTCCTCCAGGACGTTGAGCAGTCCGACCTGGATCCGCTCGGCGAGATCGGGCAGTTCGTTGATCGCAAAGATGCCTCGATTGACCCGCGGCACGAGGCCGAAGTGGATGGTCAGCTCGTCGTCGAGATAGCGCCCTTCCGCGACCTTGATGGGATCGACCTCGCCGATCAGGTCGGCGATGGTGATGTCCGGGGTGGCGAGCTTCTCGGCATAGCGTTCGGATCGGGGCAGCCAGGCGATGGGTGTCGCATCACCGGCCTCTTCGACGATGGCACGACCCTGCGCGGTGATGGGTTCGAACGGGTTCTCCGGAATCTCCGCGCCCTTGATGACCGGAATCTCGTCGTCCAGCAGGTTGGTGAGGTCGCGTACGAGCCGGGACTTCGCCTGGCCGCGTTCGCCGAGCAGCATGATGTCCTGGCCACCGAGGACGGCGTTGGCGATCTGCGGGATGACGGTCTCGTCGTAGCCGACGATGCCGGGAAAGAGGGGTTCGCCACGGCGCAGCTTGGCGATGAGGTTGCGGCGCATCTCGGCCTTGACGCCCAACACCTCGTAGCCGGAGGCCCTGAGTTTGCCCAAGGTGGTCGCCTTTCTGGCCATGGCGTCGCTCGATCAGGGGAACGCTTCGAGTGTGGCAGTTCCACACTGATCGCGCAAACAAGCCATGCCGCGATCACCCCGATCAGGGCCATCGATGCGGGCAACACGTCTCTGGCATCATTGCGCGTCATGGCGATCCAAGACATCAGCGCAGTGCGCGAAGAACGCAAGCGGCAGGTGGCGCACGGCTACCGCGTATTCGCCGCCCTCGGCTGGGGCGACCTCGGCGACGGCCATATCAGTGCGCGCGACCCGGAGCGTACGGACTGCTTCTGGCTGCTCGATGTCGACACGCCGTTCGGCCAGGCGAGTGCCGACAACCTCGTGCTGGTCGAGCCCGACGGCAATGTGCGCGGCGGCAGCGGACGCACGAACCTGCCCGCCTACTACATCCACTACCCGATCCTCGCCGCGCGACCCGACGCCGTCAGCGTCGCCCACACCCACACCGACTACGGGACACCCTATTCGGCCTCGGCCAAACCTATGGAGCCCATCACCCAGGAGGCGTGCATCTTCTACGACGACCACTCGGTGTTCGACGACGAGGAAGTGCAGGTGCAGGACCTCGACTGCGGGGAGCGCATCGCGGCCGAACTCGGTCGCCACCGGGGCATCGTGCTGCGCAACCACGGCCTGCTCACCGTTGGCGCGTCCGTCAAGCACGCCGTCGCCTGGTTCGTGATGATGGAACGCGTCGCCGAGGCCCATCTAAAGGCACGCGATCCCCAGCCGATCTCGCACAACGCCGCGCTCTACGCCAAGGCCGACCTGACCACCGACGAGTACACCGAATCCGTGTTCGACTTCCTCGTCGGCCACCACGTTCACGCCCCCTGATCCTGACGGTTCACTAGTGGTCGAACACACTTGAAATGACGTATCTGTGGTCGCCGGTGTGTTCCTCGCAAGGCGCGGTCGCGAAGTCGTACCG